>NZ_KV836314.1:0-10400 GCF_001838335.1 Corynebacterium sp. HMSC075F02 | reverse complement strand
TAGGTTTATGACACTTTCGTGGCAAAATTTGTGCTCAAAGTGTCATAAACCTAGTCAGTAACTTGCGGTCGGGAACGGTTTGCAACCTCTATAGGTTGTCGTCGTCGACCCAGGCCTGCACCCCACGGGGCTGCTGAGGTTGTTGCGGCTGCTGTGGTGTTTGCTGTGCTTGCTGTTGGCGGGCCTGGGCAACTGGATCCTGCCACGTCCCCGGCTGCGGGAGCGGCTGCTGCGACGGAGCCGGCTGCACTGGCTGGTTCGTATTGGACTGCTGGTACTGCTGACCCGCAGGCCCGGCCGCTCCTGCAGCTCCGGCTGCACCAGTTCCGCCACCACCCGCTGCGGGCTTACCGGAGAGCATGTCCAGGTAGGTGTCATCGCCGTCGAAAAGCGTCCTGGTGATGGCGGTCTTCGGGTTGAGACGACGGAGATCGTTGAGCTCCTGCAGCGGCTTGCGAAGATCGTCGAAGTCTTCGCCGAACTCGTCCGAGAGGTTATCGCGTGCGTCATTGATTGCGGTGCGCGCAGCCAAGAGCAATGCGCGGACGTCCTCAATTACCTTCGGCAACCGCTCAGGTCCGATGAGAATTAGTCCGAGGATAAAGAGGACAAGAATCTCGCCCCAGCCAACATTAGAAAACACGTTATACCACCTTAGTTACAGTGCACCTCGCATGCAGCATTGCGTGGCCAAATCCACCAAATCTGCTAAATCCGCAGAAACCAGCGCCCCCTACTCCGGCGTGATCTTCGCCTCCAGCTCGGCTCCGTGGCGAACGATCTTCAATACCGCCTCATTACCAGCGCCAACAGTCCACAGCGCCACCGTGAGCTCATCTGCGGACGATACCGCGCGGTCTCCCACAGCCGTAATCACATCGCCTTCCTGCAGGCCTTCCCGGTCGGCAACGCCTCCCGGCAGGATGCTGGCAATCTCGGCACCAGTCAGTGCGCCATTGGAAACCGTGCGCGCTGTCACGCCAATCCCCGGATGAACCGGCTGCTCACCGGCGATGAGCTGCTCCGCGATGGCAACGGCTGAATTGATTGGAATCGCAAAGCCCAACCCCTGTGAGCCACCCGAACTACTGAAAATCACCGTATTAATACCGATAATGGCACCGCGGATATCCACCAGTGGACCACCCGAGTTACCCGGGTTGATGGAGGCATCGGTCTGAATCGCATCGGCGTAACCGTCCGTGTCGGTCCCCTCAGCAGCCAGGCGCACCGGGCGATTGAGCGCCGAGACAATGCCCGAGGTCACCGTGCCGCCAAGCCCCTGCGGCGAGCCCATCGCAATCACTGTGTCACCGACCGCAACCGCGTTGGAATCACCAAGCTGCGCCACAGTCAGCCCCGCAACATCTTCGACCTTAATCACAGCGAGGTCGGTCTTCGGGTCGCGGCCAATAATCTTGGCCGGCACTTCCTTCAGCTTTCCGCCGTCCCAAAACGTTACGGAGACCTGCATATCCTGCCGGTCCGCCACCGCCGAAACGACGTGGTTATTCGTCAAAATATGACCGTCACCATCAATGACAAACCCCGAGCCCACGCCCGAGACCTCACCGGCACTGACCGCAATCGACACCACCGCGGGACGAAGAGCCTCCGCCACCTTGCCGATTTCAGTCAAATCACCGTTGCCCGGCCGCCCCTCGATCTGCTGCAGCTCCACACGCTGGTAGTCCGAGCGGAAAGACTTGCCAGCCCAACCGCCAACAAAGCCGCCAACACCGCCAATGAGCAGCACCACGGCCGACGATGCCGCAATCACACGCCACGGCACCTCGCGGCCAAAAATCACTTCCCGCGCGCTGACGCGGGGAGCCGTCTTCGGGCGAGGCTTCTTTTTCGCTTCGGGTTTGCGGGCTGGACGCCCCGTCGTCATGCGTGACGACGAATCCTGCCACGGCGAATACTCTTGGGCGGTCGCACTGGTGTCGTCGTCAAGCTTCTGCCCTGGAGCACGCTGTAACCCGCCAGTTGCGGCGGCACGATCGGAGTCCGGGGCGAACGCGGAATCATCGAAAGAGCGATGTTTGCCCACTAGTGACTACCACCTTTACGAAAACCGCGAACGATCTGCTCCAACGCGGCACTCAGCGACTCCGGCGGACGGTGCGTGAGATGCCGCGCCGACCGATGGGGCTCTGAGTCCTCGCAACTGCCTGCGAAATCAGCAATACGAGCGCGCAGCTCAGCTGGAATGTGCAAGGGCGCACTATCACGCAGACGCTTGGCTGCCTGCCGCTGCTTCGCGACCTCCCGGCGACACTCCGGGCATGCCATCAGGTGCGCCTGCGCACGACGCTCAGCTACGACCGACAACTCGCCGTCAACAAAAGCGGCAATCGCCTCGGTGCCGAGATGCTCCGTTGACAAAAAACGCTTGTCATCGCCCTGCTGAATCACAGACTGCAGCACCTCCAGAAATCGCACCTATTTAACTAGCCCCACAATAGCCGCTCCCGCGGATTGAGTGCGGGAAATCTAGCCTGCGGTGACCGACTCCGGCAGCTCCTGTCGTTCCTTCTCCAGGCGCTCCAACGTCGCCCGCAAGCTGGAACGTGCCCGGTGAATACGCGAACGCACAGTGCCCATCTTGAGCCCAAGGGTGCTGGCAATTTCCTCGTAGGTCAGCCCCACCACATCACAGAGGACAACCACCGCGCGATAGTCCGGCTGCAGCTCAGCCAGCGCGATTTCCAAATCCGGGTCGAGCATCGCGTCATCGACGGCCTGCTCCGGGGTCTTCAGCGTGCCCGGGACGCGGTCGTAGTTCTCCGGCAACGCCTCCATCCTGATGACCTGCCGGTGCCGGACCATATCCAAAAACAGGTTAGTGGTAATCCGATGCAGCCAGCCTTCAAAAGTGCCGGGACGGTATGACTTCAGCGAGCGGAACACACGCATGAATGTTTCCTGCGTCAGGTCTTCCGCGTCCTGCTGGTTACCAGTCAACCGATAAGCGAGCCCGTAAACACTATCCGCGTGGGCCTGGACCAGTTCCGACCACGACGGCATCTCCCCCACACCTGCGTCAAAAGCCGCGGTGCCGGACAGTTGCTCAGTTACATCAGCGGACGGGGCGTCCTCGCGGCTGTCGCCTGCGCTGACTAGTTCGGACTTGACTCGTTCAGGCATGAGGTTCAGTGTTCCTTACCAACCTTAGGTTTGTAGTGACCTTACCCTGAAAATAGTTTGAGAGTCCAGACAAATTTGAGGCTTGTTTACCCACCTAGTCCGGCACTGACCGGCGCGCCCCGCTACCCTGCCCGAAGTTTTTTCCTACGCTATAAAGCGTGTCCGAAACGAGTTCTTCTGCTACCCCGCTATCCGCACGTGACGCTATTGCACAGCACGTCAACAACACGACCGTAGTCTCCGAGGCCCTTGAAAGCGCCCGAGAGAGCGCTCGCGAATACGGAGTTGCCGTCCCCGATACGATGACCGGCGCCGCTTTGACCTCGCTCATGGCTCTGACCAGTGCCCGCCGCGACGGTCACCCTGCCGCTGTCATCGCATCGCCTGCGGCAGGCGTCGTCGGTTTGCACCTGGCCGCGGGTCTCGGCGATGACGGCGTTCTCACCTGCATCGACCCGGAGCTCGAGCACCAGTCTCTGGCGAAGTCCGCTTTCCGAGCCGCAGGCATCCGCCCCAACCGACAGCGCTTCCTGCCCTCGCAGCCACTGGAGGTCATGGATCGACTGGCCGCCGACTCCTACGACTTGGTCTACTTGGACGTCGCCCCGGCGATCCTCCGCGCCGCCCAGGAAAAGGCCTGGCCGCTGCTTCGCTCCGGTGGCGCGCTCGTCCTGACCGGCGCGCTCCTCGACGGCACTGTCGCTGACTCGTCACGCACTGACCGTGACACCGTCGCTGCCCGTGAAGCCGACGAATATATGCTCCAGCTTGACGACGCTTACGTGATGCGCCTACCTCTAGCAGCTGGCACCACTGTGCTGGTGAAGAAGTAGTTTTCTACTGTTGGCCGGCCGGCTAGCGGCAGCGGTGGGCCACTGCGACTTACTGACTGCGTTTATGACAAAAATGGCCCGAAAAATGGCTTGAAAGTGTCATAAACTCACACAGTTTCACATTTGCAGCCCATGCCCGTATTCACATGCGCACCCCATATTCACAGGTGCAGCCCGCAACTTTTAGGGCTGCCAGTTTTGGGGCTAGGTAGCAACTAGGTAGCAAAAAGGGTTAAAGGCAAAAGGCACGTACCCCACGGTACGTGCCTTTTCAGCCGGTCGGACTCAGACAGTCTAGATAACCTGGTTCTTACCAACGGCCACAACGCCACCAGCGCTGACCTTGAAGCGCTCTGCGTCCTTCTCCGGATCGACACCGATAATGGCGCCGTCGGAAACTACAACGTTCTTGTCCAAAATCGCATGGCGAACCACTGCTCCGCGGCCGACGCGAACGCCTGGGAAGAGAACCGAGCCCTCCACCGTCGCGCCATCCTCGACCACAACGTTGGTGCTAATCACCGAGTTGCGGACCGTACCACCGGAGACAATCGAACCAGCACCGACCATCGAAGCCTGAGCAATACCGCCCTGGACAAACTTGGCCGGAGGCAGGTTCTCCTCTGAGAAGGTGTGGATTGGCCACTTCTTGTTGTAGAGGTTAAACACCGGGTGGACGGAAATCAGGTCCATGTTGGCCTCGTAGAAGGCATCGATGGTACCGACATCACGCCAGTAGCCCTTGTCACGTTCGGTCTCACCCGGAACGTAGCTGTCCTTGAAGTCCCAGACGAAAGCTTCGCCCTCCTCTACCAGCATCGGAATAATGTTTCCGCCCATATCATGGTCGGAGTTTTCATCTTCCGAGTCACGCTTAATAGCGTCGATAAGCGCGGAGGTAGTGAAGATGTAGTTACCCATCGACGCGAACGTCGAGTTCGGGTCATCCGGGGTGCCGGGCGGATCAGCCGGCTTCTCCAGGAACTCGGTGATTCGGTTGTTGTCATCGGCATCGATGACACCGAATGCGCTGGCCTCAGAACGCGGGACGCGGATACCAGCGACCGTCACGCCAGCGCCAGACTCGATGTGGGCCTCCAGCATCTGCTGCGGATCCATGCGATAGACGTGGTCGGCACCGAAGACGATGACGTACTCCGGATCCTCGTCGTAAACCAAGTTCAGCGACTGCAGAATCGCGTCCGCCGAACCGGTGAACCAGCGCTTACCCAGACGCTGCTGAGCCGGCACCGGGGTGACGTACTGGCCGGTGATGCCAGACAGCTGCCACGCCTGCGAAATGTGACGGTCGAGCGAGTGGGACTTGTACTGGGTCAGCACACAGATCTTCAAGAAACCTGCGTTGACCAGGTTCGACAGCACGAAGTCGATAAGCCGATAGCTACCGCCGAAAGGCACGGCGGGCTTAGCGCGGTCTTCCGTCAGCGGGAAGAGACGCTTGCCTTCGCCACCGGCAAGGACAATGGACAAAACATGTGGTTGACTCCTCACACCAACCAACCTATATGCGATTTACGTTCCTCGCTGCCAGTCTCCCCTCCCCGCTACCCACACCCAGGCATATCAAGCGACGGAAATTGTCAAATCTGGTTACGCTGGAACTATGCGTGTTGCCATGATGACCAAGGAATACCCTCCGGAGATTTACGGCGGAGCAGGTGTTCACGTAACTGAACTGACTCGTTTCATGCGCGGCCTCGACGGCGTTGACGTCGATGTGCACTGCATGGGTGCTCCTCGCGATGAGGCGGATGTATATGTCCACGGCGTTGACCCGGAGTTGAAGGATGCCAACGCCTCGATTAAGACGCTGTCCACGGGGTTGCGCATGGCAAATGCCGCCGCGGCAACCGACATTGATGTCGTCCACTCTCACACGTGGTACTCGGGCCTGGGCGGTCACCTCACTGGTCTGCTCAAGGGCATTCCGCATGTGGCAACCGCGCACTCACTGGAGCCGCACCGCCCATGGAAGCGCGAGCAGCTTGGCGGCGGTTACGACGTTTCCAGCTGGTCCGAGCGCAATGCTATGGAGTACGCAGACGCTGTCATTGCTGTTTCCGCGCGCATGAAGGACGCCATCCTGGATGCCTACCCGCGTATCTCCCCCGACAAGGTCCACGTTGTCCTGAACGGTATCGACACCGAGCTGTGGTACCCGCGCCCGACGTGGGAAGAGTCCAAGGAACAGAACGGCTGGTCTGTCCTGGAGGAGCTCGGCGTTGACCCGTCTCGCCCGATGGTCGCGTTCGTCGGCCGCATCACCCGTCAGAAGGGTGTCGCTCATTTGGTCAAGGCCGCATCGCTTTTCGACGACGGTGTGCAGCTCGTTCTGTGCGCCGGCGCTCCGGACACCCCGGAAATCGCGAAGGAGACTGAGCAGCTCGTCCATGACCTCCAGGAGAAGCGCGATGGCATTTTCTGGGTGCAGGACATGCTGCCGAAGGAGAAGATCCAGGAGATCCTGACAGCCGCGGATTCGTTCGTCTGTCCGTCCATCTACGAGCCGCTGGGCATCGTTAACCTTGAGGCTATGGCCTGTGGCACCGCCGTTGTCGCCTCTGATGTCGGCGGCATTCCGGAGGTTGTCGTCGATGGCGAAACCGGCACTTTGGTTCACTACGACGAGTCTGATCCGGAGGGCTTCGAGCGTGGAATCGCTGCCGCGGTTAACAACATGGTCGCCGACCGCGACCGCGCTACCAAGATTGGCCAGGCGGGTAAGAGGCGTGCTGAAGATGTGTTTAGCTGGGAGAACATCGCTCAGCAGACCGTTGAGGTTTATAAGTCTTTGATGTAGCTGGCTGTCTGCGAGACGCCACGGATGCGCGGTGGACGGAGTCTCCTCATAAGGCCCATCGCTTCCGAGAAGGAAGCGGTGGGCCTTTCTTAGCCTTTTTACTAACCCCGTTCAGGACATTTACTTATGCCCTTGCCCACTTTTCTAAACCTAATTTGAGTTTTGGCTGAATTTATCATTACTGGTCAATAGCATCCTGAGTATGAGATTCACTAAGAAGGTGGCAGCAGCTGGTGCCGCCATTGCCATAGCGCTAGCGGGTGCAGTACCGCATCAGGCGCTCGCTACAGAAGTAGCACCATCCCCTAGTACCGCTACCATCACCGAGCGTGGTCCCCTTGGGCAGTCCGGTCGCTGGTTTACCGATGGTGACGGCCGAGCTTTCCTCACTCAGGGGTCGAACATCGTCTACAAGCACGATCCTTACACCCCAGAGGCCGGAGGCTTTAACGAGGACGATGCTGACTGGCTCGTGCAGCAGGGCTTCGACTCCATGCGAGTCGGCATTATCTGGAAAGCAGTAGAGCCAGAGCCCGGCGAGTACAACGACAAATACCTGGATTCCATTGCCCGCACTATCTCCATGCTCACTGAGCGTGGAATCGCGGTCTTGGTCGATGCCCACCAGGACATGTACAACGAGAAGTTCGAAGGCGAATTTGCCCCGGATTGGGCTGTCATTGACGACGGCGTTCCCAGCCTCTTGAAGGTTGGCTTCCCCGCTAACCAGGCCCTCAATATCGGCCTCATTAGGGCATACGACAATTTCCTGAATAACCGCGAAGGGCCGGGCGGTGTTGGGTTGCAGGAGCGTTACGCAGCCATGTGGGGCCATGTCGCCAAACGCCTTGGCGACATGCCGGGACTGATGGGCTACGACATCATTAATGAACCGTGGCCAGGCTCGGCATACCCCCTGTGCTATTTGGCTCTCGGCGACTGCGGCCCGGCTAAGGAAAAGCTCGATGAACTGCACCAGAAGGCTGCCAAGCAGATTGTCGCCAAGGACCAGGACGCTATTGTCCACTACGAGCCCTACTCCATGTGGAACACCGGATTGAACACCAATCCGGCAGCCCCGAAGGTTCCTGAAACCGCTGGTACGGCTCTCAGCTGGCATGTCTACTGCACCACGAATGCCCTGTTCAACACCTACACGGGCTGTGACTTTTTCGATGGTCGTACCTTCGACAATGCGGAAATCGTCTCATCCGGTAACGGCTCGGCCACACTGCTTTCCGAGTTCGGCGCCACCGACGATGCCGATACCCTCAATGGCGTAATTTCGCTTGCCCGCCGCCACATGGTCGGCTGGCAGTACTGGTCCTACTGCGGATGCGACGACCCGACGACGCAGAACCAGAAGGAACAGGGCATGGTCTTCGACCCGACTGTTCCAGGACCCGTAGGTGCCGATGCCTTCAACCGCGACAAGATGACCATCCTCGCCGCTCCACACCTGCGGGCGGTCGCAGGCACCCCGCAAGCTACTGACTGGAACCACGACACCCGTGTCTACCAGGCCAGCTGGAACAATAGCCGCGTCGACGGCACCGGAGTTTTCGCACCTGGTTCCACCAGCGAGCTCGTTGTGCCCTCAATCAACTTCCCGAATGGGTTCACAGTGAATGTCGAGGGTGGCCACGCCACTGTCGCTGCCGATGGCCAGACGGTTCATATCGTCTCCACTGCTGACCACGTATCAGTCACCATCCAGCCGAAGTAGAACCAACCGCTCGATTCACCAAATCACGCCCTGTGGATTTTTCCGCAGGGCGTTCTTCGTGCCGCAGAGTCCTCCCACACCATCGGACCGAAAACGCCGAACAAACTGAGCCACAAGCACCGCGAATATAATGGCTTCCATGACCACTCACGAGAATTTTCCAACGGTCCGACACACAATTTTCCAAAACTCACTGATGTCCGCACTGCTCGATGGCATCTACGACGGCGAGATGACCATTGGCGAAATCCTTGGTCATGGAAACTTCGGCATCGGCACCTTCGACGGTCTCGATGGCGAAATGGTAATCCTCGACGGTGTCTGCTGGCAGGTGCGTCACGACGGCTCCGCGACCCGGGCCACCATGGATCAGCGCAGCCCCTACACGGTGGTCACCAACTTCGTTCCTCACACGGTGATGGATGCGCCGGAAAACCTGACTCGCAAGGAAATTAGCCCCATCATCGATTCCCTGGTGCCGAGCCAAAACTTTATGTACGCACTGCGGATTACCGGCGAATTTGAGTGGGTGAAGACTCGAACCGTCGTAAAGCAGGAAAAGCCGTACCAGAAGATGGTTGATGCGACGGAAGAAGACGCGTCGGTTGATTTCCAGAACCTGCGGGGCACGATTGCGGGCTTCCGCACGCCGGTGTACGAGAAGGGAATTTCGGTGCCCGGCTGTCACGTGCACTTCCTTGCGGAAGGCGGCACCGGCGGCGGGCATGTGCTGGACTTTAAGCTGCGCTCGGGCACTATCGAACTGTGCCCGGGCACTGACCTGCAGCTTCGCCTTCCGCTAACGGCGGAATTCTCGGATGCTGACCTGGATCCGGAAGACCTGGATGAACAGATTCACAAAACCGAGGTCAAGGAGTAGGCGCTAGTCGCCCGGGCGCCCCAGACGGGTGACGTAGGCACGGGCGGTGACGTACATCTCTGCAGGTAGCGCTGCAATGCGTTCCTGCAGCACCTCCGGGTGAATATGGCGTGCCGACGGGCTCATACCGATCTGAGCGGCAATTGCACTCTGGTTGAGATTCATACCGAACTCCACCAGCTCCGGGTCGCCAACAGGCACGAGGTGCCCCTCTGCCTGGGAAATCATGCGCTCGACCTTGCCGCGCTCGACATCGATGATGCCCAGTGGCTCACGAAGCTCACCCAAGTGACCAGTGGTGGCAGTCAGAACCACAACCTGGCCGCCCGGCTTGAGCACGCGAGCGAACTCCTCAGCGTTGCGAGGTGCGAAGACAACAGTAAGCGCATCGATGGAACCATCACGCAGCGGCAACCGTGCCCACGCATCGGCCACAACCGCACCGAGGCGCGGGTGGCTCTTGGCCAGGTGCTTGGCGGCCGGCACAGACACATCAATGCCTACGCCACGAGAATTGGGAATGCTGTCCAGCGTGTGTGCGAGGTAATAACCAGTGCCCGCACCGACTTCGCAGATGACTGGGCTGGCGGCTTCGGACACGTTGGCGTCGTCAAGCACGTCCTGGACGTTGCCTGTAACTGCCTCAACGAATGGAGCATAGTGGCCACCAGAGAGGAACTCCTCGCGGGCGGTAATCATCTTGGCGTCATCGCCGGTGTAGCGCAGACCAGCCCCTCCGGCGAGCGTAACGTAACCCTGGCGGGCGACATCATAGCTATGTCCGGATTCGGACTTCAGAGTCATTCGTTCGGCATCACCAAACTTCAAATCAGTGCCATCGATGGGGTCAGCAAGCACATCAATGATGTCAGCTAGCACGTCGGTCACTCCTCAAACTGAGCTAGAAAAATAATTTTCACTATCTTAGCCCGTGACGAGCTCAGCCAAGTAACTCCAATGCGAGTTACTGACTACGTTTATGACAAAAAT
>NZ_KV836313.1:0-322227 GCF_001838335.1 Corynebacterium sp. HMSC075F02 | reverse complement strand
GTGTGGGTCGTGGTAGCCAGTTCCCGTGTGGGGTGGGCTGCTGCGGCCCACTTTTGTACCTACGGGTAAACAGAATTAACTAGCGTTTTAGTGCTGCATTTTGCTGTTCGTATGCTTATTCCTATGCGGCGCGCTACGTCGGCGCCGTTTTAATTGCTCGACTCAGTCGGCTGTATCTTGGAATTCATGCGAGTGGGAATCGTGACTGGAGCATCTCGGGGCATAGGCGCCGTCTTTGCCGATAGACTTGGGCAGCTACGTCCAGACCTAGATGAAATTTGGTGTGTTTCTCGTAGCTACAACGATGATTCTTCCGGTGAAGACGCTGAGTTCTCGCAGAGGCAAGGTCCTCGTCTTCGATATCTTTGTCTAGATCAGTCCGATGATGATTTTGGCGATAAACTCCGGAATCATGTTGACCGCCATCACGCGACGATAGTTTATTTAATCCTCAATGCCGCGTATGCGAATTATGGCGATGTTAAAACCCAGGATTTTTCGCAGGCTGATCAAATGATACAGACGAATATTCGCGGTACGGTCGCAGCGGTTTACTCGCTAAACGATTTATTCGAAAAGAACGGCCACATCATTTTCGTTTCATCGATCTCAGCTGTAGCACCAACTCCAGGGCTGGCGGTGTACACAGCATCGAAAGCGTTTATTCGGCACTGGGGTATCTGCCTTGGAGAGGAATTGAAACCTAATGGTGTAACTGTAACTATTTGCTACCCGGGAAAGGTTAAGACCAAGGCGCTACGGGACGTCGTGAAGCAGGCGAAGTCGGTGAAGTTGCGTCTCATGCCGGAGCAGAATCTCAGTTATCTAGTGGAGCGCACGTTACGTGGAGCGGAGAGGGGTCGGGCGGAGGTAGCGCCCGGCCTATATGGCCTGGTGATGGCCCTATCCAAAACTGTGCCGAAACGTGTGGTGGCTCGATTCGCGCGGTTAGTTTGAGGCCGTCTAGATTCGCGGAATCAAACTTTCGTTTAACCCCCTGGGTTTGGTCCGTTTAGAAGCCAGCGTTATCTGAGTAGGCTACGAAGTATGCGTAAGTTATTCACAGCTGCTTCGGTGTATCTCGGTCTTGGTCTGTTTTCTGGCGTTTTCTATCGTGAATTTACCCGTGCGATGGATTTCGGGGATAAAACGCAGCTCAATACGCTGCACACGCATTTCCTTGTTCTTGGCACAATCTTTTTCTTGGTTGCGCTGGCATTGGATGGTCAATTCAATATTTCAGCTGTCAAGGGCTTTGATCGCTGGTTCATCGTTCAGAATGTCGGCATTGTTTGGACGATTGGCATGATGGTGGCTAACGGTATCGTGCACGTTGTTTCAGGCCCGGAGGCCTGGGGTGCGATGTACTCGGGAATTGCAGGACTCGGCCACATTATCCTGACGGTCGGCTTTGTGTGGTTCTTTATGCTTCTCAATAAGGCGCTGAAGAATCGTGAACGCGAGGTTCGCAAGGCCAACGCGGCCGTGTGAATTTCCAGTGGAAATGCGTGAGCTGGATTGCTGATTCGGCGTAGGCGATAAGGCGAAATAGAAACCCCGTGCAGAAACAATATCTGCACGGGGCGCTTTCATATAACGGCGACTATTCGTCTGCGATAGCGGCCAGGGGCGGTGTCTTCGCGGCTTTCTGACCAGGGCCGAGAGCAGCAATAATGCCCACAAGCGCAGACCCAAGCAGCATGAGAACGATCTGCAGCCACGGTACCGCGATAGTATTCAGGCCCTCATCCTTCAGCACGGTCAGAAGTGACCAGCCGAGGAACAAGCCGAGGACAATACCTACAACCGCGCCGAAAATGGAGATTTCCACAGATTCCAGGCGAATCATCCGGCGAATCCCCGAGCGTTGCAGGCCGACGGCCCGAAGCATGCCAATCTCCTGGCGGCGCTCGACAACTGAGAGTGCGACAGTATTGATAATTCCCAGAATCGAAATGATGACCGCCAGGGCCAGCAGAGCGTAGACGATTCCCAGCATGATATCGATAGAGGCATTAGCCAGACCCGCAAACTCCTTAGCAGTCATCACCTGTACTACGAGGTAGTCCGCAACTGCGTCGCTAAGCTTTTGCTTCATTTCATCCATGGAGCCGCTGTCTGCCGCGATGGAATCAGAAATATCGACGTAGGTCTGGAAAGGCAACAGGTGGCTGCTTTTGACATATTTATGGGCGGCTTCGTCGGAGACCATAATCGACTGGCCGGGATCACTTGTGTCAGCAAAAATGCCGGTGACGGGGAGCCGTGTTATGCCGCCTTTGGAAACAACTGCGAGTTCAGTGCCAACGTTCCAACTATTCTTTTTCGCTGTTGATTCGCTGATGACAATTCCCGCATCCGGCTTGGCCAGATCCAGGGAGCCCTGGATGGCGCGAGTGCCGTACCATTTGCCGACGTTGGAGTTGAAAACCGACGCATTACTAGATTCCGGTCCGACTTCAGTTTGTTCGCCGTCGGAAGCTATCATCGTGGCGGCTTCCTCAGGTGGGATTACCAGTAGCGCGCCAATCGACAAGGTTGCGGTGTCGTCGACACCATCGATATCCTTCACTGCGTCCTCGACCCCAAGCGGCAGGGCCGAATGCGCGGTCAGAGGTGGCGAGAGTACGAAGTCAGCCGTCAGATTGGTCTCTGACCACTCATTGACCGCCTCCTTCATGGATACGCCGAACATGCCGATCACAGTCACCAGCGCAAGCCCGAGCGTCAGTGCAAACGATGTGGTTCCCGTTCTGCGCGGATTGCGGTGGGAGTTCGTTGCCGCAAGCTTGCCGACGGTTCCAAAAGGCGCACCTACGACGCGCCCCAGTCCTCCGATCAGAGGCATGGACAGCGCGGGTCCGACAAGCCAGACGGAGGCTACGGCCATCACTGCACCGACACCAACGAAGATGGCACGAATCTTGGTTTCTGCGTCGTTCCACTGCAATGCCCAGGCAATGATTGCGATCGCGGCGGACGCCAGCACAGTACCGGTCCACGTCCTAGCACTGAGGCTATTGCTGGTTGTTTGATCCCCAGAGCGCATGGCTTCTACAGGAGGGACCGCGCCAGCGCGGGCGGCCGGCGTCCAGGCGGCGATCATGGTGATGGCCACGCCGACAAGGAGAGGAACGATGACTGCCACCGGTTCGAATGTCAGGCCATCGCCGGGCATGGAGATACTCATGGCATCGAGAAGCATGAATAGCCCCTGGCTCAGCCCAAATCCCGTGATGACACCTAGTGCGGAACCGATGAGGCCAACAATGAATGCCTCCAAGAGGACGGACGCAGTGAGCTGTCGTCGTGAAGCACCGAGGGCGCGGAGGAGAGCGAACTCCTTCATGCGCTGAGTGACCAGCATGGTGAAAGTATTGGAGATGATGAAGATGCCCACAAGCAGCCCGATGAGCCCGAAAGCGATGAGGAAGTAGTTGACAAAGCTTAAGGCAGAGGAGACACGTTCGGAGGCCTCCTCGGCGAGCTTAGAGCCTGCCTCTACCTTGAGCTCGGGGAATGCTTCTGCGACATCACGGGTAAGCGTGGCAGCGTCAGTGGTGGAATCGGCGGCGAGGGTGAACATGTCCATATGGCTGTCCGCGCCGTAGAGCTTGCGCCACTGATTCTGGGTGAAAAAGACCGCGAGGTAGCCGGTTTCGTCGATGGAGGTATCAGCGATGCCGACAACCTTCACCGTCGCCCGATCGAGGCGGGTGGCCACTTTGATTTCAGTGCCGACGTGGAGGTTGCCGAGTTCGGCGGTGGTGGAGTTGACGACCACCTCACCTGGTGTTTCCGGCGCGTGCCCCTCGGTAACCGTGACCTTGTTGCCCACCGCTTCGGCCGCTGGATAGTAGGGAAGACCCATCGATGGCGAACCATTGGTTTGAATCGGCTTGCCGTCGGCTCCTGTGGCCGTAATGCTGTTGTTGGGATCGCCAATGTTGAGGGCTCGGACCCCGGGGAAGCTTTCGATTTCCTGCGCGGTTTCTTCGGTGAGAGCACCGGGATTGTCAGCTGGGGCCGTCACCACCACGTCGACACCGTCATAAGCGGTACTCATTGCGCCCTTAAAGGCCTTGTCCAGCGATGATGTGAACACAAATGCGCCGGTGATGAAGGCTGTGCCCAGCACGACCGAAATAATTGTGAGCACGAGGCGCAACTTGTGCGAGGTGATATTACGCCAGGCGACGCGGCTTAGCGTGGAAGACGATGATGCCATGGGGAGAGATGACCTGCCTTCCTAAAGATTCTCAATATCTGCCATGCGCGCCAAAATATCGGCGGGCGTGGGGTTGCGAAGCTCGTCAACCACGCGGCCATCCGCGAGGAACACAACACGGTCTGCGTAGGACGCGGCGGTGGCATCATGCGTCACAATGACAACGGTCTGGCCGATGTCATCAACCGCATCGCGGAGAATCGTCAACACCTCACGGGATGAGTTCGAGTCCAAGTTGCCCGTCGGCTCATCTCCAAAGATGATCTCCGGCCGGCTGACAATGGCACGCGCACAGGCGACACGCTGCTGCTGGCCACCGGACAGTTCCGAGGGGCGGTGCGTAAGCCGTTCTTTAAGCCCGAGGCGCGTGGTGATTTCCTCGAACCACTGCTTATCCACCTTACGACCAGCGATATTGATAGGCAGGGTGATGTTCTCCGCCGCTGTCAACGTCGGCACCAAGTTGAAGGACTGGAACACAAAGCCCAGGCGGTCACGCCGCAGCGCCGTAATCTCCTTGTCCGACAGCTTCGACAGTTCCGTCGTGCCGATGTACGCGCTTCCCGACGTCGCGGAGTCCAAGCCGGCCATGCAGTGCATCAATGTCGACTTACCCGACCCGGACGGCCCCATGATCGCGGTGAACTCACCAGCGGCAAAAGAGATATCGACATGGTCCAGTGCAGTAACAGCGGCATTGCCGACACCGTACTTCTTGGTGAGCCCCTCAGCGTAGGCCGCCGCTGGTGGGGCGGAATGCTTCAAAGAAGACTCAGCGGATGATTTGGTGGGGCGTTTTGCATGCTTGGCAGACATGGGGGAGGGGCTCTCTTCTAATTAGATTTGATCAACGGCGAATTAATATCCGGCAGCGAAAGCGGATTGAAAACGCTGCGACGGGAATGGAACGTTCGTTGTTCCCCAGTCACGGGGTCAGCGAAACTCATTTCAACACAGACCAGGTGCAGGGGCTCCGAGGTATTCTCGGCCTCCAGCGGCAGAATCTCCGGGTAGTACTGGTCACCCAGGATGGGAAAGCCCAGTTCACTCAAGTGCAGCCGCAGCTGATGAGTACGTCCGGTGATGGGCTTCAATTGCCACAGCGCAACGCGACCACTGTCGGCAGCGAGGCCGTCGGCGTCCGAAGGCACGTCGACAAGCGAAATGCGCTCGATGATGGTGTGGGCGTTTGGCTCGCCCTCGAGAGTATAAGCCTGCATCTGGCCAGCAATTTTGTGCTGTCGTGTGCGCAATTCCAGTGGGGTCTCGGGCAGGGCTTCGCTGGCCGCGCCAGCGATGGGTGTAGGCGACGTCAGTGCGTGGTAGCGCTTAGTGACTTCCCCCGATGCGAAAAGCCCCTGGTAGGCGCCGCGAACCTCGCGCCGGGCGGTAAAGATGAGCAACCCCGACGTCAGCCTGTCGAGGCGATGCGCGGGAACCAACTCCGGATTACCCAGCTCCCGCCGCAGGCGAACCACAGCAGTTTCCGTAATGTGTCGGCCGCGCGGCATCGTTGCCAAAAACGACGGCTTGTCGACGACCACAAGGTTGTCATCTTGAAAGACAATCGGCATCGGCCCCGCGATTGTGCGCTCCGGTGCCGGGGTGCGGTAAAACCACATTTCCGCGCCGGGCTTCACCATGTCATCTGGACTGTAGGGCACTGAGTTGGCGCGAACGACGAGCCCATCTGCAAAACGCTTGGCCACAGCCGCTTCATCATCGTCTGGGTGGCGGTAGGTTTGACCTGCGATAGCGCCTGCGAGCAGATCCCACGCACGGGTGGGGGCATCGCCACGACGCCCGGGAGCGGCGATGCGGGAGGGGTTGAGCCCATCGCGAATGGGCAGTGGCATGCGACGCATACGGCTGACTTTAACAGGTGCCCCGGATTCACCCGGCGGGCAAGCGGAGCTGCTGGCGCAGGGCTGTGTTGGTACCGCCCCTAATGGCGTAGGTGGACAACATTCTGCCCTGTCGGTCGCAACATAATGGGGGTAGGGTGGAGGTGAAAGTAATAAAAGGGTTGGCTCGGAAGAGTTGACTAAATAGCAAAGCTTGTCCATTAAAATGGCGTCCAAGCAGGTGCGATAGGTGTAGCTGCGTTGCGGTCGGGCCGCGGAGAGCCAATTTTTATGGATCGCATAATAAGGAGGCAATCAATGCCAAGGCAGAACATCATTGTGTGCGCGGTCGATGGCTCGGAGGCATCCAAGACCGCCGTCAAGTGGGCCGCTAACACCGCAGTGAAGCGCGGTGAGCCGCTCCGTCTGGTCAGCAGCTACTCCATGCCGCAGTTCCTCTACGCAGAGGGCATGGTTCCGCCGCAGGAGCTTTACGACGATCTTGAGGCCGAGACCCTGGAGAAGATTAACGAGGCCAAGAAGATTGCCCTCGACTTCGCACCGTCAGTAGATGTCAGCCACCAGATTGAAGAGGGCAGCCCGATTGACATGCTGCTCGACCTGTCTGAGCAGGCAACCATGGTGGTTATGGGCTCTCGCGGTCTGGGTGGGCTCTCTGGCATGGTCATGGGTTCGGTTTCCGCCGCTGTTGTTTCCCACGCATCGTGCCCGGTTGTTGTTGTCCGCGAGGACAACCTGGTCACCGATGAGACCAAGTACGGTCCTGTCGTTGTCGGTGTCGATGGCTCCGATATTTCCGAAAAGGCAACGGAGTACGCATTCCGTGAGGCCGATGCCCGTGGTGCCGAGCTGATTGCAGTTCATACCTGGATGGATATGCAGGTACAGGCTTCCCTGGCTGGCCTTTCTGCAGCTCAGAGCCAGTGGCAGGTTGTGGAAGAGGAGCAGAAGGCTCTGCTCGGCCACCGTCTGGAGAAGTACGCTAAGAAGTACCCGGAAGTGGCCATCAAGAAGGTTGTTACCCGCGACCGCCCGGTTCGTGCTCTGGCTGATGCCTCGGAAGGCTCGCAGCTGCTGGTCGTCGGCAGCCACGGCCGCGGAGGTTTCAAGGGCATGCTGCTCGGCTCCACTTCGCGTGCACTCCTGCAGGCGGCTGCTTGCCCGATGATGGTCGTCCGCCCGGAGACTGACGCCTAAAGCGCCCTTCGAGGGGGCTGAGAAAAGACGCCGGCGGCGGTCGTCGAGGCGCGGTTAGCGCCGAGAGTAGAAACCGTTACCGAATATTTATAAGTAGAACCTAGCCGGTTTCCGACAGGTGTCGGGGCCGGCTTCGGTTTATCCAAATGAGGCCTCTCGTCTGCATAAACCCTGTTTTCATGCAGAAAGTGCAGATTTTATAAGAGTTTTCCTGTGGCTATCCGACTGTTATCTCGCTAGTTTCTCAGTGGCCGAAATGGCCTGATAGTGCTTGCAGTGTATGCAAGAGTTTTCGGAAAGACTTATAGTTGAGTCAGAACGATTTCGGGAAAGGAATATCTATCATGAACGAGATTCTTCTTGCTGCCTCCTTTAGTCCCACGATGGGCTTCATCAGCTGGATTATCATCGGTGGTCTTGCCGGCTGGATCGGCTCTAAGATCATGAACACCGATGAACAGATGGGCGTCGTCCTGAATATCGTCGTTGGTATCGTCGGTGGTTTCTTGGGCGGTTGGCTGCTCACCCTGTTCGGCGTTGATGTCGCCGGTGGCGGAAAGTTCTTCAGCTTCCTCACCTGTCTGCTCGGCGCCGTGATCCTGTTGTGGATTGTCGGCCTGGTTCAAAAGCGCAAGTAAGCCAAGCAAAACAGCGCGACTATGCACGAAGCGTCGTAACGCTGCTATCTACTGGATAGTGAGCTAGAGCGCGGGGCATCTCATCAACATTGAGATGCCCTTTTTTTGTTGTGCGGTTGTCGTGAAGTTGGCGTTCTGCGATTGTCGCGACATCTGTTGGGGGCGGCAATCATCGCACGCTAAAGTAGGACTAGAGGCTGAAAGACTGACTAGTTTGTTCTTTTACAAAATCACAGTCGCAGATACGCCTACAATGGAATATCACAGACTATGAACGCCCTGTTCAGTGCTCTGAAAGCAATGGCGCTAATGCCGGTGTTTGCGAGTAAGCAGCTGTTAGAACGGGGTGTGACTTTGGAAGGACGAGAGGTACTGCCGTGGCAGAAGCGACAACGGGCAAGGGCGCAAAAGGCGGCCGCGCTTCCTCTCGCCGTCGTAACCGCCCCAGTCCGCGGGAGCGCCTCCTGACATCAGCGACAGCTCTGTTTACAACGGAAGGCATCCGCGTTGTCGGCATTGACCGCATCCTGCGGGAAGCTGATGTCGCCAAAGCCAGCCTGTACTCGTTGTTTGGATCCAAGGACAAGCTGGTCATCGCGTATCTGCAAGACCTCGATGCCAAATGGCGGGAGGCTTGGGAGCAGCGAGTGGCCTCGTTGGATACCCCGGCGGAGAAGATTCTCGCTTTCTTCGATCAGTGTATTGCGGAGCAGCCGGCAATCGACTTCCGTGGTTCACACTTCCAGAATGCGGCTAGTGAATATCCGCGGCCGGAAACGGAGTCGGAGCAGGACATCCGCCAGGCCGCAGCCGATCACCGCTCCTGGGTTTGGCAACAGCTACACACGCTGCTGACTGAAAATGAATCTAGTATGCCGTCTGCTCACGCAAATATGCTGTTGCTCTACCTCGACGGCGGCCTCGCGGGTGCCAAGATGTCCAAGGATCTGAACCCGCTGCAGATGGCGCGCGACCTGGCCCGTGACTTGGTCACGTAAATACCTAATTCCCTTTTTTAACGCGCCCTAGTTCTCGCCTTTTGCTCACGGGCTAATCCCGGAAGCGTTTCCAGTCCGACTCCTTTGAGCCGGTGGCTTTCTTAACCATATTCTTCGTATTCTGGCCGAGCAGCATTCCCAGGTTCTTTGCAATCAGAATTGGTTTCGGCCGCTTCTGCGCCTTTTGTGCTTTCTCGGCTTGTCGTTTCATGTCTGCCCGCACTTTAGCCAGGCCGGGAAGCGGCGGAACTATACCCGAGGAAATCTTCATATCCTGCGTCAGGGACGGCAAATTGTCCTGAGCGCCAGGCCTCATCTGGGTCACCATGTAGCGAACCTTCGCAATTTTCAAAGCCTGGGCATATTCTTCGTCCTGCTTTGCTTTACGACGGTCCCGCGATTCCTTCTCAATAGCGGCATATTCGCTCTTATACTGCTTTATTTTCCACGGAGCGAATGCGGATTTGATATAAAAGCGACGCTTGGCCTGCTTTAACTTCTTCTTTTCTTCCCGCTCCGATTCGTATTCACCCTTTTGGTGGTTTTGCAGAGTTCGGAAATCGTCCGTGAGTGGGTAGGTCTTTTCTACATAGCGGGTGAGAATAATATTTTGGGTCAGTGTCCAGAAGTTATTGGTGACCCAGTAGACAATTAGAGCCACAGGTGTTGGGCCAAAGAACCCCGCGAAGAGGATCATCAGCGGTGCGTAGATAAGCATTACGCGCATGAATTTGCTGAGGAATACACTGACGCTATTGGAATAGTCGAGAGTGCGCTGCAACCGGCGGTAGGAAATGACCAAGTTAAAACCGGTGAAAATGGCCGCTGCCACGATGCCGATAATGCAGAAAGCTAACAGCGAATCATGATTGCCCCCAAGGATTTGTAGTTGCTCCGGGTCCATGCGCAGATACGCGGGTAGAGGCTGCCCCAAGAATGTCGCGCTCAGAAAGTCGGAAATCTCATCCTTAGAGATGAATCCGACATTATGAGACGCAGGCAGTCCAGGCCCCTCAGACGCCCGCAGCATGTGCCTCAGCATGCGAACAAGACCCATAATCACGGGAATCTGGACGAAGAGGGGCGCCAGCATTACGGAGGTCTTAATACCTTCGGCTTTGCGCATTTCCTTGCTGGCAAAGTTTACGTATTGTGGCGAGTTCGGCTCGATGCTCCTGCGGTAGCGCTCCTTGAGTATAAAAAGCTGCGGCCGTAGGTTGGCCGTCTTGCGCGCCGAGATAAATTGCTGGAACGCGAGAAACGCCAGAGCGCCACGCACCGTAAACACCAGCAGGAAGAGAGAAAGCGTCCAGGACAGAGAAGATGGCAGGTGAAACACTGAGGCCAGTAAAAGGTGCCACGCCTTAAGGACAAACGAGACCAGCCAAACAAATGGTTCCAAAATAACCACGGGCCGACTCCTCCATGTCAAGGATAAGAAAAGTAAGACAACCGGATTAGGCCGGTGTGCCAATTCCAGCCGCTATCCTAGCGACTCGAATCACCTGCCCCAACTTTAAAACAGGGCCCCGCTGTGGCGGGACCCTGTCTTTAAGATAGTGAAGCTGGATGACATCCAGTGGAAGGCAAACGAACCTGGGTGAGAACTAGTTAGCGCTCTCGTACTTTTCAATAATGTGCTTTGGCAGCGCACCGCGGTCTGCAACATCCATGCCATTCTCTCGTGCCCACTGGCGAATCTTGCGATTGCGATCACGGGCCTCAGCGGCATTGGGATTAGCGGAAGAGCGCTTACGCGGAGCTACAACCGTGCTGTGATCAATAGAAGCGTTCGCAATATACGGTTCTAATACCTGCTCGAACTTCTCAGCATTTTCCTGAGAGAGGTCGAGAATGTAGTTCTTACCGCGGAAAGAGAAACGAACGACTTGGTGATCTGTGGAATCAAGCGGAGTCCCATCAAGGTCGTCGATGTACTGAATTAGTTCGCGGCGTGCCATAGAATCCCTGCCTAAGCTTGGTGCTGAACTTGTAATAATGAAGAAGGCTTACAGTGAAACTTCAATACGGTGAAACTTCAAATTAATATCGAGCCCTTTTTTCTTTCCCCCACAGTATAAGTGCAAAGAAATTTAATGTCTATTGACGATAATTGAGCTCGATTGTGCAACTTATATTGAATACATGGTTTGTTAATAATTCGATTAATTGTGCACAAGAACTTGGGGTAATAAAAAGACGGCCCTGCATGTTGTGCAGGGCCGTCGTGAACAGCAACTACGCCACTGAGGGCGCAATGCGGGGTGCGCTCTCGGTAGTCGTCGTAAAGCGAAAGGACGAGAAGGCGCTTAAGCCTGGGTCATGCCCTGACCCGGCTTGCCGCGGTAGGTAGCGGCGACGAAAAGCGGCTGGTTCGGTTCTTCCTTGACCTCGACAAGGCGGTACTCAGAGGTAACGTCCTCGCGGCCGAAGTAGACGGCAGTGTAGCCGTGGCGGTCGAACTCGAGGTAGTTGACGTACGGGTTCGCAGCCTTGAGTCCAGCGGTAGCAGCCAAGGAAATCGGGTTGTCCTGAGGCAGCTTCACAATGTCATCGATATTCGGGGCGCTGACGGAAGTACAGACAATCTCAATAGCGGCAATGCCGGCACTCGGGTACTCGCCCGGGACCTTCGGTACGTTGCAGTTCCAGGAGGAGTGAATATCGCCGGTGAGGAAGACAACGTTGTCGTAGCCTTCCTTATCCATGATGTTGATCAGCTTACGACGCTCAGCAGCGTAGCCATCCCACTGATCCAAGTTGTACGGCAGGCCGTCCTGAGGCAAGCTCAGCAGCTCGGTGACAGCGCGGGTGGCCTCCGGATCCAGCGGCGGAACCAGCACCGGAGTGAACATGACGGAGTTGCCCACGACACGCCACTTTGCGCTCGAGGAACGCCACTGGCCGAGCAGGTAATTGAACTGCTCAGAGCCGAGCATGGAGCGGTTCTCATCATCGGTCTCGCCAGCGCGGATGAACTTCAGCTGCTGGTCACGGTAGGTGCGCAGGTCCAGCATGGTCAGGTCGGCGAGATCGCCGAAACGGAAGCTGCGGTAGAGCTTTCCGCCCTGGGAGAACGGGACCGCGCGAACCGGCAGCCACTCCAGGTACGCCTGGATAGCGGCGTCGCGGCGGGCAATGTAGTCGCCTTCGGTCTCCGGGTCGTGGTTCTCAGCGCCACTGTGCCAATCATCGTTGGCGACCTCGTGGTCGTCCCAGGTCACAATCCACGGCTTTGCGCGGTGAGCTTCCTGCAGGTCCGCATCGGTACGGTAGGTGGCGTAGCGCAGGCGGTAGTCAGCGAGAGAAATGATCTCGTGAGCCGGCTTGTGGTCACGAACCGGGCCCTTGCCGGAGTAGCCACCGGCCTCGTACTCGTAGATGTAGTCACCGACACACATAATGATGTCGATGCGGTCATTTTCCGCCATATCGCGGTAAGCGGAGAAGAAGCCACTTTCCCAGTTAGCGCAGGAGGTCAGCGCGATGCCCAGGTGATCTGGCGAGGAGTTCACCGGCGGCGCAGTGCGAGTCTGGCCAATCGGGGAAACCTGGCCCGCGTGATTACCAGCGGTGACGGTAAAGCGGTAGAAGTAGTAGGAATTAGCGGAGAGACCCTTGACATCGATCTTGACGGTGTTGTCAGCATCCGGGTCGGTGTTCAGGGCACCAGAGGCAACGATGTTGCCGAAGCCCTCATCAGAAGCGACTTCCCACTTCAGTGCAACAGGGCGGCCCTGGTTTGCACCTGCGGTGTCGCCAGGGTGCGATGTCACACGAGTCCAGATAAGAACGGAGTCCGGCAGTGGATCGCCAGAGGCCACACCGTGTTGGAAGACCTGAAAACCACCAGAACCGCCAGCATTAGCTGAGGACTGCGACTCAGGATTGGCCCCCGCACTAGTAGCGGTCGCCAGGCCGATGGCACCAGCAGCAGCACCGGTAGCGCCGGCACGCAGTACGGCACGACGAGTAGGGGTGAATGGCTTTTGGGCTGTTGCGTCGCTGTTCGAGACTGCGCCGTTCAGATCCGAGGCTGCAGTCTGAGATTTATCTGAAGATGGCATAGCCCTCATTACAGTAGTTCTCAGTCCGTAGCGCCATCGGAGGGAGAAAATAGCCCGATACGGGGGTACTAAGAGCGAAAGCGCGACTATTGCTGCTCAACAACAGTCGCGCTTAGTTCGACGAATCTCGGCGAGTGGCCTTAACCCGAAGCGGCCAGGTTTACGCGCCCAGCTCCGAAATGATCTGGCGATCCAGAGAATCCAGCTCTGCGGTAATGGAGTGGTGTGCGCGACGACGCTGCTCCGGGGTCATCTTCTCGGCAGTGTTAATGGCGTCAGTCATGACATCCAGACGCGAGTTGGCGTCCTTGATAAAACCATCGGTACCCTTGACACCCGACTTACGCAGCTCTGTCAGTGAACCACGAGTGGCCTCAATGCGGGCCAGCAGCGGCGCACCGTGCCCCTGGTAACGAGCGGCATCATTAGCGGAAACACCGAACTTCTGCGCGGCCGAAGAGTGTTCACGGCGCTGAATGGCAGTGATGGCGCGGTAGGCCAGCGGAACCAGCACCGGTACCAGCAGGCGTGCGCCACCGATCCACGACTTTGCCTTGTCCTTGTTGAAGCCCTGGCTGCGCTGCTGTTGCAGGATCTTCTCGGCCATCTTGGTCTGGTGACGCTGCTTGGCGGCCAGCGCCTTCTTCTCGTCCTTGGCACTTGCCTTGCGGATCTTCTCCGCGCGCTTCAGAGCACGGCTTTCCAGCTTGAGTTCCTTCTTACCGAGCTTTTCCTCAGAACGAACGCGGCCAGCGGCCTCCTTCAGCTCCAGCTTGTGCTGGTGCTTCTGGTCGCGCTTAGCGGCCTTGACCTCAGCCTTATGTGCCTTGCGATTAAGTCGAGCTGCGTGGCGAGCCTCTTCCTTAGCCTTCGCCTTGGCAGCCTTCACCTGCTTGGCGGTTTCGCGCCGACGCTCACGGATGTCACCCAAGAAGCTCATTTTTTCCTTCGCCTAGTTGCTCGCAGATAGTCCCTCCGGAAAAGTGGGGCGGAAAACCCGTAAACCCCACCGCGCCGGAGTGCGCTTGCCAGATGCAGTGGCTGCATCACGATTCTTGCTATCCAAGCTTAACGTGAAACTTCCTACCGAGTGGCGATACGCTAATTCTCATTGTGACTGATTCATCCGTTTCGCGCCCGCTTCTCCACGCGAGCGACCTCATCGGCTGCCGCTACCGGCTGAGCCTCGACCTCCGCGAGGGGCGGCTAGTCGAACCTGCTTCTCATCATGAGCACCGCTTGCCGACGTCCATCGCGTCCATCCCCGGCCTGTACACAGTGGCCCCGGGGCCGGACGCTCACCTGGATACCCTTGAGGCCATCGCCCGCGGAGAAAGCGTCATCGCCGGTGGCGTGCTCATGCATGAGCGTCCGATTCCCGGTGGGGTGTACTCGGGAATCGACGAGATTTGCCACCCCGATCTGCTGGTCAAGGTCGATGATTCACCACAGACGACCTCACCGACGTACATGCCGGTCCTGGTTGTCACACGGCACCTGCTTTCTGCGCGCAAACCGGGCCGGCGGCGTAAGCCGTCGTCAAGCAATGCGGCGCGTGCGGCGGCGATGCAGGTGCGACTGCTGGGCGTTGATCGGCTCGGGCGTGCTGGCGTGATGGGGCGGACCCTGCGTCAGGCGATGGTTGTCACGGACGAGTGGAAGCTACGGCATTACGGACCCGATGCTGTGAAGCTTGGGCAGGCAGCGGCGATACTGCACCGCCTGGGCGTGTCCTGTGGTCTGGTGGGGGCGATTAGTGCCACCGGGATGAACCTGGATACACGGCATATTGTCATTGCCGATGAAGGTTCGCGCGTGGCCTCGTACCGGATGGCGTTGCGGGATGCGCGTGATGCCGTCGCTGCCACTCAGGGGCGACCGTCACGGTTTACGCCAGGCACCTGGCCGCTGGCGCCACGGCGCATCCGGGAGTGCCGAACCTGCCGTCACCACGACCTTTGCTTGGATGAGCTGACCGCAAGTGACGATATTTCCCTCCTCCTACCTGGCGATAAGTCCATGCGGTTGCGCAGTGTGGGCATCGACACAGTCACGGCACTGGCGCAGGCCAGTACCAACACTCCGCACGTCAGCAAGGAGCAGGTGTGGATGGCGAGGGCGCGGCTTGCCGACGTCGACGCGCTCCGGGTAGCCGCTAAGACATCGGCCCCGCGTGGCGATATTGAGATGGATATCGATATGGAGGCGTACCCCAACGATGGCGCCTACCTGTGGGGAACGTGGGTGCCTGGGGAGGACTACCGCGGGTTTATCACCTGGGAGCCACCGGGGCCAGAAGGGCTCGGTGGCACGGCAGAGGCCAGGAACTTTGCGATTTTCTGGGATTACCTGATGCGTCGTCGAAATGCGGCGCATGAACAAGGCAAGACCTTCCGCGCCTATTGCTGGGCGGCAGAGGGTGAGAACTATTGGCTGCGTCAGAGCGCCACCCGGTTCGGCGGCCAGGAATTTGTGGTGCCCGCAGATTCGGCGGAGCTGGCTACAGGCGATGCGGCTGGTTCCAGTTCCGAGGCAGCTGGCCCGACAAAGATTGTGCGGGTGCCGACCCGCGAAGAAGTGGACAAGTTCATTGCCTCGGAGGACTGGGTGGACATGCTGAAGGTCGCCCGTCGCCAAATCCTCTCCACCGTCGGCATGGGGCTTAAAGTCGTGGCCCCGTGGTCGGGCTTCCACTGGCGCGACGCCGATGTTGACGGCGAGGCATCGCTGGATCTGTATCGCATTGCGACGGCCACTGACCTTGACTTTGTCTCGGAACAGTCCTTTGAAAAGCTCACGCAAGCCGAGGCTCGCGCCATGCTGCTGCGCTACAACGGCGATGACTGCCGATCGGTAGCCCACGTCCGCGACTGGCTGGATTCACAGCGCGCGGCCGCGGACCTGCCGCATGGGGATGACCTGCCGGTTCCTTAGCGCGCTAACCACGCGCCCACGTGCCGCGCCGGGCGAACTTAGGTGAGACCTTCTTCATCGCAGCATTGCGAATAATGGCCGTGTTCTTGCGGGCTAACAGCAGCAGCTGCTGTGTGCGCTCGGCACGGAATGTTGCGCGAGGAGAGCGGTGCACATCGCGGAAAAGCCGCTTCGTCGCCGCCAGCTGATCCGGCGAGCGTGTCGCCAGCTGTGCCAACTTCTCCTTGGACAGCTTGAGTGCAGCGTCCTCCGTGTCCACGGCCCACGTCGCCAGACCGATCTCAGTTGCTTCCTTGCCGTTGAGTTCTTCGCCAGACATGGTCAGCCAACGTGCAGTATCGGCGCTGACCTCATCGAGGATGGTTCGCATACCGGACATATCCGGAATCAGTCCCCACTTCGCTTCGAGGATTGACCACTTGGCATCGCTCGTAGTAATGCGGAAATCAGCACCTAGTGCAATCTGTAGACCACCGCCGTAGCAGTGCCCATGCACCGCCGCAATGACCGGCACCGGCAGGCCTCGCCAGTCCCAGCAGGCGCGCTGGAACAGGTTCGTGCCGTGGATATCGGGGACGAATGAGCGCAGAATGCGCGAGGGCTTCTTAAATGCCGACGCGAAATCGAGCCCAGCGCAAAACGATTTGCCCTCGCCACGGAGGATTACGCCGCGCAGATCACGGTCAGCTGCCAGTTTCCGGGCGACGGTGGACATCTCGGTCAGCATCTCAAGTGTTAGACCGTTGAGTTTGTCTCCGCGGTCCAAACTGACGACAGCGATTTTCGCCACCTCTGAATCAGCTACGGCGAGGTATTCATAGGCGACGTTGACATTGTTGCTGGTGTTCATGGGCACTAACGCTAAACGACGGCTACGTGTGCCGCCCGGGAAATACCAAAAGTGGTCTCAAACAAGACACAAAAAACCGACCCGCTGAGGGTAAGCCCCGTCAGCGAGCCGGTAAGCCATCTTTAGCGCGCGGCAGGGACGCGTAAAAAGCCGCGCGCTGTTAGCTGAAATTACTTGGCAGCTGCGAACAGCTCTGCAGCGTAATCCCAGTTGAAGACGTTCCAGACAGCCTTGACGTAGTCAGCCTTGACGTTCTTGTACTGCAGGTAGAAAGCGTGCTCCCACATATCCAGCAGCAGAACCGGCTTCAGGTTGATGGACAGGTTGCCCTGCTGATCAGTCATCTGCTCAATAACCAGGCGCTCTGCAATGGTGTCGTAACCCAGAACAGGCCAGCCGGAGCCCTGCAGACCCAGAGCAGCAGCGTTGAAGTGAGCCTGGAACTTCTCGAAAGAACCGAAGTCGCGCTCGATAGCCTCAGCCAGCTCACCGGTCGGCTGGCCGCCACCGTTCGGGGACAGCAGCTTCCAGAACAGGGAGTGGTTGGTGTGGCCACCCAGGTTAAAGGCCAGGTCCTTGGACAGGCCGGTAACAGCTGCGAAGTCGCCGGACTCGCGAGCAGCGGCGAGCTTCTCCAGTGCAGCGTTGGCACCGTTGACGTAATTAGCGTGGTGCTTGCTGTGGTGCAGCTCCATAATCTCGCCGGAGATGTGCGGCTCCAGAGCGTCGTAAGCGTAATCCAGCTCAGGAAGTTCGTACTTAGTCATTAGGAAAATTCCTCCTCAACACGTTTTTAGGTTGTGCCGTCGATGGTACTCAAGATGAGTGGATGCGCAACCATTTAAGCAATACAATTAATGCGAAATTCATAAAAAATGCTGTTCAGGGATATCTGTCACAAGTTTATGAACGCGGCGGCTGAGTGCGGCGAATCCACTTACTCACGCGCTTGAAGCGCATTCCGGCTGCGCCACCCAGGTCGTCGTCAAGCGGAATGTCGAGGATGGAAGCCCACGTTGGCAACATTTCTTCCTCGTACCGGTGGCCGTGACCACCGGGGACGGTGACGGAGGCGAGGCCGTCGATAAGCACCTGCCAGAAGGTGACGAACGGATGCCAGCGCATGGAGGGGAGAACATCGCGGCCGACGCGCTCTGCAAGCCAGTCGGGGCGGCGCCAGGCCAGTGGGTAATCCCACCAAACGATGGGGTCAGAGGCATGCTGCAGGAATGCGACGCGCGGGAATTCCCACGGCCCGAACTTGGTGCCATAGAAGGAGTGGTACAGCTCGTCGGGGCGCGTAGCGAAGCGGATGTTTCGCCCCTCGTCGATGACTGGAGCGATTTCCGGAGACCCCTTTGTCCGACGGTGCGTCAGCTCTTTCCACATCGCGGAGAACTGTGGTGCGCCCGTCCAGACAGCACCGTCGACGCGTGCGAGCATGTCAGCGGAATTCTCGAATGCGCCGAGACCGCCAAACCCGCCGAGGGATTCACCGGCGACGTAGACCTTTGGCCGGTCGTTCTCCGGCATCTTGTCGACTTCCTGCAACACCCGATGGATAAGGGTGTGGCCAGCCGCGATTGGGGTTTCGTGGTCCGTTAGCCATGCCACTGGGGAGGGGAGGTCAGAGTACTGCAGAGCGACAGTGGCGCAGTTGCCAAGGGTCAAGAACTCTGCAGCCTGCGCCGACCACGGTGGCACCCAACCGGTGCCGGTGGTGGTGAAGACAACCAGATGATCGCGCCGAAACGCGCCGGTGCGGTGCATCTCGCGGATGATGAGCTCCGCCTGTTCCCGCAGAGAACGACCTGGCACCTTGCCCGCATAAATGCGGATGGGTTCCTGCAGTTCGGAGAGCGGCTTGCCAGTGACCACCGCCAAATCTCGGGCACGGGGGCCTTCGGCGACGAAGACGCGCCCCTCGGCGCCGAGTGCGTACCACGGCTCCAAAGACCATGGACTCCCGGAACGTTCCGGCTCCCAGGGCTGCATGCGGCCTGGAACTACCAGGGTATTCAGGTATCGGGACTTCTTGGCGATGGACTCCAAAGTCCGACGGATAAGCAGTCGATCAATGCTGGCGGCCACGGCACCACCGACGATGGCACCGCTGAGAACCGGGGCGAGACCGCGCGGCAGCCAGGGGCGGAGGTTGTCCCGCAGTAAGTCATAGCCGCGATTGGCCAGCGCGGAGAGCCCCCGAGTGGTCAGGTAGAGACCACTGGCAATCATTGTGGAGGCGAACTGGCTGCGTGCGGATTCCTGCTCATCCTTGCCCACCAGGCGGCCAATTTCGCGCTGCTGGGAAATGGAGCGCAGCCACAGCGCCGCGGTGGTGGCCGTGGTGGCAACATGCCAGGTCACGGCCAGTGCGCGCTCGTGTCGAGGTGCCGGCGCAAAGCGGCTGAGCGGAGTGCTGGCCAGACGCCGCATCGTCGTGTTGTAGCCATAGCCGATAGCCACCCCGGTGACATGGCCCGCCAGCTGTGCCAGGAAGGTCACAGTAACGGTGGCGATCCGAGTACGCGGCATCAGCGAGGGGCTAAAGGCAGCCCATGACGCAATTTCTGCACCAATTAGACCGGGGTTGGAGGGAATGCCCGCTCGCAGTGCGCTGCGGATAGTGCCAGGGCCGGTACCTAGGAGACGTTCGCGAAAGACTTTGGTCGCCATCAGACTGCCGGTGCCGACTGCGCCCAGCGCTTTGGCCATGCCAGCTGTGCCAGCGACTCCTGTAATTCCCGTTCGCGCTGCTCGTGCAGCTCGCACTGTCCTGGTGGTTTCGATTGGCTGAGCTACAGGTGTGTTGCCCGTAGACGCAATCGAGGGCGCAATCGAAGTAAATGCGCGACGCAGGAATCCCATAACTCCCATCATGGCAAAATTTTTTCCACGGGGTTTATTCATCTCGCGCCAGTTTTCCGCACAAAGCGTAGCCTGTGGGGTGTCGCAACGTTTTCCGAATCGGTTGAGAAGGATCCGAGGGCTATGAAGCTATCCACAGGAAATAAGGTCGTGCTGATCGGCGCTGGCGACGTCGGCGTGGCATATGCGTACTCACTGGTCAACCAAGGCACTGTCGACCATTTGGCAATCATTGACATCGACGAAAAGAAGACGATGGGCAACGTCATGGACTTAAACCATGGCGTCGTGTGGGCGTCGTCGCGCACCAAAGTCACTCAGGGCACGTACGCCGACTGTGACGATGCCGCGCTGGTAGTCATCTGTGCAGGCGCAGCACAAAAGCCCGGCGAGACTCGCCTACAGCTGGTGGACAAGAACATGAAAATTATGAAGTCCATCGTCGATTCCGTCATGGCCAGCGGTTTTGATGGGCTCCTACTGATCGCCTCCAACCCCGTCGACGTACTCACATACGCCGCGTGGAAGTACTCCGGGCTGCCACACAACCGTGTCTTCGGCTCCGGCACCATCCTGGACACCGCACGTTTCCGTTACATGCTGGGTGAATACTACGATGTTTCCCCGATGAGCGTGCACGCATACATCATTGGTGAACACGGCGACTCCGAGCTGCCGGTGTTGTCCAGCGCCAACGTTGCAGGCGTCAGTCTGTCCAAGCGCCTCGCCGCCGACCCCGCGCTTCACGACGAGCTGGAGGACATCTTCATCCGAACCCGTGATGCCGCCTACGAGATTATCGATGCCAAGGGCTCCACTTCCTACGGAATCGGTATGGGGCTGGCCCGCATTACGCGCGCCATTTTCCAGAACCAAGAGGTAGCTCTGCCGGTCTCCGCATACTTGCAAGGTGAATACGGTCATGAGGACGTGTTCATCGGAACACCAGCCATTGTGAACCGTCGAGGAATTCGCCGCGTTATCGAGCTTGAGCTGGACGAATACGAAAAGAAGCAGCTGGACAAGTCCGTTCAGACGCTCCGAGATGTGCAGGATCCATTCTGGAAGTAACTGCTGGTAGCGAAAGCGCATGTCTTCTCGACATGCGCTTTCGGCCGTCTCATTTGAGAATGAGAATGCCCACCTTCTATTGGCCCGCGTGGCCGACTCTGGCCAACGCTTCGTCTTAAACACAGGAGTGCCTTCTCTATGGCAGCGCAGAGCCCTCAAGACACAGCAACTGACAACACTGAAAGCGGCGCGGATGTACCGCGTCTGGATGACCTCATCAGCAAGGTCACCGATTTGATTACAGAGTTGGACGACGTCTCGGTGGAGGCATCTGCACTGCTCGCAGAGGTGCCGGAAGAGCGCCGTCGGCACGCGGAAAACCTACTGCACTACGCGCACCTGCGCACAATTGACATCCGTGAGCTGCAAAACAGTTTGCACGACCTCGGCGTGACCAGTCTGACCACGGTGGAGACTTTCACCCGGGGGCGCCTTGAGCTGGCCCTCAACGCGCTGTTGGCCCTGGCGGGGCGCACCTCAGATATCGATGTCGCCCGCATTATTGCCGATGATGAGCGCGCGGATATTGCCCTGGATAACAACGCCACCGAGCTGTTCGGTCAGGAGCGCGCGGATGTCACTTCGCACATTATGGTGACCCTGCCCGCCGAGGCCGCCGACGACGCAGAGTTGGTGGAGAGCTTCGCTGCTGCCGGCATGGATCTCGCTCGCATCAACTGCGCCCACGACGGCCCTGAGCAGTGGAGCCGCATGATTGACAACGTCAATGCTGCAGCTGAGAAGGCCGGTCGCCGCATCTTCGTGTCCATGGATCTGGCTGGCCCGAAGCTGCGCACAGGCGATATCGAACCGGGACCGCGCGTGGGTCGCGCCCGCGTTGTGCGTGACGACGCCGGCACAGTCATCTCCAAGTCCAAGATTTGGCTGACTCCACGTCTGGATGGGCACCCCAAGCCAGCTCCGAACGATTTGCCGGGGCGTCCTGCTCTGCCGCTGGAAGCAGATCAGGGATGGTTGGAACAGCTGCAGCTTGACGATGTCATTACGCTGCATGACTCCCGCTCAGCGAAGCGTCACTTCACCGTTGTGCGCATCGACACCGACGTCGAGGGCGAGGTCGAGGCGGTGCTCGCCGAGGGTGAGAAGAACGCCTGGATCGCCGAGGGCACACACCTGCGCAGCAACTACGAGGTCACACGTGCTGGCGGCGTGCCACCGACCGTGCAAAAGCTGCGTTTCCACACTGGGGATGAGTTCATTCTCACCAGCGGCGAGGAAATCACCACCATTCCACGCACAAATGACGAGATTCCTCGTGTCTCCTGCTCGCTGCCGTCTGCCGTGGCAGCTCTGAAACCGGGCGATCCGGTACTTTTCGACGACGGTGCACTTGGCGCTGAGGTGGTTGAGGTCTCCGAGACGTCGTCAAGCGAAGATAGTCACGTCGATGCCCGGCTGCGTGTCCTGCGTACGAAGCCGAATGGTCAGCCGCTGGCGGCGCATAAGGGCATCAATCTGCCGAACACCGACCTGCCACTCAATTCGCTTACCGACGAAGACATTGAGCACCTGCGCTTTGTGGTGGAGCATGCGGATATTGCTGCGGTGAGCTTTATTCGCACGCAGGGGGATGCTGAGTACGTTTACAAGGTGCTCGATGAGATTGCGGCGGAACATGAGGCTGCGGGCCGCGAGGACCTGGCGTCGAAGGCTCGGAACCTGGGTGTTGTGCTGAAGATTGAGACTATTCCGGCATTCCAGAATCTGCCGGGAATCATCATCGCCAGCATGAAGCGCGCCAAGTCCGGTCTGATGATTGCTCGTGGTGACCTGGCTGTGGAGCTGGGCTTCGACCGTATGGGTGAGGTCCCAGGCCAGATTCTGACGCTGGCGCAGGCAGCCGGTGTGCCGACCATTCTGGGTACTCAGGTGCTGGAGAACATGGCCAAGGCCGGCCTGCCGTCCCGCGCGGAGATTACCGATGCGGCCTTCGCCCTGCGTGCCGAGTGCGTGATGCTGAACAAGGGGCCGCACATTACCGAGGCCATCGCGATTTTGAACAACCTGGCCCGGAAGATGGGACGTTCGCAGCGTAAGAGCCGCATCATGCTGCGGAAGATTCGCAGCTGGTCGGACTAGTGGCTGGGTTAGGGGCCGGGCTAGTTTGGGTAGGTTAGGGGGAGCGCACCTAAAAACACCGTGGGAGAAAAGACTGCGGAAGAAGCCGGCCGCGCGTAAGAGAGGAGCCCTGCGGAAAATGTCTAATGAACAGGCAGAAAACGCGGGGTGGGCTGTGCCGCCGCAGTCTCCAAAACAGCAGCCACAGCAGTCCCCACCTCAGGTGGTGCTGCCACCGCAGCAGAGCTGGCAGCCGACTGTCTCGGATTCGGCCATCACAGGTGCGACGCCGCGCTGGAAGGCCGATGAGATTGTTCGCAAGCGTGCGGACAGCGTCTTTCGATGGGCAATGAGCGGCGCTGGAGTATTCGCCGCATTTACCGTATTCATCTGGATGAGCATTCTGAGTCCAGGTCAGGATCTGGTGGTTTCCCTCCTCGGCGAACTGGGAGCATGGGCTTTCGGTCTCTGCGGAATGGTTTCCCTCATTGGGCTGGGTTTTTCGGTCTACAAGACCCTCCAGGTGCTGCGTGACCGCGCAACGTATGCCCGCCCACTGCTGTCGCGCACGGCAACGGATGTGCGCACGATGCACATGTGGCCAGTGCGCAACATCACGGGACCCGTGGTCGCGTTGGCTGAAACAGGAGTCACTGCCGTAATGGGGCCAGGTCGCTTTATCTGGTATCTGGCCTGCGTTTTGTGGCCACTTGCAACGGGTTGGTTTATCGCTGCCGACGTGTCCAGGACGTACTTCCAGGCCGGAATCATCACTGTTTTAGCTTGTGTGACAACTGCCCTTACGGCTCGGCTACTCCGCTACGTGTTGGCTCCCGAGGAAGTGCATCGCAACATTCCCGTTGGGGCAGGTCGCGAGCGCACCCAGCCCGGTTTTTGGTCCAAGGGCTTCATCCCCAGCGAAGCTACCGATGAACAGGGGGAGGCGGGCGCAATGGCCGTCGACAAGCAGCTTTTCGAAGGAACGGCGAGCGAATTCGTCGACGATTTTTATAAGTAGCCCAGGCAGTCGCGAATTACGGAGAGCGAATAGGTATTCTGTGGCCTTGTGGGAAAGAAATCTCGTAAGAAGAATAATCAGGCCCCGGAGGGCATGAGCCGCCGTCAGGCGAAGCTGGCAGCCCGCGCTGCTGAGCGTGCAGCGTTGCTGGGCAATCCGCGTCCGTTCAAGGACTTCGACGAAGAGGCTGACATCGTGGCTGTCCGCGAGTTCGCTCCGGCTGTGGTCATTCCGGTCACGGTCGCTGACGCTGAGCGTGACATCAAGCTCTGCACCGTGCTGCCGGGTGGCGTAGCCGCACTGACGCGTGCCGCTGACCAGGGCAATGAGGCTTTCGTCGCGCTGCAGACGCAGGCTCGCACCAATGACGGCGCTGCGGATCTCTCCCGTGCGCTGGCATGGGCTTGCGATGCAGAGCCGGGTCAGCAGCTCTCCGCCGCTACTGACGGCGAAGCTGCACCGCTTACCGACGTCCTGACCGCCGTGGATCTCGACAACATGGAGGTCCACCAGGACTTCGAGTGGTGGATTCCCAAGGGCATTGAACGCACCCCGATGATCGAGCAGAACCTGGCCGTGGCTAACGACGCGATTCTCCCGTCATACCGCCTGGATGCGAAGGTCGCTGGTGCTGTGTGGTGGATTGATCCGGGCGAGCGCGCCCACATCCGCTGGGTGCGTCGTGAAGATGAGAAGCCGCTGCTGGATGCCTTGGCACGCGTGCACGCTGCGGACAACCTCTCGCTGGGAGAGGGCACGAAGTTCGCCGGTGTCTTCCGTACCGATGGCGTGCTGGTGCCGGTCTGGGACCTGGATAACACCAAGCCGCACGACCACTGGATTGCTGCCGTGGAAGAGGCCGACAAGCGTATCGCTGAGGCGCTGGCCAGCGAAGAGCCGCTGACCGCCGAGGAGCGTAAGTCCCGTGAGACCATCGTGTCCCGTCAGGTGACCATTCGGAACTAGGCGTAGCTGGTTTAAGAACTAACGCGTGTGGCTCAGCAAAATGCTAAGTCACACGCGTTAGTTGTCTCGAAAGCTATCCGAAGCTGTTTTAGCTGCCCTCTTGGCTATCTCAGCTCCGCAAAAAGTGTTGGCGCTTCGATTTCGTCCCAGAGCAGCACATTGCCCGCATAACCGGTATCCATGGCGCCTGAGGTGGGCACGGTAAGAGAATCGGAACCGAAGAGCATGCGCAACATCAGCCAGGTCAGATGCCAGACGTGGTCACCATCGCCGACGAGCACGGCCTTAGTGCCAGCATTGGCCAGGCGAATCCAGCGGTAGGGGTTGAGCCATACCGCAGGTGACTTCAGCCGTCCCATCAGCGCACTCATGAATTCACGCTGCCGCTCTACGCGGTCCAAGTCTCCCTGGGCGGTAGCACGCGTGCGCACGTAACCCAGGGCACTCGCGCCATCGAATTTCTGGCAACCGGCCTGAATATTCAGGCCTGCCAGCGGGTCGTCGATGGCTTCTTCAGGGCACATTTCGATGCCACCGACAGCGTCGACGACACCGGCGAAACCGCCAAAGCCAATTTCGGCGTAGTGGTCGATGTGAATTCCAGTGTTTTTCTCTACGGTGTCGATGAGCAACTGGGGGCCACCAAATGCGAATGCCGCATTGATCTTGTTTTTGTCATTGCCCGGGATATCCACGAAGGAGTCACGCGGGATACTGACCAACTTCGGCTTACCGAACACCGGAATGTGGGCAATCATGATGGTGTCTGTGCGCTGGCCGAAATCACCACTGCCCGTCGATAGCTTGGCGGCATCTTCCTCTGACAAGCCCGTACGAGAGTCCGAACCGACGAGCAACCAGTTGGAGGACATCGTATTGGCAGGGCGATTTGCCAGACCTGAGAACGCGTCGACCCTGGTCAGGCGGATGTCAACAAGTGCCATCGTGACGACAAGGAAGATGACGACAACCAGGATGATGGATTTAAAGCGCAAGCGTGGCAGCCGCATGCGTGGCATGCGGAAGCTCGACCTGGCACCGGCTCCGCCACGACTGCTGCGGCGTCCACCACGGCCAGAACTCGCTGTTTGTGGGGCACTGTAGTAGTCCTGCGACGAACCCTGCGAGGAAGATTGGAAATCCGCATCCGGGTTATAGCCGGGTGGAGGAAACCGCGGATCGCTGCCAGCGCGTCCGCTACCGGTCCGGTTCATCGGTGGACGGGACTCAATGCGCGTTTCGTTCAGTGGCGCCTGCCGACGTTCTGGTTGCGGCCTAGACCTGCGTGGAGGCATAGGCGCTGGGCGGGCTGCCCCTGCCCGAGAAGGGCGGTTCGGGCGGGGAGGGATGGGGCGTCGTGAAGCGCCACGCGAATCGGCCGCACGGGAGCGAGCATGCTTCGGCGACGCCTCGTCCACACGGCGGTAGATGGGGCGACCATAGCGATCTTTGAGCGGCCTGCCGTATCGGTCGCGGGCAATGCGCGAGTCGTCGAAGTTGCCTTCCATACCAATTAAGAATAGGCAACGACAGTGCACTAAGAGAACCGAGACAGCAATACAAGTATTGGTAGCGCTGGCGTTACCCTGCGTGCGACGTGCTGAAAGGGTTTGGGACCGAAGAAGAATATGCTGGAAATATGTCCGCAATGAACCAGAACTACGAACGTGCAGTCAACGAGTCGGATGTTTATGTCAAGAGCCGACATGGTGTTCCTCGAGGGTTCTTCGCCTGTGAGGCGGCGGGGCTGGACTGGCTGCGCGAGGGCGAATCTGACGGTGGTGCGCGCGTCGTGGATGTGCTGGGCGTGAGCGGGCATGCGCTGAAATTGCGTCGAATTGAGTCGATGGCGCCGAATCCACAGGCAGCGTACGAGTTTGGAAAATCGTTGGCTATTACCCACAATCTGGGCGCCGCTGGCTGGGGTGCCGGCCCCGATGGCTGGGAGGGGCACGGCTACTTCGGTCCGCTGGATCAGCCACTACAGATGGACCTGACTCCACGGGAGAGCTTCGGTGAATACTGGGCGAAAGGACGTCTGCTGCCCACGCTTGGAAAGTTGGAAAACTCCTACAATAACCGTCAGCTAGATATCTTTGACCAGCTCATTGACCGACTCTTGGCTGGAGATTTCGACAACGAGCCAGACGCTGCGCGTGTCCACGGTGACCTGTGGTGGGGAAACCTCATGTGGGATGCAGACGGCGCGATCCTGATTGACCCCGCGGCACACGGCGGAGCCCGGGAGGAGGATCTGGCACTGCTGGCGCTATTCGGGGCAACGCACTTCGACGAGATCTTGCGTGGCTACGAATCTGTACATCCCCTGCCGGATTTCGCCGAGAGCTGCGAACTCCACCAGCTCTACGCGGTGCTCATGCACGCGGTGCTATTTGGTGGCGGATACGCCGGACAGGCAGCGGCAATGGCAGCGAAGTACGTGCGTTAGCTGGCGTTAGCAGCCTCCAGCACGCTAGCGATCTCCAGTAGCTCTGCCTCACCGCAGTGCACCGCACCGATGTTGACGCTGGTGGCGGGGAGCTCCGCGTTGGGTGTGCTGCCGCTTGTGCCCGGCACAGCAATTGGCACGGACACGCTTGCCCACCCAGTCAGATTCCACAGCGATAACCACGGAGTCCACCGGGTTTGCTCGTCAAAGTCCTCCCACGGCGCCAACGCAGAGAAATGCCCAATACGTGGCGGATCAAACGCCAGCGTTGGCGTAATCACCGCATCGACTTCCCAACGCGATCGAATCGCGCCGGGCAGAGCCATCCGCTGCTGATGTGTCGCCGCCGCCTCCGCTGCGGAAGTCTCCTGGCCACAGGCGCGAATCCACTGCACGATCTCGGAGTAGTCCGCGCGCGGTAATTTCGTGGCCATTCGCGTGATGGTCCGTCGAAAGATCTCGAACACGTCCGGACCTGCCGGGTCATAGGGGCTGGGCACTTCCACCACCTCATACCCGGCGTCGGCAAGACGGTCAGCCGCCGCCCACGCACCGTTTGCCCAGCGCTTATCGACGTCCACCTCAGCATGAAACGGGCTGACAGTGACACCGATGCGAAGGGGGCGCTGGGACCGTCGGAAAACATGCGAGGTTGCGGAAAAGGGCACTCCGGCCAGTAGCGCTGCGTCATCGACTGTGCGAGTGAGAAAAGCGGGCGTGGAGAGATTTCCACCCGCAATATCGTGTGCTGGTTTCAACCCAACGAGGCCACAGCAGGCGGCAGGCACGCGGATGGAACCGCCACCGTCAGAGCCCAGAGCTGCGGGAACGACACCAGTTGCCACAGCTACTGCGCTGCCGCCCGAGGAACCACCGGGAGTGCGTGGCGCGGTATCCGGCTGATTGGACAGCTGATTGGGCGCGGCGAAATAGGGGTTTTCCGGAGCCGGGTAGCCAATCGGCTCGGTGTAGGCCGTCATCCCAACCTCGGAGGTGTGTGTAGTCGCCGTGAGGATGGCGCCGCGAGCCAGAAGTTTCGCCACGGGTTCCGAGGTTTCGGTGGCGGTGAAAGCCAAGTTGGCGGAGCCCATCGTGCATTTGACACCGGCGATGGTGAATAGGTCCTTAATCGCCACTGGCAGTCCCAGGAGGTCACGCGGGAGGCCGTGGCTAGCGCGCCGGGCGGCCTCTGATTGAGCAGTGAGGCTGCGTGCACGGTCGACAGCGTGCTCGGCCAAGGGCGTGGCAATACCGAAACGGGCGGGATTGGTTGCGGCGTCGTCGGCAAGCGTGGCGAATTCCGAAACGATCTCCGATACCGAGATTGCGCCACTGCGCACGGCTTCAGTGAGGGCGCGGGCGGGCATCTCGGAAGAAAAGGTCATGCAATAAGTGTAGAAGCCCTCTAATCTGAGCTTATGACGACGGTTACTTATTTGGGTCCTGCGGGCACATTCACCGAGCAGGCGCTGTGGGACATGGCGCGTGCTGGCGAGATTGATCCGGCAGGGGAATCTGCGGTCAATGCGGTGCCGGTGGATAGTCCCGCGGCCGCGCTTGGAGCCGTGCGCCGAGGGGAAGCGGACTTTGCCTGCGTGGCTATCGAAAGCAGCGTGGACGGTCCCGTCACACCAACTTTTGATGCCCTCGCTGCTGGGCCGGAGCTGCAGGTTTTCCGTGAAACCGAGGTCGGGGTGGTCTTCTCTATCCTGGTCCGTCCCGGTACGACGGCGGAACAGGTGCGTACTTTTACGACACATCCTGTGGCGTATCCGCAGGTCAAACAGTGGGTGGATGCCAACCTTCCGGGCGTGGAAGTTCATCAGGCCAGCTCCAATGCGGCGGCGGCTCACCAGGTCGCCGAGGGTACCCACGACGCTTGCGCTGCCCCGGCCCGCGCGGGTGAGCTGCTCGGACTTGAGGCGCTGGCCACTGAGGTCGCCGACGTGCGCGGTGCCCGAACCCGTTTCCTACTGGTGGGGCGCCCTGGTGTGCCGACGCCGCGCACCGGTGCCGACCGGACCTCGGTCTCCTTCACGCTGCCGAACCAGCCCGGCACACTGATGCGCGCCATGAATGAGTTCGCAGTGCGACAGGTCAACCTCACCCGCATCGAGTCGCGGCCGACACGCGAGCTCTTCGGCCTCTACCGCTTCTACATTGACTGCAACGGCCACGTTGATGATGCACAGGTTGCGGCGGCTCTCGCGGCACTGCACGAATACGCCGAAGACCTGCGGTATCTGGGATCTTGGCCGGTCGCTGAGGGCGGTCGCCGCAGCATTATGACCCCGCCGCCGGATATCTCCCAGTCAATTGAATGGGTCGACGCGCTCAAGGAAGGACGAAGGTAAAACATGACACCCGCCGCGCCCGAAAATCCAGTTGGACAGCTGCCTTTCCTCGATGACCGCCCAGACCGCCCTGAATCTGTCATGCCGGTTGATTCCCAGCGCATCATTTTCATCCGCCACGGGCAGACCACCGGCAACATCAACCGCCGCCTGGATACCGCATTGCCGGGCGCACCGCTCACCGACCTCGGTGTGAGGCAGGCGCGCAGTCTGGGACGTCTTTTGCTTCCCGACGTCCACAGAATCGGTGACATCGTCACATCCCATGCCCTGCGTGCACGCCAAACTGGTGCAGGCGCGGTCGCGAGTCTGCACCACCTGGGAGAGACTTCCGTTCGCATCCGCCATGAGGGTGGTCTCCACGAGATTCAGGCCGGCGACCTTGAGGGGCGCAATGATCGCGATGCGCACATGGAGTACATGCGCGCCTTCTACCAGTGGCTCAATGGGGAGCTGGAGTATCGTCTTCCCGGCGGTGAATCCGGTGCTGACGTGCTGAACCGATACCTGCCGACGCTACAGCAGCTGCTGGAGCAGGCAGGAGCGACAGGTGGTGAATCCAAGGAGTCCAGGGAGGGCAGCAGCAAGGATGTCGTCATTGTCAGCCACGGCGCGGCTATTCGTCTGATTGGGCAGTATCTGACCGGGGTGGATCCGGAATACGCACTGCGACACCGCATTGCCAATACCGAGCGAATTGAGCTGGTTCCGAACGCAGCGGCCGTCGGCAAGCGTGCTGGCATTGAACCGCGCGCGTGGGATGTGCGTCGCTGGGGCGACAGCGAGTTGCCCTAGAAGAGAGCGAAACGGCGACCGTTACTGCTGGCCCTCCTGAATCTCACGGCGCTTCTGAGCTGCCAGGCGTAGGCGTTCCGTGCGACGCTTGGATTCCTCTTCGTTGATTTCGTTGAGGAGCTCTTCTTCGTCATCATTGATGTTCAAGGCGGCGCGCCCGATAAGGGCAACGGCCGCAGCGACGATGAAGCCGAGCCACGCGTTATCGATATTGGTGAAAAACATCAGAACGATAGTGACACATACGATAACGCCTGCAGCAGAATCAACAATGTTGAGCTGGCGGCCCTTTTTCATCAGGTTTTGCAGCTCTTGATCGACACTTTGATGCTGCGGATTAGCCGGGGTGCCCTGTGAACTCTCGGGGGAGACCTCAGCGGGCAGGTCCGCGAAGAGAGTTTGTAGTTGGGAGCGGGTTTTAGCGACTGCGGCAGCTTCAGTGCGCTTGGAAAACTCATTGATATCCAAGTAGCCGTCAGCGAAATGATTGCCGAGACGCTCCATGGCAGCGTTGCGCTCCCTATCGCCGACCCTGATTTCTGGCTTCTCGCTCGAGTTGTCGCTCATGATTATTAAGGTTACAAGGAAGAAAGCTGCCGTGAAGAAGCCGAGAGGAACGAGACCTCGCAGGGCGGGACACACTTATCCGTAGCCGAGACGGTCCAGATCCTCCTCCTCGAGGCCGAAATAATGCCCGATTTCATGCAGGAGAGTGACCCGAATCTGCTCCACCAGCTCCTCTTCGGTGTGGCTGATGCGGCAGAGCATGTCGCGATACAAGCTGATTTGGTCAGGCGGACCCCAGTGGTTGTTAGAACGCTCGGTCAGAGGTATCCCCTCGTAGAGTCCCAGCAGTGTGGGCTCGTCGAGGTTATACGGGTGGACCTGGATGATGACCTGATCGAGCTGATCGAGAAACTGCGTCGGGATGCGGTCGATGGCCTCATCGACAAGCGCGTCGAACCGCTCCGGGCTAACGTCAACCATTTATGGTGCTGCCTCGCAATGTCCTGTTGTTCTACTGTCCTGCGGGAGCGATTGCGTTATCCACAGCGCCTGCTTCTGCACCAGTACCGTCGGCACCGACCGCACCGACGTCACCTGTGCCAGCGCCAGCGCCAGCGTCACCCTGCTCCTCCCGCAGCGGATTGCGCGGTGGCGGAGCCACGGGCGGCTGGCCGTCGATAGTGAAGGACTCGTTAGCGTGGCCATTGAGAGTGGAGAACCCGCCCTGGCCGTTGTCCTTAATCAACCAGCAATTCACACTGCGTGAGCCAGCATTGAGCGACTCCTGCGACAGTGACGTCCAAAATGGCAGCAGCGTTGAGTTATACAGCGGGTCGTCACCGCCGAGGTAATTCTGCGCGAGAGTCACACACTGTTCCGCGAGCACATCATTTTGCTCCTGGTCAGTGGGGACGTTGTCACCGAAATGGTCGCGGAGATTGACAATTCCCGTCGACTCCATCAGGTGATCTTCCACGCAAGGCACCTGGCGGATGGCGCCGCTTTCGTCCAACGTCACGCAGCGGCCGCCCTCGAACACGCGGGACTGGTCCTGCCCGGCCGCAGGACCGGACATGTGCGCCGTGTTGCCGTCTTCATCGACGACCTGGATACCGCACAGGAAGGTTCGATCACCCTTTTCCCACTGGCTAGGCGAAGGAATGATTGGCGCCGTGATAAATCGACCGTCCGGATCGTACTGGCCGCCCAGGTATTCAGTCACGGTGTTGCGACACACGCCATTTTGCAGAGCCACCAAATTGTCCGCTGTCGGGTAGTTGGCAGTTTTTGCGTATTGCCCCGGATGTTCCTCGTAGTCGGCGAGGTTCAGTTTCTTGGCGACCTCATAAGCGTGTGGCTGCTCACAGGGCACGACGCGGAAGTCAGAAACATTCAAATCTTCTGCCAGATTCCAGTCCAGACAGTTGCCCGCGGTTGCGCTGGTGAACGCCGTCGTCTCCTTGTCAACGATGGTCGTCGTTGTCGACGATGACGCGCTTGCCGACGAGCCCTTGCCCCCAAGTGGCCCACTCGGTGGCTCGATGACTCCCGCTTGCAGCGCGAATGCCATTCCCGCGGCGCCGACCAGCATTGCCGTCGACAAAGCGCGCATTCCCCAGCTTCCACGCGAGTTACGGGAAGCGTTGGCATCGTTGCTGGCTGCGGAGGATGCACCAGCGCTGGCATCTGCGCCAGTACCTGCACCGGAGTCAGTGTCTGTGGCGGCAGCGTGCTCGCGATTCTGGTTCATATTGTCATCAGCCATAGTGACCCCATTGTGCACCGCCAATGAGCCTGTGGACAAGGTAACGCTCTGTCCGAGTTTGCTCAATAACTTCAAGCACTACAATAGTCCGGTATTTGTTCGCTACCCGAGGACACGAGTCTTGACCTGGACTGCACTACTCAGCCTGCTGGGCGTCCACATTATTGGTATGGCCTCACCAGGGCCTGACGTCTTCTTAATCCTGCGCCTTGCCACCAAATCCCGAAAGCACGCCATCGCAGCGGTTGCGGGTATCAGTACTGGCGCCACTATCTGGATGACCCTCACAGTTTTTGGGTTCGCAGCTGTCATCACCGCCAATCCTTTGCTGATGGGCGTAATCCAGCTCGTCGGTGGCTGTTATCTCATTTACATGGGTATCAGTATGGCCAAGGCAGGCATCAATACCCTCCGCGAACTGCGCGCCGGTGCCGCACCAGCCTTGGGAAGTGAGGCGCTCCGGTCACCGAAGGCGACGTTCCGCCAGGGTTTTTTCACCAACATGTCGAACCCGAAGATTGTTCTCTTCCTCGCGGCAGTGCTTTCACAGTTCATTCCCGCAGGCGCATCCGTGGGGACGCTTGTGCTTTGTACGTTGGTGCTAATCGTCTCCCAAATCGCTTTCTTCCTATTTATCGCAATCGTGGTGTCGACGGATGCCGTCGTCAAGCGAATGGTGCTGGCAGGGCCGTGGATTGACACTGTCGCCGGCGTGATCTTCCTCGTCCTCGGCGCGCTGCTGGTCGCCTCAGGAGCGGAAGCGGCACTCTAGCAAGCCTTGTGCCTGCTTGCCGACGTAAACCAGGTACTCTAGGGGACGTGATTGATCTCAAATTTCTCCGCGAAAACCCTGAAGTAGCCCGCGAGTCCCAGCGCACCCGTGGTGAGGACCCGGCATTGGTCGATCAGCTGCTGGAAGCTGACGCTAAGCGCCGCGAGGTTATTGCCTCCACCGACGCGCTGCGTTCAGAGCAGAAGGGCTTCGGTAAGAAGATTGGTCAGGCGTCGAAGGAAGAGCGCCCGGCCATGCTGGAGAAGGCCAAGGAGCTTTCCGACGCCGTGAAGGCAGCCGAAGCGGAGCAGAAGGAAGCCGAGGCTGAGGTCGAGCGCCTGCAGTACCTGATTGGCAACATCGTTACGGGTGCGCCCGCCGGCGGCGAAGATGACTTTGTCGTGCTGGAGGAAATCGGTGAGATTCCACAGTTCGACTTTGAGCCCAAAGATCACCTGGACCTCGGTGAGTCGCTGGGTCTTATTGATATGGAGCGTGGCGTCAAGGTCTCCGGTTCCCGCTTCTACTTCCTGACCGGTTACGGTGCCATGCTGCAGTTGGCCATGATGAACCTGGCTGCTCAGAAGGCAACTCAGAATGGCTTCCAGCTGATGGTGCCGCCGGTGCTGGTTCGTCCGGAGACCATGTCGGGTACTGGCTTCCTCGGTGCGCACTCCGATGAGATCTACTACCTGCAGGAAGATGACCTCTACCTGGTCGGTACCTCGGAAGTCGCGCTGGCCGGCTACCACTCCAACGAGATTATTGACCTGTCGGAGGGGCCGCGTCGCTACGCTGGTTGGTCTTCCTGTTTCCGTCGTGAAGCGGGCTCTTACGGCAAGGACACCCGCGGTATCCTGCGCGTACACCAGTTCGACAAGCTGGAGATGTTCTCCTACTGTCCGCCGGAGCAGGCGGAGGCAGAGCACCAGAAGCTGCTGAACATGGAGCGCGAGATGCTGGCCGCGGTCGATGTTCCGTACCGCATCATCGATGTTGCTGGTGGTGACCTGGGTGCATCGGCTGCCCGCAAGTTCGATACCGAGGCATGGGTGCCGACGCAGAACACCTACCGCGAGTTGACCTCGACTTCGAACTGCACGACTTTCCAGGCTCGTCGTTTGAAGACCCGCTACCGCGATGCCGATGGCAAGTCTCAGTACTGCGCCACCCTAAATGGCACGCTGGCCACGACGCGTTGGCTGGTCGCCATTCTGGAAAACCACCAGCAGGCCGATGGTTCTGTGGTGATTCCGGAGGCGCTGCGTCCGTTCATGATGGGCAAGGAAGTTCTCGAGCCGGTTAAGCGAGCCGGTTAAGCAGGTGCGGCCCCGCCCCAGTTCATCCGCGACTTCACGACACCTATGTCACCTCATGCCACCTCCACAGCTGGCACGAGGTGACATAGGTGTCGTGAAGTGGCTTTTTCGGGCGTGAGTCGTGTAATTGCGCTAAAAAATTAATTGGGGGATTGAGAAGGTAAAAACACCAGGAAGGTTGAGAGTAGAAACACAACCGAAAACACAACTGAACCAGGGGGATAGCCTCACTCGAGGTGGTAGAGGTTGTGTACAACATTCGGGATTACAGCAATTTTGCTGATGTGTCTTTCACCTGCTGATGTATCCTGCACCGTGATTTAAGCTGCTCCAGCTTTCTTCCACGCAGCCTTCAGCCCAGCTCGGAGGGGCAGGACGAGGCAGGCAGACGAAGCCACGGCCGAAGTGAGGGCAACGCCAGCTCGCACAAATGCTGGATTGAGCTTGGAGTTTTCTTCCGTGAGAATGCCGATCAGCTGAGATGGCGCAATTGTGCTTGCGAGCGCGCCTAGGGACGCAACGCGCAGCGCGTCTTCACGGTCATCTGCCTTGAGCAGCGAAGCAGCTGAAAATCCAGCTCCGACCGTAGAAACCACGAAGGGAAGAAGCAGAGTTTCCTTCGGTGCTGTCTTCTGAACTGCCTCGCCGTTTAGCTTCCATTTGGTGTGGACTTCTGCAGGCAACTGCTTCCAGGACATAGCCAGTGCGACTCCGTGCGCAACCGTCACGGCCGCGGGGAGAAGAGCGGTCGCCTGCAGTGTGCGAGCTGGAATTTCAGAGATAACCTCACCGTCAATATCGTCCGGTCGGACAATCCCCAGCTTGGTCGCTACTGCGGCCCAGTTGATAGACCAGCCAAAACCCAACAGGTGAGGTTGGAGGATCCGCGGGTCGTCCATGTTCCACAGGGAAGCGCGACCGCTTTTGGTAAATACCCGAAGCGGTTTGGAGAGGTACCTGCGCAAGGTGTTTGGTTCGCCAACTTGTTCGGCTACGCAATTTGCGTAGTCGGTCGCCGTTCCCAGCTCTTCGGTCAGGTCCGCGTGGACGTCGTTAAGCTCTTGCAGAAGACTCTCCTGCTCGGCGATGATCGCCTTGCGTTGTGCGTGCGATATGCCGATTTCGCGCAGTTTGTGGTCAATGGCAGTGAGGTAGGTGTTCATTGGGGCTCCTCGGAAAATAGTGCGGTCATGTCGGCGGATAGGTCGATGAAGTCCTGATGCAGTTGCGTGAGTGTTTGCTTTCCTTTGGCTGTCAGTGAGTAGTACTTGCGCGGCGGCCCTTTGGGGGATTCCTCCCAGCGATTGCTAATCAAGCCGTTGGTGGTCAGCCGCGAGAGTAGGGGGTAGACGGTTCCCGCGGGCGCGCTGAGGTGGGGGTAGGCGTTGAGCTTTGCGACGAGTGCCGCGCCATAGAGCTCTTCGCGAGAAATCAGCTTGAGAATGGCGAGCTCAAGTACCCCTTTCTTCAGTTGTGTCTGTGGACGTTTGGGCATAGCGTTGTGCTTTCTTTCCGGCGGTATGGAGGAATCTGCCCAGGCAGAATACTTTTCATACCTAGTACCTTGTAATACCAACTATACGCACAGTAGTTTGTATTGCCAAGTACTGCATGCTTTATACGGCGCGGAGAGGGCAGGGCAAAGAAAATGAGGGGCAATTGCCAGAAGGCAATCGCCCCTCATTCCACCGGGTTAGCTCTATGGAGAACTCGTAACTGCTAGGAAGCGGTTCGGTTCCTATTTAGCGTTCAATTAGATACGCGCATCAAGCCAGGCAATAGCCGTCGCAATGGCCTCGTGCTGTGCCGGCTCGTTGAAGGTCTCGTGGAACTGGCCTTCGAACTCGATCAGCTGCTTGTCGGTGGACGAGATGCCGTTGTACCAGTCGCGCGAGAAGAACGGCGGCACAATCTCATCCTGGCCGCCCATCATGACCAGGGTCGGCTCAACAAAGTCGACGGAGTTGGTGCCGTTGTAGGTGGCGGCAAAAGCCATCTGCTGAGCCATGCCGAGCGAGAGCTTGGAGTTGTTGTACGGATCAGTTTCGTACTCATCACGCACTGCCTGCGAAGAAGAGGTCTTCGAACCCAGCGGGTTGCCAAGCTGAATCAAGTCGCTGCCGGGTAGTGATGGCACGCGCATCTCGGTGCGGTTCGGCACTTCCTTGAGCATGCGAGTGTTGAATGTGGTCATGTCCTGGAATGGCAGGCGCTGGTAAATCGTCGGCTGCGCCTCGCGCTGGACATCGGTCATGGCCTCTGGGGTGATGGTTTCGCCCTCGTCCGTGCCACCGTAGGGGTTGAAAAGAGCGCCACCACCGTTGGCGACAATGCCATCGACACTGCCCGGGTACTTGATGCCGTGGAAGTCCACGGCAAGGCCGCCCATGGAGTGGCCGAGCAGGAAGGTCTTCGTGCTCGGGTTCTCCGCCTTGGCCTTTTCGACGAGCATGTGCAGGTCATCGACAAGCGAGTGGAAATCATCAATATGGCCACGGGCAACTGGGGTTCCTTCGACCTGGCCCGAGTGGCCGTGCCCACGGTGGTCAATGCGGTAAACGTTGTAGCCGGCGTTCAGCAGCTTGCCGGTTACCCACTCGTAGCGACCCAGGTGTTCTGCAGCGCCATGCACGACGACGACAGTGGCTTTGGCATTCGGGATGGTGTTGGACTTCCAGTAAATCTGGGTGCCCTTGCCATCCTGTGAGGTCATGTAGCCGTCGGTGACCGTAACGTGGCGTCCGTCAACCGTAGTGGTTGGTGCCGGGGTGGTGGGCAGCTCGACCATTGCAGTGGACTGCGGGTCGGGAGTTGGTTCCAGCGGGTTCTTGATGAAGTCCGTTGGGGCTGCTGATGCTGCCGGGGTGGCCAGGGCCAAAGTCAGGGCGGTGGTCACACTCGCAGTGAAAATTGATGCGCGACGCATGATTGCTCTTTTCTGTTTTCAATCGAGGAGTGGATGATAGTTATAATAATTTTATTATAACAAACAAGCCCTGAATTTATAATAAAAATAGCCCGGAAAACCGAATAGGTTTTCCGGGCTATTTTTCGGCTCTTACGAGGACTTATTCAGGCTTCGGTGCCTCCTCAGCATCCGTATCCTCGACCCAACCATAGGTGCGCTCAACGGCACGGTTCCACTGGTGGAACAGGCGATCGCGCTCTTCGGCCTCCATCTTCGGACGCCACTTCTTGTCAATCGTGATGTGAGCCTTGACCTCATCCAGGTTCGACCAGAAGCCAATGCCAAGGCCCGCAGCGTATGCCGCACCAAGGGCCGTGGTTTCAATGTTGTTCGGGCGTGTGACAGCGACATTCAGGATGTCGGACTGGAACTGCATGAGGAACTCGTTCATGGTCATGCCACCATCAACGCTCAGCGTTGTGATGTCCGTGTCGGATTCTGCGACCATGGCGTCGAGGACCTCGCGGGTCTGGTACGCAGCAGCCTCCAGCACAGCACGGGCAATGTGGTTTCGGTTGACGAAACGGGTCAAACCGACGATGACGCCACGAGCGTCCGGCTGCCAACGAGGAGCAAAAAGACCGGAGAAGGCCGGCACGATGTACACGCCGCCGTTATCCTTGACGCTCTTTGCCTTGTTCTCAATGGATGCCGCATTCGGAATCATCTGCAGCTCGTCACGCAGCCACTGAACAAGTGCGCCGCCCATGGAGACGGAGCCCTCGAGCGCGTAGACCGGCTTCTCTCCCTCGACCTGGTAGCAGACGGTGGAGATGAGTCCGTGGTCAGACCACTTCGGCTTCTCACCAGTATTCATTAGCATGAACAGCCCAGTGCCGTAGGTGTTCTTGGTGTCGCCCTCGCCGAAGCAGCCCTGGCCGAACATGGCGGCCTGCTGGTCGCCGAGGATGCCAGTAATCGGTCGCTCCGCAAGAGAACCGCGGGCGCGGATACGGCCGAAGTCGCCTACCGACGGTCGGATGTCAGGCAGCATCGACATCGGAATGCCAATTTCACGGCAAATGTCCTCATCCCACTCGAGGGTCTTGAGGTCCATCAGGAGAGTACGGGAGGCGTTGGTGACGTCGGTTGCGTGAACTGCGTCTTCGCCGTTGTCGCCCTCTGCACCACCGGTGAGATTCCACAGCAGCCAAGTATCGATGGTGCCGAAGAGTAGATCGCCAGCCTCAGCCTTTTCGCGAGCTCCCTCGACGTTGTCGAGAATCCAGCGCACCTTCGGGCCAGCTGGGTAGGAGTTGATACGTAGGCCCGTGGTCTCACGCCAGCGGTCAGCGCCTTCATCCCCCATGAGTTCCTTGCAGATCTCATTCGTGCGGGTGTCCTGCCAGACGATGGCATTGTAGACCGGTTCACCAGTGTTCTTGTCCCAGACGACAGTGGTTTCACGCTGGTTGGTGATACCGATGGCATCAATATCCTGGGAAGCAATGTCGACATCGGCGAGAGCTTCGCTGACTACTCGACGAGTGTTGGTCCAAATCTCCTGAGCGTCGTGCTCGACCCAGCCCTCTTCCGGGAAAATCTGCTTGTGTTCCATCTGTGCAACAGTGACGATTTCTGCGTCATGGTTGAAGATGATGCAGCGGGTGGAAGTAGTTCCCTGGTCAATGGCGAGGACGTATTTGCTGTGCGTCATGGGGGATACTCCTAGCGAAATTGTGTGTAAATGTGAGTGTTCAGGCTTGCGATATTTTATTGTGCGATATCTCTCATATTCCCGTTATCCGATGGCAAAGGCAAGAGCGCCTGCAGCCACGGCTGCCAGCATCGGTGCGACAATCGGAACCCATGCATAGGCCCAGTTCGCATCGCCCTTGCCCTTAATCGGGAGCACGAAAGCGTAGGCCAAACGCGGGCCGAGGTCACGAACAGGGTTGATGGCGTATCCGGTCGGGGAACCAAGGGAAAGACCAATCGACACAATGATGAACGAGACACCGAAGTAGGTCAGCGGGCCAAGTTCGCCGCCGGCTGGGCCGAACAGGATGAATGCGAGCAGAACGAAGGTCGCGATGAACTCGGTGACGGCATTCCAAAAGTTATTTGGGTGAACCGGCGCGGTGAAGAAGTTGCCGCCAGTTTCGGCATTCGCATTGGTTGGGTTGCCGTTTTCGTCGACACCATTGGCGTCGAACAGCTGCTTAAAAGCGGCCCATGCCAGGATTGCACCTACGAATGCGCCCAACAGCTGACCTGCGACATAGTAAGGGACCAGGCTCCAGGCCAGGCTGCCCTTGATTGCTAGGGCAACGGTTACCGCTGGGTTCAAGTGGCCACCGGATACGTCGGCAATCGATGCGCCAGCGAAAACTGCCATACCCCAACCGAAGGCGATGCCCATCCAGCCAGCGTTTGCTGCGCGAGTAGTCCGGAGGTTGATAGAGGCACAGACTCCGTTACCGAGCAGAATTAGAATGGCGGTTCCGAAAAACTCCCAGAGGAATGCCTGGGATCCTGTGATTGTCTCCATGAGATGTGAAACTCTCTGTGCGTCGTGACCGGGAAAGGCCACGAGGAATCGTGCAACGTAAACTTTTAGGTATAAGAAATGCCGGCGAGAACTGATTCTTTTCGCCGGCACTTTTATTTCGAGCCCATTAGCCCCTTGAAGTGCAAAGCCGTTTTCCCAAGAGGGAAAGCTATTTCGTTGTGGCTACAGCGCTGGTGGCCATTCAAGAGCTAACTCGTATGGCCACCTAGGGGAGGGTGGGAAATGAACTAGCGGTCGAGGCTGACGTCGACATCCGCGCGAGTCTCCACTGCGTGAGCAGCAATCTCGTTAGCGGCCTTGTCGGTCAGTTCATGCTCAGCTGCCAGGGTTGCTTCGACGCGTTCGATGAAGACCTTGATTTCCTTCTCCATCGTCTCCTTGTCCCAACCCAGAGCTGGGGCAACCAGTTCCGCGGTGGCCCGGGCACTGTCGACGCCACGGTGTGCGTACTCCATGGAGACACGCAGGCGGCGCTCCAGAATATCGTCGAGGTGCATTGCGCCCTCGTGGGTCACTGCGTAGAGGACCTCAGCGCGCATGTACTGCTCAGCGGCCTCCAGCGGCTCGAGCAGGGACTTGTCCTCGGCTGCCGGAGCCAGAACCTCGTAGATGAGGGAGCCGTAGCGGTTGAGCAGGTGCTCGACCTGCTTTTCGGTGATACCGAACTGCTTGGCCAGCTCTGCCTTCTGGTTGTTCAGTGCGTGGTAACCATCAGCACCGAGTAGCGGGACATCAGCGGTGACGGACTCCGGTACCTTACGTGGGACATCCTGGACTGCAGCGTCAATGGTATCGGCACCGATGACGCGGTAGGTGGTGTACTTACCGCCTGCGACGGAGACCATGCCCGGAGCAACGTGGGCAACAGCGTGGTTACGGGAGAGGTTGGTGGTGGAGTCGGAGTCGCCTTCCACCAGTGGACGCAGACCCGAGTAGACACCGACGATGTCGTCGTAAGTAATCGGACGACGAACCTTGGCGTTGACGTGATCGAGGATGTAGTCGATGTCAGCGCGGGTAGCTGCCGGGTTTGCCAGGTTCATGGTCCAGTCGGTGTCGGTGGTACCGATAATCCAGTACTCACCCCACGGGATAACGAACAGGACGGACTTCTCAGTCACGAAGGTCATTGCCACCGAGCCCTCAAGAGCGGACTTCGGAATAACAATGTGGACACCCTTGGAGGTGTGGACGCGGAACTTGCCGGTGACGCCAGCCAGCTTCTCAATCTCATCGGACCAAATGCCGGTGGCGTTGACGAAAACGTTGCCGCGGATAGTGGTGGTCGCGCCAGTGTCGGTGTCAAGGAGCTTCGCGCCGACGATGCGCTCGCCTTCCTTCACGAAGTCGACAACCTGGGTGGAGGTGCGGACGTCAGCGCCGAAGTGAGCAGCGGTGCGCAGGACAGTCATGGTGTGACGGGCATCGTCAACCAGAGTGTCGTAGTAGCGAACGCCGCCGACCACGGCATCTTCCTTCAGGCCCGGAGCCTGCTTCAGGGTTCCCTTGCGGGAGTAGTGCTTCTGCATCGGAACCTGCTTGGCGCCACCCATGACGTCGTAAAGGAAGAAGCCCGATGCCATGAACGGACGCTCCCATACGCGGTGAGTCAGAGGGAAGACGAAGCGCAGTGGCTTAACCAGGTGCGGTGCCAGATGCGACATGGACAGTTCGCGCTCGCGCAGGGATTCAGCTACCAGGCGGAAGTCCAACATCTGCAGGTAGCGCAGACCGCCGTGGAACATCTTTGAGGAGCGGCTAGAGGTGCCGCCTGCGAAGTCACGAGTTTCAATGACCGCAGTCTTCAAACCACGGGTTGCGGCATCGAGCGCAGCGCCAGCGCCTACAGAACCGCCGCCGATAATGACGACGTCGTATTGCTCGGTACCGAATTTCTCCCAGGTCTTTTCATGCTGTTCCTTGTTCAGAACTGCAGATGGGGCGAGAGATGAAGAGGACGACATTTTCCAATCCTTCCCGGTGGGGGCGTTGATTTTTTCGTCGAAGAGAATTTCTCGGCTCACGGCTCAGGTTACCAAAACTCGGCTTACTTGTGAGCGCCAACCTACGGTTACGTAGATATAAATAATGGGGCAAAAAGTCACGAAAATCGCGCCAGTAATGTTGTCCGATTTTCCGCAGGTAGATGGCTATGTTAATAGAGGTTTTCCACTTTTAGACTGAAAGTCGGCTGGCAATGAACCCCCCATAATGGGGGTATCAAAGATGGCTGATGGGTGGGCAATGGGTGCACGGCGGGCGTGTGGCGTATTTGAGAGGCGATGACTGGAACTGCGCTCGCATTTACACATGAATATGAGCCTGTAACGACATTTATTCATGGGTCTCAGATACCAGTACATATCGCCCCGCTAAGGGGTGCGAAAGATTGTAGAGTAAAGGCCATGTTCAAGGATCCTGTGTACTTAACGATTATCGGATTGGCGCGCACCGTCTTCTTTGCCCAAGGTTTGAAGTTCACCGTTAAGGGCTGGGAAAACGTGCCGAAAGACTCTGGCGCCGTTCTCGTTACTAACCACACCGGATACATGGACTTCACCTATGTCGGTCTTCCATTCCGCAAGCACCGCCGTTTTGTCCGTTTTATGGCGAAGAAAGAAGTGTTCGACCACTCGGTCGCCGGACCAATCATGCGTGCTTGTAAGCACATTCCGGTCGACCGCACTGACGGCTCCAAGTCTTTCGAAGAGGCCTGCGCGAAGCTGGAAAACGACGAGTTGGTAGGTATCTTCCCGGAGTCGACTATCTCGCGCAGTTTCGAGGTCAAGAATTTGAAGTCCGGCGCAGTGCGTATGGCGCAGCGCACCGGCAAGCCCATCATCCCCGTGCTGATTGTGGGATCCCAGCGCGTGTGGACGAAGGGGCACCCCAAGCATCTCGGCCGCAGCAATACTCCGATTCACATTACGGTTTTGCCACCGTGGACACCGGAGGGGGATCCGGCAGAAGCCACCGAGAAGCTGCACGAAATCATGGATCAGGGCGTTCGTCAGCTCTGGGACGAGTACGCAGCTGAAGAAGGTCCCCTGCCGAAGGGCGCCTACTGGGTGCCGGCTCGTCTTGGCGGTGGCGCACCGACTTTCGAAGAGGCACAGGCAGAGGACCTGAAAGTCGAAGAAGAGCGCCAGCGTATCCGTCATTTGCGCGGTGACCTGGCTGCATTCAAGGAAAAGCTAGCCGAGTCGGCGCGTGAATTCGGCGATCAGACCAGGCAGCAGTTCCTCGATGCCTCGCACACGATGAGCGCGGAGTCTGCTCGTCGAAGGGAACAGACGACCGCGCTGTTGGCGCAGTTCCGTCAGTCTGTGGAACAGATGGCTGATGATGTCGTCGCCGGCGCCAAGGAGAGCAAGGAGTCCGTGCGTACTGCCACGGATTCGATGCGCGTGACGTTCCGCGAAGCGTACGTGCAGCTCGAGAAGGCCTCCGCCTCTGGTGTTGAACAGACGCAGCAGACCGTTTACCGTCTTATCGGCCAGTCGATGATGATTCGCGACAAGCTTCCACAGCGCTTGAACAAGCTCATCACCGCTCAGCCGGAGACGTTTATCTTCGATTACCCCGCATCGCTTGCCGACGACGCGGGCACAATTAGCGAAGAAACTATCAAGGCCTTGCAGCAGCTCGGTGATGTCGGAGCCACAATCGTTGTTCTGCACGAGTCGGGAGATAAGCCGAATCTATCGGCTTTGGAATCGGTTGACCTGCAGGTCGTGGAACTTCCGGAGGGCGCCAGCAAGCTGGACGTCACAAATGCGGTGGTTAGCACGCTGCGCAAGCAGGCTCGCAAGGAAGAAACCGCGATTCTTTTCGCCGGTCGCTCGAACTTTGAGGAAGCTACACAGCGTGTCGGCATGCCGGTAGTTATGGCCGATGCGGACTGGGCCTTGCTGAAGAACGCGGACTGGGTAATTGACACTGTCGAGCATGGGGGAGTAGCTGCAACGCTGCAGCTGTTGCACGATCGGTTCTGCGATGACGGTGAAGATGACAACAGTGAGGACGGCAAGTAGTTCGAAGTGACCGAGAGACTACATCCACTACTCGTAGCTTCGGATATTGACGGGACGTTCATCGACTCGCGGGAGCGGGTAACTCCCCGCCTGCGACAGGCCGTCACGCGAATGCTACGCCGCGGCACCCCGTTGGTGCTGGCCACGGGAAGGCCGGCCCGGTGGTTGCAGCCAGTGCTCGAGCAGCTGCCGGTTCAGCCGTTGTGCGTGTGCGCCAATGGCGCCGTGATTTACGACTCCGGCCGTGATGAAGTAGTTGCCGCCAACACACTGAAGCCAGAGACGCTGCGATACGTCGTTAAGCATGCGCGCGAAGCGACGCGATCCATCGGTGGAATCGGCATTGCGGCAGAGCGCGCTGGGACATCGGCGAATGATGCCATCGATGAGCTTTTTGTGGTGGCACCGTCCTATGACCATGCGTGGGAATCGGATGAGCACGGTGAGCTTGCTGAAGAGGCCGTGTTGTCAGAACCCGCGACGAAACTCTTGCTGCGAAACTCAGATGTGAACAGTGCCCAGCTATATGAACTGGTCGCCCCCGCAATTGACGCGAGCCTGGCGCACGTGACCTACTCCATGCCGGACGGGCTTTTGGAGGTGTCCGCGCCGGGCGTGACTAAGCGCGCCGGGCTTGAATACGTATCTGAACTGGTCGGAGCGACCGCGAAAGATGTGGTCTGCTTCGGTGACATGCCGAACGATATCGAGATGCTGTCGTGGGCGGGCACGGGTGTGGCCATGGGCAATGCGGCTGACAACGTCAAGGAGATTGCAGACGAAATCACCGCCACCAATGATGATGACGGTGTTGCTCGTGTGCTGGAGCGCTGGTTCTAGCTAGCCTCGAGGTTTTTCCCCGCGCCAGCTGGCTGACCAGTGCTCGACAGCGTCTGCTTCGGGTTTACTGCAGCGTTTACTTCAGCTCGGTCTTGACTTCGCCGGTGGTGCGGTCGAAGGTGATTGAACCGTTCTGGAACTCAGCGCGCTCGATGTTTCCATCGACCACCTGGGTCTTCGTCGGAGCGCCCAGCTTGCCGACCTCGAAGCCTTGGCGGGCCCACTCATCAGCAATCTTGCCCCAGATAGCGTGAGCGCCGGTGGTGTCGGAGTCGGTGATTACGCCGTTGGAAAACTTCACGTAGCGCAGGGCATCGGCCTGGCCAGCATTGTTCGCCACGGTAGAACCGCTCTGGATACCGGACATTGCGTAGCCGAGAACCGAGCCCATTTCCTCGGAAACTTGGCGCCATTCGGCAGCCAGGTCGTTCTGCTCATTGATAGTGATGATCTGGTCAATCAGAACCGGCAGGTCAGCAATCGACGGTCCGTTTTCAATCGAGCGTCCAACCGCACCCAGAATGGCATCGGCGGTCTGCCCCAGACCCGGTGCGCCGAGCATGCCCAGCGCCGAGGCCAGCATCGAACGTGCACCCGAGACTGTCTCCAGAGCCTGTGCCTTCTGCTGCTCGTCGGATGCGCTCGGCGAGGAGGAGTTGCTCTGCTCGCTTGCCGACGGTGCGGAGGAGTCAGCCGTAGCAGTGTCACTGGTGTTCGTGGCGTCGGTTGGCTCCGAGGTATTCGAAGTACCCGAGGTGGTCGAGTCGGAGCTCGACGTTGTCGACGAAGTAGTGCTCGATGCGCTCGAGGACTTCTCGGAGGACGAGGTGGCGGACGTGCCCGTGGATGCCGAAGTGGTCGAAGTGGTCGAGGTAGTAGAGCTAGTCGATCCCGACTCGGTTGACTCGGTCGATTCGGTCGACTGCGAATCTGCGTCTTCGGCGGTCTTATCGCCCTTTTCATCCTGCGGAACGAGGAGGTCAATCAAGCCATCTGGGCCCTCATTGTCAATCTTTCCGCTGGTCAGACTGTTGTACTTCTTTTCGGCAATCGAGCGGATCTTGCCCATCTGGGCGTAGCCAGCATCACCTGGGCAGGTGGTGTTACCAACATCGCGGTGCGCGAAGATGGTCGGCAGAGTGACCTGCTTGCCGTATCCATACTTGGAGTAGCTGGTGCCACCCGAAGTCATCTGGATCTGGCCGGTCGGCTTGACGCCGGCGACCTTCAGACGCCAACCAATCATGTTGCCCACCGAGTTCAGTGCAGCCTCACTGGGAGCAACCGATGTGTAGTTACCCATCATGGAGATGCCGAAAGTACCGGTGTTGAAGCCACCTGCGTGAGCGCCCTGGACATTCTTATCCAGGCCACCGTAGCGGCCCTCGAAGATGTTGCCGTACTTGTCGACCAGGGCGTTGTATCCGATGTCGCACCAGCCCAGAGTCTGTGCGTGGTACTGGTAAATACCGCGGACGATACCAGCGGACTGGCTCTCGGTGTAGTTGTTTGAGCCAGCGGTGTGGTGCACGGTGGCACCGACAAGCTTGCTGTCGTAGTCCGCGCCCTTACAGCGGTTATTCTCGTTGGCACCCCAGCCGGCACGGGTAATGACCTTCGGCATGCCCGTGACATTCTTGGCGTCCACAATTGGGTCGATGCCGGATGCGGCAGCCTGGCCGTCAATAAGCACTGCGTCGACCTGGTCGATTGGCAGTTCATCGGCGACTGGCTCGATATCCGTCCACTTCACTGGGAGGTTCGGCGAGTCCAGACCTGCAGCGTCGTTAGCGCTCGGAGCGGTCGGGTCATCGAGTGCGTCCTCAGGAGCTGCATCCGGAGTCTGCTGGTAGTCGGAAGCGGCATCGTCAACGGCCTTGGCGACATCCTTGGCTGCATCCGTAGCGGATTCCTTTGCATCCTCCACAGCCTTCTTGGCGCCCTCAGCATTAATCTCGTCGAGGTTGAGCTTGGACAGATCCAACTTCTCGGCGCCCTTGATGTCCTTCAGATCCACGCCGGAACCCGGGCCGAAGATGTTGAGCCCGTGGGTGGAAACCTGAACACGCTTGGTTGGCTCGATGTAGATGAGCTCCGTTCCGTTCAGGCCGTTGCCATTGCCTTCAGCGGGGTAGTCTGGGTCGACGCTGAACCAGTCGGACCAGGAGCCATCGGCGCGCTCGGCGCGGACGAAGCTGGCGATATCAGGGTCACCGGCCCACGTCAGCGCAAACTGGGAAAACTCGGTATCGGAGGTAATTTCCTTGACGACACCGCGGTTGGGATGAGCCTCGTCGGCAAGCGACTGCGTTGCGATTGCCGCGTCTTCGACGAGGACAGAGGCGCTGTCTGCAAGCGACTTGCTCTGGACAACCGCGTCGATGGGGCTGGTGCCGTTTTCCTCGATGAGGTCATAAGCGGCACCTGCGCCGACAACGGCAACGGGTGTCAGGGCAAGGGTCGCCACGGCAGCGAGTACCAAGGATTGCTTGGCACCTGCGCGGCGATTGATGCGGCGGCGACTAAACACGGTAATAACTCCTGGGTGATTGCGAAGATCTGGTGCTACACCACAAATGTGATGTGGTTATGCCTGTTGTGGATAAGCGGGAGACTTAGTTCTGAGGTGCGAACCAGGCCTGCGTAGCTTCGGCAGGGTTGGCTGGCAGGGAATCAGTTAGAAACTCACCGAGAACCTCGCCTGGTGTGGGCGTTTCCACGTTTCCGAGGGAACCGCCGTTGTCGCCCGACTCGCCGGTGCCCGGAATCGACGGAATGCTGGCGGCCTCTCCGTCCTGGTTGTTCGGATCCGTCGAGCGGCCGGCGATACCCGCTCCGCCGGCGCCATCAAACTTGGCTTTGGCTGCAGCGCGGATGGCATCCATCTGCTGGTAGCCGAAGGTGCCCGGGCATGAGGTGTAGCCGGTGTCGCGGTGGCCGAAGATGGCCGGGAGGTTCACGGTCTGGCCGGAGCTGTAGCGTGCCTTCGAGTAGCCGGCGCTGGTCAGTGCGGCGGTGGACATCGGATCGACGCCACCGACCTTCATGCGCCAGCCGACCATCTCGCCGAGTGCAGTGACGGCCGCATCCGGAATCTCCAGCTGGTCGTGATTGCCCATCACCGAAATACCGAAGGTGCCGTTGTTGAAGCCACCTGCGTGCGCGCCTTCGATGTTCTTGTCCAGGCCGCCGTAGCGCCCCTCGTAGATGTTGCCGTACTTATCGACCAACGCGTTGTAGCCAACATCGCCCCAGCCCAGCGTCTTTGCGTGGTAGGCGTAAATGCCTCGGACAATGGCTGGTCCCTGCGACTCTGAGTAGTTATTGGAACCCGCGGTGTGGTGGATGCACGTGCCCTTGAAAGTGCTGTAGGAGCTCGAACCGCTGCGGATGGACTCATCTGCGCCCCATGCTGCACGGCTGATTACATTTGGCGCACCGGAAATCGACGACTCGTACGCAACTGGCTGAATAACCTCGCCGACCTGCTCTACGCCGTCGATGAAAACTGCCTGGACGGCGTTGAGGGACAACGCGGCCGTAGCGCTGACGAGATCCTGCAGGGCACCGCCGATGGTTGCGGGGTCAAGGTTGTCGATACCAATGATGTTGCGGGGATCCAGGCCTTCGAGGAGGTTCAGGCCGACAGTCGACACCTGCACGCGACGGGTGGGCTCAACGAACAGCAGCTCGGTGCCGGACTGCCCGGAGTTATTCATCGGACCGTGTGAATCAGCGTGGAACCACGGGCCAAAGCTGCCGTCTTCGCGCTCGGCGCGAACGTAGAGCTGCAGATTGTCATCGCCCGGCCAGGTCAGGGCGAACTGGGAGAACGGTTCGTCGCGGGTGATGTCCTTTACGAATCCGCGAAGCGGGTGCAGGGCATCGGTAATGGCATGCGTGCCGACGGCTGCGTCGTCAATCATCATCGTGACAGCGTCAACCAGCGGCGATGTCGAAATCTTGGCTGCGATGGGGCCTACGCCTGGGCTTCCAACCAGGGTAGGGGCCTGGCGAATACCCCATGTTGCTAGCGGAGCTGCGGCAGTAGTTGCTGCCAGTCCATAGAGGAAGGTGCGACGGCCCATCGACGGGGCATTGATGCGACGGCGAGTTGGCACGGTAAAAGCTCCAAAAAAATGGGGTACAGGGTTATCGACCCGAGGTCTACCCGGGGTCGAAGGGAAGGAAAGTTGCAAAGCAACAGAAAATTCTGAGGAGGATGTTACCAGTGTGACTAAAAAAATCTAGTGAGACATCTGTGTTTCCTCGTTAATTTTGGGAAAATTATCAAATAATGTGACCAAACGAACGTTGGGCTGGGCTCACGTGGACGTCGTAAAGCCCGCGTGTACACCCGCAAACCGGATGGAAATGCAATAGGTTTTAAGGCGTGAGTAGCGAAAAGAACACCACTGCCAATGAATTTGCTCCGAAGTCCCTACAGGACATCAAGGACAACACCTACGACCTCATCGTGGTCGGTTCGGGTTTCTTCGGTTTGACCGTTGCTGAGCGGACCGCCACTGAGCTGGGTAAGCGCGTGCTCGTTGTCGAACGCCGCAACCACATCGGCGGCAACGCCTACTCGGAGGCAGAGCCGGAGACTGGCATCGAGGTGCACAAGTACGGTGCGCACCTGTTCCATACCTCTAATAAGAGGGTGTGGGACTACGTCAACCAGTTCACTGACTTCACCGACTACCAGCACCGCGTGTTCGCTATGTACAAGGGCACCGCATACCAGTTCCCGATGGGGCTGGGGCTGATCAACCAGTTCTTCGGCAAGTACTACAGCCCGGACGAGGCTCGTCAGCTGATTAAGGACCAGACCGATGGCCTGGATCCACGTGACGCGAAGAACCTTGAGGAAAAGGCCATCTCCCTGATTGGTCGCCCGCTGTACGAGGCATTTGTCAAGCACTACACCGCCAAGCAGTGGCAGACCGACCCGAAGAACCTGCCGGCTGGCAACATCACCCGCCTGCCAGTTCGCTACACCTTTAATAACCGCTACTTCAACGACACCTACGAAGGTCTGCCTGTCGACGGCTACACCGCCTGGCTGGAAAACATGGTGACCTCCGACAAGATTGACGTCGTTGTCGATGCCGACTGGTTCGAGGTGCGCGACGAACTGCGCGCTGTATCCCCGGACGCCCCGGTCGTCTACACCGGCCCGCTGGACCGCTACTTCGACTACGCAGAGGGCAAGCTGGGTTGGCGCACGCTGGACTTCGAGATGGAGGTTGTCAACACCGGCGATTTCCAGGGCACTCCAGTGATGAACTACAACGACGCGGATGTGCCGTACACCCGTATCCACGAGTTCCGCCACTTCCACCCGGAGCGCGATTACGTCAAGGACAAGACAGTAATTGTTAAGGAATACTCCCGCTTCGCCGACGATGACGACGAGGTGTACTACCCGATCAACACCCCGGAAGACCGCGAGATGCTGGAGGCCTACCGCAAGCTCGCTGCAGCAGAAGCGCAGGAGAACAAGGTTCTCTTCGGTGGTCGTCTGGGCACCTACCAGTACCTGGATATGCACATGGCAATCGGTTCCGCACTGTCGATGTTCGACAACAAGATTGCGCCGTTCTTCAACGACGGCGAAGCAATCGAGCAGGAGCGCGGGCACTAATTTGCCGCTTGCGGCTCCCGCGCTAGTATTGCGCGAGTGTCGCGTGAGAAAAGCCAAACCGAAGTTCCCCACCAGGGGGCTGGGCGGGTTCCCCAGCAGGGGCCATTGCTGCAGCGTGTGAACAAGTTTCTCACCCTGCCAGTGGCACCTGTCATTCTGGTTCTTATCGGTTCTCTTGGTACCCAGGCTGCAGCCGTGCTGGTCACTGGCATGCTTTCCACGGTCGGCGCGCCGGGCATATCGGGCCTGCGCATGACCGCCGCCGCCATCATTATGGTGGTTCTGTTCCGACCAAAACTGTCCGGAATGACCCGCGTTCGCGCCATCAACATCGTGGTCTACGGCATCGCCATGGGCATGATGAGCATGATGATTTACGCCGCCATCGCGCGCCTCCCGCAGGGCGTCGCCGTCACCATCGACTTCCTCGGCCCCTGCGTCGTGTCCTTCCTGGGGCTGAAAATGTGGCGCTCCCGCCTATGGGCCATCGTCGCTTTCATCGGCGTTGCCCTGATTGCCCAGCCCTCCAATGACCTTGACATTATCGGCATTGGTTACGCCGCAATCGGTGCAATCTTCTTCGGCGCTTACACGCTCTTCTCCGCCCGAATGGGCAGCACCGAGGGCGGCGGCATGCCCGACCTGGCGCTGTCAGTGGTCGTCGCAGCAATCGTGCTCGCGCCGTTTTCTGTTTCCGCCGCACCGCTTGTCGACGGTTCGATGTGGGTCACCATCGTTGTTTCTGGGTTCATTGGTGCTGTTATTCCCTACATGATGGACACCATCGCTGCGGGGATTGTCTCAGCGGCGGTCGTCGGCACGCTCTTCGCGCTGGACCCGGTCATCGGTGCAATCCTGGGCTGGGCGTTTTCCGGTGACCGAGTGACTTGGTCCATGGCGCTGGGCATCGTGCTAATCGCGGCGGCTGGCGCGATTATTACCTGGCGCGGGGCGCGGGAGTCGCGCGAGCTGCGGGGGCTTGCGCAGTAAAAATGCGGATACCAGAACCCGCCGAAAAGTGGGGTCTCGACGTGTTCTGCTGGAAAACGACAGTGAATGCGGGTAAGTTTGTCGAAGATTTACTGTTTCTTAAGGTAATTCCCTGAAGCGGAAACACGCCTGATAGTTCCCACCGGCCGTGGGGAATCGCACATTGTGAGGAGAATGCACACGTGAAAATCACCTCTACTTTCCGTGGTTGGCGCCGAAAGGTTGCAGCCGTTGCGTCCGTAGTAGCTGTGGCTGCGTCTGCATTGACCATGGCGCCGGCCGCGAGCGCGGCGGGTGACCGAGGCTCGCTGCGCCCGGGTTGTGAGTGGGATTCGTACCAGTACTTCACCCAGAAGTGCCAGGTTTATTCGCCGGCCATGGACCGTAATATTCCGGTTCAGATTGTGGCCTCTGCCAATGGTGGTAACAAGGCTCTCTACCTGCTAGATGGTCTGCGTAGCCCGGCTGATGCCTCTGACTGGGTGGAGCACGGTAACGCCCCACGTACTTTTGAAGGATCCAACGTCAACCTGGTTATTCCAGGTGGTGGCGGCGGTAGCTTCTACACCGACTGGAAGCGTCCGTCGGTTAGTGTGCACGGTCCGTTTGTAAACATGTGGGAGACTTTCCTGACTCAGGAATTGCCGGTTTACCTTGAGCGTGAGTTCGGCATTTCTCGCACTGGTAACTCCATTGCAGGTCTGTCCATGGGTGCATCTGCTGCACTGTCGCTGGCATACAACCACCGAGACCAGTTCGGTCAGGCTCTTGCCTTCTCCGGTTACCTGCACACCACTGCGCCGGGTATGACTACTGCAATTGAGGCTGCTCAGCTGTCGGCTGGCTACAGCTCCTTCGACATGTGGGGTGCGCCTATGTCAGCGGAGCGTGTCCGTAATGATCCGTACCTGAATGTCGAGAAGATGAAGGGGCTGGATCTGGTTATTACCTCGGCAAATGGTGTTCCGGATGAGGTTCGTGACCCGAAGAATCTCTACCGGGTCGTCCCGAAGGCCGGCGGCGTTGCGCTGGAGTCGCTGTCCCGCTTGTCCACCCGCGAGTTTGAGTTGCGTGCTCGTACCTCCGGTCTGGATGCCACGTTTGAATACGAGCAGACCGGTATCCACGATTGGCCAACCTGGGATCGCAACCTCCAGAACTCCAAGGCCCGCATCGAAGGTTTCCTCGGAGCTTAAAACTAGAGCCTGAACGAAAAAGCCCCTATGCGCAGCAGATAGTCCGCAGCGCGTAGGGGCTTTCACATTCTGGGCTGTCGCTAGCGTGGCAACAAGAGGCAATCCGCCACGGGCACTAGGATGCTATGAGATAGAAACGTCGGTAACTTATCGGCGGCAACATCCCCGGTAGACCTTTCGGAAAGTGGTTGATACGTCTCATGGCATCACAGCCTGAACAAAAGCGGACACATACCCCGACAACGTCGTCAAGCCTTGCCGTTGAACGCCTGCAGCGGATTTTGCTGCCAAAGTTGGGTGAGCCCCGTGATGTCCGCTCGCTCTACTTGGTTGAGCCGGAGACTAATGCCGGTCGTGTGCAAGCGCATTCGCGCACGTCAGCCACCATTCCGGCGGGTGATGAAGTTAGTTTTGAAACCTACTTCAATGCTTTTCCGGCCAGCTACTGGCGCCGGTGGACGAATCTGGACAATGTTGTCCTGCGCCTGGAACTGTCCGGTACTGCGCGCGTGGACATCTACCGTTCGAAGATTGACGGTGCGCGTATCGCCGTGACCGGCGAAGTTGTCGGTGATCTGGGTGCGGCGGCTGAAGGTGCAGAAGCCAAGGTGGACGGCAAGGATGTGCACGTCTGCGAAATCCCAGTACCGCTGACGCAATTTGAAGACGGCGGCTGGATTTGGTTTGACCTCACCTGTGAGACGGACGTGGTAATCCACTCCGCAGGTTGGTACTCCGATATCGAGGCGCCGAGCCAGACGTACCCGGACGGCACGGAGCATCCGGCGCCGGAGGGGCGCGTCACTATCGGTATCCCGACGTTCAATCGCCCGACCGACGCAGTTGCTGCTCTTGAGGCGCTGTCCTCGGATCCTGAGGTCGATGCCATCATCGATGCTGTTTTGATGCCTGACCAGGGCACCAAGCACCCGGCAGACGAGCCGGGCTTTGATGCTGTCGCCGAGCACTTTGGTGACCGCCTGCGTATTTTCCCGCAGGGAAATCTCGGTGGTTCTGGCGGGTACTCCCGCATTATGTATGAGGCCCTGGGCGGTCCGGATTCGGATTCGAAGCGTGCGACCGATAGCCCGTTCATTCTCTACATGGATGACGACATCGCCATCGAACCGGATTCCATTCTGCGTGCGGTCGCTGTCGGCCGGTTCGCGAAGTCCCCGATGCTGGTCGGCGGTCAGATGCTGAACCTGCAGGAGCGCAGCCACTTGCACTCGATGGGTGAAGTCATCGGCCGCCATGACTTCATGTGGACTTCCGCTCCGCACGTCCACTATGACCACGACTTTTATGCGCACCCACTGCGCGATCGCGGGGAGCACGGCACTAACGCAACCGGTGAGGTTGTCGATTCGAAGGATCTTCACCGTCGCATCGATGTTGAGTTCAACGGCTGGTGGATGTGCCTGATTCCGCGCGTCGCCGCTGAGGCAATCGGTCAGCCGCTGCCACTGTTTATTAAGTGGGACGATGCCGAATACGGTTTGCGCGCAGGCAAGGCAGGCTTTCCGACGGCTACGTGGCCGGGCGTCGCAATTTGGCATATGGCCTGGTCGGACAAGGATGATGCGATTGATTGGCAGGCGTACTTCCACCTGCGCAACCGCTTGATTGTCGCGGCCCTTCAGCACGAGGGCGATGCTGCCGGTATCGTGCGTTCCATGCGCAAGGCCACTTTCAAGCACCTTCTGTGCCTGGAGTACTCCACTGTTGCCATCCAGAACGAAGCCATGAAGGACTTCCTGGCAGGTCCCGAGCGTTTATTCGACATTCTCGAGTCCTCGCTGCCGCGCATCAATGCCCTGCGCAAGAGCTTCCCCGACGCGGTTGTGCTGCCGAGTGCAGGCGATCTGCCAAAGCCCTCCGGTATTCCGGGGATTCCGACAAAGGATGTCGGTGGTCGTCTGGGCAAGCTGAAGAAGGTCGGTTGGCTGGCCAAGGGCTTGCTTCACAGCGTGCGCCCGGAAAACTCCGAGCACCATGCGGTGCCGCAGGCAAACCTGGCGCCGCTGGAGGCTCGTTGGTTCTCCCTGTCGCGTCTGGATGGCGCAACGGTCACCACCGCTGACGGCCGTGGCGTGGTGTATCGCCAACGTGACCGCGACAAGGCCAAGGCTCTGCTGGAAGAATCCTGGGAGCTGCAAAAGCAGGTTGAGGAGCGGTTCGAGCAAATGCAGGCACGCTACCGCGCAGCCTATGACGATCTGACCAGTAGGAAGGCCTGGGCGAATGTCTTCGAAAATTAAAGGCGATCCGTTCGGCGAGTCCGACGTTCTCGTTAATATTCAGCACACGCTTAACGACGTCCCGGGTGTGCTGCCCACCGCGCGTGCCATGAGCTATTTCGGTGAGCACGCCCTTGGGTGGATGGGGCTCGCTGCCCTCGGGGCGGCGGTGGATAAGGAGCGACGCATTAGCTGGGCAAAGGTCGGTGTGGCCGCCTTTACCTCGCATGCGGCATCGGTGGTGCTTAAGCGCATTGTCCGTCGCCCGCGTCCCCATGACCGTCGTATAGCAATCGGCGTTGGTACACCGAGCAAGCTGAGTTTCCCGTCCTCGCACGCGACGTCGACGACGGCGGCGCTGGTGGGGATTGCCAAGTTGGGTTACCCGGCAGCACCGGCCGTGGGGGTGCCGGCGATTATGCTCTCTCGCCTGGTGTTGGGAGTGCATTACCCGACGGATGTTGCTCTCGGAGCGGCGCTGGGTACAGCCACTGCTCTTGCGGTGGACAAGATAGGTGATAAGGTCATCGAGCCGAAAAACGCGCAGCATAACCAGGGTGGACAGCCCTCCATTGCGGAAAGGAATGCACAGTGACACAGGCGGAGAACGACAACTTGGCCAATGTGTCGGCCAACCAGCGGCAAGCTTCTCAATCAAGGATTGGGTCCGAGCCGCACACTTCCGGTATCGATGAGCCTGCGCACCCGCAGGGGCATCCGCCGAAGAATCTGCTGGACGGCATGATCAAGGCACTTCGTCCGAAGCAGTGGGTGAAGAACGTCCTGGTTATCGCGGCTCCGCTGGCGGCCGGCAATGAGATTATGGACTCGGGACGTTCGATCGGCACCCTGACCGTCGACATCCTGGTGGCGTTTGTGGCCTTCTGTTTGGCAGCATCGTCGATTTACTTGATTAATGATGCCCGCGATGTCGAAGCCGACCGCGCGCACCCGACCAAGCGTTTCCGTCCTATTGCCGCTGGTGTGCTGCCAGTGAGCATGGCGTACATCATGGCGGTTGCTCTGATTATCGGTTCGATTGCCGTGTCCTGGATTGCCTCTGAGGGGCCGGGGCTGGCAATTGTCGTGGCTGTATATATTGCGCTGCAGCTCGGCTACTGCTTTGGTTTGAAGCACCAGCCGGTGATTGATATCGCGCTGGTGTCCTCGGGATTCATGCTGCGTGCAATGGCCGGTGGTGTGGCCGCCAACATCAACCTGTCCCAGTGGTTCCTACTGGTTGCCGCCTTCGGTTCGCTGTTCATGGCAGCAGGCAAGCGTTACGCGGAGCTGCTGCTGGCAGAGCGCACGGGCAAGAAGATTCGAAAGTCGTTGCAGGGCTACACCGCGACTTACCTGCGCTTTGTGTGGACCCTTGCCGCGACTGCGGTGGTGCTCAGCTATGCGCTGTGGGGCTTCGAGATGGGCCGCGCGCCGGGCACTTCCTCCACTTCGGCCATTTGGTACGAGATCTCGATGGTTCCATTCACTGTGGCCATCCTGCGCTTCGCAGCTGATGTTGACCGCGGTGATGCGGGAAGCCCGGATGAGATTGCGCTTAAGGATCGCCCGCTGCAGGCGCTGGCTGTGCTGTGGCTGCTGTCCATTGCCATCGCTGTCTACGCTGTTCCGGCTCTGGGGTAGTTCCTTGTTCTTTTCCCATTAAGCGAACTGCGGTTTCTCGTCGGTTTCTCGTCGGGTTCGGTTGGTAGCTGAAAGCCCATGCATCGAGGGGTGCATGGGCTTTTCTGTACCTCGTTAGTACTTAGGTTGTGTTTTGGGTTCTTGTAGGCGTGTTTTAGATGTCTCAGTCAGTCCTACGGGTCGGTCGGGGGCAAAATTACAATTCTGTAATTCCTCGCTGGTAAACAGTGTTTCTCCTTGTGGTAGATAGTTTTGTCGGGAAATGTGAGAAATATTACGGAATGGTTACGATTTTAACTTGGTTGTAGGGAAACGATTGAGTATCGTTACATACTCGAGATTCTTTTGTGGAGTCTCCAGTTGTCGCGTCACAACTGGAAGCAGAAAAGCGAAAGCTCGCGCAAGCGACTGCCTCCGAGAAGTCTGGCGCGGAGGTAAGTCCGAAAGTAAAGAGGAGAACGATGAGCTTTACTGCAGTGAGTCGTAACTTCACGGTGAAGGTCGTAGCTGCCCTCGTAGCGGTTGCAATGGTCTTTGGCGGCATCATGCTCGCATCCGCGAAGGATGCGAGTGCTGATCCAAACCGTGATCGACTGCGCCCAGGCTGTAATTGGGACCCATACAACTGGTGGGTTCAGTACTGCCAGGTTTTCTCGCCGGCTATGAACCGCAATATTCCGGTTCAGATCAAGGCGGCTACTGGTGGCGGCGATGCCTCCCTGTACATGCTCGACGGTCTGTGGGGCTTTAATAAGGGTGCGTCCGGTTGGATTTGGTCGGGCCATATTGCTCAGACTTTTGCCAATGACAACATCACTCTGGTTGCGCCGGCTGCTGGCGATGGCTCCTTCTATACTGACTGGAACGCTCCGGCAGTGACCGCTGAAGGGGTCAAGATCCAGAAGTGGGAAACCTTCTTGACTCAGGAACTGCCGGTTTATTTGCAGCGTGAGTTTGGTGTTAATCCAAACCGCAACGCGATTGCTGGTTTGTCCATGGGTGCGGCTGCGGCGGTTTCTTTGGCAGCCCGCCACCGTGACCAGTTCAAGCATGTTACTTCGCTGTCCGGTTACTACCAGATGTCGAACGAGGTAGTTGCTACGGGTACCACTGCAATGGTGGCTAGCACTGGTGTAGTGAATCCGACTGGCATGTGGGGTCTTCCGGTTCCGGCTTCGGCGGAACGCCAGGCCCATGACCCTTCGATGCTGCTCGACCAGCTCAAGGGGCTGCCGATGTATGTTTCCTCCGCCCAGGGTGTTCAGAGCCTGTGGAGTGATCCGGAGGTTTTGAACCGTCCGGTGCCGCAGCTCCCTGACACCGTCTGGCGTGCCGTGATGGAGTCCGTATCCCGCGCTTCGACGCAGCGCTTTGAGCAGGATGCTCGCGCTGCCGGCCTCAATGCGCAGTTTGTCTACAGCCCGAACGGTATCCACTCGTGGGAGCTGTGGGGCCGTGATGCCGCGCTTGCTCGCCCGCACATTCTTCGGGCGCTGGGCCTTTAGGTCGATAGTTATTTCAGGGCGCTCTGGCGCGCTGACCTAGCGCTGGTGCTGGATGACTTCTTAAAGGGGCTAGCTTCTTAAGAAGTCTCAATTTTGAAGAAAGACCAATCCTTTTGTTGGGATTGGTCTTTTTTCTGTGTCGAGTCCGGGTTTGGATGCTGAGCGGAAGGTGTGGGTAACGGCCTACAGAGGGGCGCAAAGAGTTGCGCTGTCAAAGCTTGAATTCAGTTCCTTTTGCGTGTGTCTCCACGGTTTTTACCCGTAAGAGGGTAAACATGAGAGTCGAACCTTAAAGTAAAGGGTGAAGCTATTCAGGTAGCTATACCGTTTGTTTCGCAGAACGTGTGTGAGATTCTTCGTGCAGCGGCACGCCGGAGGAGGGGAACCTTCGGATACGTTGCTGGTCACCACGTAATTCTGCGAAGCCGAACGGTAAACGCATAGCTCTAGCGCCGCGTGATGCTATCTGCAGGTGCCTAACCGGCGCCGGTGCAACACTCAACGTCTCAAATAATTTCAACCAGCGACTTTGTAAAGGGAAGCCCTCTTATGCGCGTAACCGCTAGATTCCTCCGTGGTGGCCTCGGCAACAGCCGGAAGTCATCGCGGGCGTTGACCGCACTTTTGGCACTACCGTTGACTCTCGCTCTCGGTGCCCCTGCTGCAGTGGCGGCTCCCGAGCCAGCTCAGCCAGGTCTGCCTAGCTACGAGGAACTTCAGGCCGTTCAGGGGCAGTTGGCTCAATCTGAAGACCTGGGAGACCTTGCTAAGGCCGCTGAAGCAGCGCAAGCTGCTGGTGCGCAGCTACCTGGCCTGGGTATGCCGAAGCCGATGCCAGGGCCGGAGCGTACGCCATTTAAAGTCGATACTCCCGCAGTGGCGAACCTCCCCAGTGGAGTCAGCGTAGACAAGGTCGAGTGGTACACAGATCACCACGTCATTGCGCACATTCGCTCGGCTGCCATGCCGGAGAAGCCAATTCAGGTTGAGATTTTGCTGCCGCGCGATTGGTACCGCGACAAGGAGCGCACATTCCCGAGCGTCTACCACCTTGACGGTATGGCATCGTTTGATGACTACTCCGGTTGGATTCGCGCTACCAATATCGAACGCTTCTACGAGGACAAGAATGTCCTGGTGGTTATGCCTGCCGGCGGTACATCGTCCTTCTACTCTGACTGGGATCAGCCGGATAACGGTCAGAACTACAAGTGGGAGAGCTTCATCACTAAGGAGCTCGTGCCGGTTATCACCAACGGCTTCCGCGGCAACGATGAACGCGGCATTATCGGTATCTCCATGGGAGCTACCGGTGCTTACAACGTTGCAGCACACTCTCCGGAGCTGTGGAAGTTTGCCGGTAGCCTCTCTGGTTACCTGGATATGACTTCGCCGGGCATGCCGCAGGCAATCTCTCTGGCGATGAAGAACACCGGTGGCTATGACGCGACGAAGATGTGGGGCCCGCTCGGTTCGCAGCGTTGGAAGGACAATGATCCGAAGCTGAACATCGACAAGCTCAAGGGCATGTCGCTGTACATCTCGGCGGGTAACGGCAACACCGGTGAGTGGGACGTGCCGTCGCAGATCGATCCGACGAAGCCGGACAATCCGACCGGTTACGCATTGGAAGTGCTTTCCCGCATGACCAGTGAGACCTTCATCCGAAATGCTCGCGAAAAGGGCGTCGAGCCGGTTGTGAACTTCCGGAGCTCGGGTACTCACACCTGGCCGTACTGGCAATTCGAGGTCAGTCAGGCCTGGCCAACGCTGGCCGATGCACTGCAGTTGCCGGAGTCCGATCGTGGCGCTGTCTGCCGCGTAGGTGGCGAGATTGAAAAGGCCGTCGCATCGCTGCCGGGAATCGGCACCTGCCTGTCGGATGAGTATGGTGTCGCCAAGAATGGCGTGGCTCAGGACTTCACCGGCGGTACCGCCTACTGGCACCCGGATTCCGGGGCACATGTGGTCTGGGGACGCATCGGTTCGCGTTACAACGAGCTCGGTGGTCCGTCCTCGCCGCTCGGCTACCCAGTGACCAACGAACTGGCTACGCCGGATGGCTCGGGACGCTTCGTTCACTTCGAAAAGGGCTCGATTTACTGGACTCCGGAAGGCGGAGCCCACGAAGTCACCGGCGACATTATGAACGTCTGGGGCAAGGCCGGCTTCGAGACCGGTCCGCTGGGCTACCCAGTCGCCAACCACCGCGATATTCCGGGCGGTGTCGCCCAGGACTTCCAGGGTGGCACCATCGTCAAGATCGGCGGCGAAGAACCTCGCATCGTGCGTGGTGAAATCGGCCGTGTCTACAAGGAGCTCGGTGGCGCTGAGTCCGATCTGGGTCTGCCTGTCGACGGCGACGAGGTCAAGCTCGCCCGCGGCGCTTTCCAGCGCTTCGAACACGGTGCCATTTACTGGACTCCGGAAACTGGTGCACAGCCGGTGCGCTCCAACGACATCACTGACCACTGGGGCAGCACTGGCTACGAAAATGGCCCGTTTGGCTACCCGGTCGGCCCACTGCAGCCAGTCAAGGCCGGCGGTCTTGAGCAGCAGTTCGAGGGTGGCTGGATTCGTCAGCTCAACGGCAAGATTGTCGAAGAGCGCAATAAGCCAGAAGCACCGGCCCCAGCCGCCGACAACGCTGATGACAAGTAAATCAACCAAAGCAGGGCACTGAGTAGGGGATAGACAAATGTCCATGAACAAGTCCTTCCGGACACTGGCTACAACCACAGCTGTTGCGCTGCTGACCTTCGGAGTGGTCGCCTGTGGCAGTTCCACAGTGGAGTCCTCGGAGGTCACCTCGTCGACGACGACGAACAAGACCTCCACGACGTCGTCAAGCACGAAGACTTCTGCGCCGAAGTCGAGCGAAAAGTCTGCGCCGGAGATCACAGATCCCCAAGCTAAGCGCGTGGACGAAGCGCCCGATGGGCAGATGAAGCTCAGCGAGGCGGACGATTCATACCTCGGAGCGCTGGAAAAAGCGGGAATCGATGTTGATGGGGTGGAGGATCAGCTCATCGGCACAGGTCGCGCGGCATGCGCGGACGCACCGGAGGAGGAGCGTGAAGTCATCGCGCTGGCGATTGCCGGGCAGCTGGTCGCCCAGGGGCGCTCACAGGAAAGCGCCGAAGAAGTGGCGAAGACTATTGCAAGCTCCGCTAAAAAGGCGTATTGCTAGCACTCATGCGTAAAGTGCTGACAATTCTGGCGGTCATTGTGCTGGTGGCCGCTATTGGCTTCGGCGTAGTGCAATGGCTTAACGACGACCAAGGCGGTCAAACCCCACCGACCCCCGGTGACGATGGCGGGGTTCTGGCCGAACAACCCGAGTGGTGCCCGGCGGTAGAAGTTATCGCCGTGCCCGGAACTGCGGAATCGCGTGCTGACGATGATCCGATGGCCCCGACCGCGAACCCGCATTCGCTGCTGCTTGGCCTGACGAACTCGATCTCAGGGTCCTACTCGGAGGGTGATGTCAAGGTCTGGACTACGCCGTACCCGGCACAGATCAAGACGCATCAGCTGCCCGACCAACTCACTTACGATGATTCGCAGGCAGTCGGGCGCGATGTCACCGCTAAGGAAATGGCTGACTTGCACGGGCAGTGTCCACTGACGGACTTCGTCCTGATGGGCTTCTCCCAGGGTGCCGCTATTGCAGGTGATTTGGCCTCTGACATCGGCAATGGCCGCGGTGTCGTTCCGGCCGAGCGCATTGCGGGCGTGGCTCTGTTGGGCGACCCGCGGCGTGACCCCAATCAGGGCGTGAACCAGGGCGTTCCGCTGGCTGGTGTGGGCGTCGAGCTGTCATTGCAGCCGCTTGGCGGCATTGTGCAGGCTGTGGTTCCGGGCGCAACGATGCGCGGTCCACGAGACGGCTTTGGGCCTCTTAATGACAAGGTCCAGAATGTCTGCGTGCCATCGGACTCCTTCTGTGATGTGCCTCCGGGAGTGGCCGATGCGATTGCACGAGCGCAGGAGATGATTACCGGCGCGGGTGCGCACGCGACCTACGCCACGAATGATGCGGCAATTCCGGGGACGACTCCGCTGGCCTGGACTGAGGGTTGGGCTCGCGAACTGATTGAGCAATCGCTGGCGCGGTAGTCGAGGCAGCTCACAATGTGCGAGACGCCCCCGACGGGGACTTGCTGTTAGAATCTTGCTCAAGAACTGGTGTTTAATATTCCAAAACAACAGTTTCACTAAAATTTCGAAAGAAATTGACAAAGTTGCAGGAAGCAGTCTGACGGAACCGGTTATTATCGCCCAAGGAACTGCTGTTCATGACCGGGGAAATCTAGGCGAAAAGGTAGGGTGCAATGACGAATCCGACAAACCCATATGGAGATTTCGACGAAGACGGTATGCCGAGGTCCAAGGGGAAGTTCGCTAACAGCTCAGGTGCTTACAGCTCCGGTATGCCGTACTCGGATCCATACCCACCGCAGCAGCCGAACGTGGGGCAGGGCTATCAGGACCCGAGCCAGCACAATTTCCACAACGGGTACTCGAACCCGTATCAGAGTGGTTACCCAAACCAGCAGGTGCCGGCGTATTCCGCTGGCTTCAGCGGCCCGAACCCGCACCAGGGCTACGGGGTCGCAGGTTCCCCTGTCTCGGATAAGTCCAAGATTGCAGCGGCTCTGCTTGCTTTCTTCCTGGGCACCCTGGGTGTTCACAATTTCTACCTGGGGCACAACTCGCGTGGTGCTATTCAGCTAGCACTGACGGTATTCGGCTGGATTACCGCCATCTTCCTGGTTGGCTTCTTCCTCATTATCGGCGTCAGCATTTGGGCATTTATCGAGTTCATTTTGATTCTCGTCGGTAGCGGCTCCTACGCCTATGACGCAAATGGGCGCCGCCTGCAATCGTAGGAGCCTCGTCCGAAGCCGCTAGTTCCTGAACCCGTGCACCGGGGCGGGGATGTAGCCGCCACGGGCAATGAACTCGGCATTGCCCTTGGCATTGACATCAATGACCGGCGCATATCCGAGCAGACCACCGAAGTTCACCTCATCGCCCGGCTTGGTACCCGGCACCGGAATGAGGCGGGCGGCGGTGGTTTTGTGGTTCATCACACCGATGGCGGCCTCGTCGGCAATCATGCCGGAAATCGTGGTCGCAGGCGTGTCACCAGGAATTGCAATCATGTCGAAGCCCACCGAACAAATAGAGGTCATCGCCTCCAGCTTGTCCATGCTGATCGACCCCGCACGGACAGCATCAATCATGCCCTTGTCCTCAGAGACCGGGATGAACGACCCGGACAGTCCACCGACGCGTGAACAAGCCATCAGGCCGCCTTTCTTGACGGCGTCGTTAAGCAGCGCGAGCGCGGCAGTGGTGCCGTGCGTGCCGACCTGCTCCAATCCCATGTGTTCGAGGATGTGAGCGACGGAGTCACCCATCTCAGCGGTCGGCGCGAGCGAGAGATCCACGATGCCAAAAGGCACGCCCAGGCGCTCCGACGCCATCGTGCCGACCAGCTGACCCGTGCGCGTGATCTTGAACGCCGCCTTCTTAATCTCCTCGGCGACTTCGTTAAAGCTGGCGCCCTGCAGATCGCCGAGCGCGCGATCGACCACGCCCGGACCCGAAACGCCGACGGACACGACACAATCTGGCTCCCCAACGCCGTGGAACGCGCCGGCCATGAAAGGATTGTCGCCCACCGCATTGGCGAAAACCACCAGCTTGGCACAGGCAATCGAGCTGCGGTCAGCGGTTTGCGCCGCAGCTTCCTTCACTACCTCGCCCATGCGGCGCACCGCATCCATGTTGATGCCCGCGCGTGACGACGCAACGTTGACCGAACTGCACACCAATTCGGTCTCGCTAAGAGCGTGGGGAATGGAGTCGATGAGCCGCTTCTCGCTGGTCGTCGCGCCCTTTTCGACGAGCGCCGAGTAGCCGCCGAGGAAGTTCACCCCAGAATCGCGGGCGGCGCGGTCGAGCGCCTTGGCAACCACTGTGGGATCGCCTTCGCAACCGGCCGTGATGAGGGAAACTGGTGTGACGGAGATGCGCTTATTGACGATCGGAATGCCCAGCTCCGCCTCGATACCCTCGCAGACCTCCACGAGGCGAGCGGCCTGCCTGGTTACGCGGTCATACACGGCCTGTGCGGTGGCTTCCATTTCAGAGCGAGAGCACTCGAGCAGGGAAATCCCCATGGTGACCGTCCGGATATCCAGACGGTACTTCTCGATCATGTCAATAGTGTCGAGGAACTTAGATTGCGCGAAGTTGAAATCCATCCTGGTCGCGCCCTTTAAATCTCGTTGACGGCGTTGAACAGCGCCTCAGACTGGATTCGAATGACAAGCCCCTCCCGCTTGCCGACGGAATCCATGTAACCCTGCAGCGTGCTGATAGGGGTGGCCTTCTCGTTGAACTCCACCCGCAGGATCATGGTGAACCATTTATCCATGAGGGTCTGGGAAACATCGACGATGTTGACGTCCTGCTCCGCCAGAGCAGTGGTGACGGCGGCGATGATGCCGGTGTGATCCTCGCCGGTGACGGTAATGATGGCAAACATGGCCTCAATTTTAGCCGGTGGGGAGGCGGGGAAAATCTGTGGATGGCGGTTGTGCTGGTGGCGAGTTTGTGGCGAAGCATGTTCAGAGCCACCCAAAAAACACTTCACGACACCTATGTCACCTCGTGCCATCTGTGGAGGCGGCATGAGGTGACATAGGTGTCGTGAAGTGGGGAGGAGGGGGAGGGGCGTGGGCGTGAGCGTGGGCTGTGCCAGAGCGAGGGGCAGCCCTACGGAGCCAGCCCTATCGGACGTCGACGAACTCCTTGACAATCCACTTGCGCAGGGCGAGCAGAATCAAGCCCAGGACAACCGAGGCGATACCCAGGGTGATGAAGAAGGTGTTCTCAGCAGCGGCATCCTCATAGTTGTAGAAGCCGGCCAGGGTGCCTGCCAGCGAAGTACCCATAGCGACTGCCATCAGCCAGACGGCCATCATGCGCGACGGGAATGCTGCCGGAGCGACCTTGGTAGCAAGGGCGTTGCCGACCGGGCTCAGCATGAGCTCACCCATGGTGAACAGGAAGAGAATCCAGATAATCGCATACAGCGGAGTGGAGTTCTCACCGCCACCGGAGAATGGGATGAAGAAGAACAGCGAGATACCGATGATGATGTTGGCGACACCGAACTTCACTGGGGTGGACCACTGGCGGTCACCAAGCTTGGACCAGGCGGCTGCAAAGACCATCGAGAAGGCGATGATGAAGATCGGGTTGATCGAGTTAATCCAGGCCGGGGACATTTCCCAACCGAAGATCTCGCGGTCGAGGCGGATGTCCGAGTAGATGGCCAGCACCGTGAACTGCTGCTGGAAGATACCGAAGAACAGCACGCCTGAGACGAACATCGGGATGAAACCGACCAGGCGAGTCTTCTCCGATTTCGTCGTAAGTGGCGAGGAGTACATCTGCCACCACAGCACCACAGCGGCGATCAGTGCAATCACTGTGACCACAGTGGAAAGAGTCGTGACCGGAACAATTCCGGTGGAAACCAGCGTAACCGAGACAACAGTGATGACCACTGCAATGCCAATCCATACCGGGTACTGCTTCTTCGGCAGTGGGTTCGGAATCTCATGGCCGGCCTCGGCGATGGTGGACTTGCGCATCAGGATGTACTGAATCAGACCGGCAGCCATACCGATAGCGGCCAGGCCGAAGCCCCAGTGGAAGCCCTTCATTCCCCAGATCCAGCCGGTGAGCAGTGGGCCGAACAGGGCACCGATATTGACGCCCATGTAGAAGATGGAGAAGCCGGCGTCACGACGCGGGTCGTCCTTGGCGTAGAGCTGACCCAGCACGACCTGTGCGTTGGTCTTCACGCCGCCGGAGCCGATTGCGATGGAGACAAGGCCAATAGCCAGGCCAATCACGCCGGGGATGAATGCCAAGGAGATGTGGCCAAACATGACCAGGATGGCGGAGTAGAACAGTGTCCGCTCCGAGCCAAGGATACGGTCGGCAACCAGAGAGGCAACGAGTGCGGCCATGTAGACAAGACCGCCGTAAGCACCGACGATGGAGGTAGCAGCACCCTTGTCCAGGCCGAGACCGCCCTGAGTGGTCTCGTAGTACATGTAGAAAGCCAGGATGGCCTGCATGCCGTAGAAGCTGAAGCGCTCCCACATTTCGATGCCGAAGAGGTTGGCGAGACCCCACGGTTGGCCCATGAACGTGCGTTCTTCGCTGGACCCTGCGGGGTTGTGAGTTCGTTGGGTCTCAGCAGTTGGTTGATTGCCGAGAGCCTCGTCTGAAGATTTGTCCATTCTTCAATTATCGAGGCGGAGTGCAAAAATTAAAAACCAGATTTAGTCAGTGAACTAAACCGAAGGGTTAGGGACGGGTCCGAAGGCTTAGTCCAGAGACTTACGAGCAACCGCATTCGACGCTGCTCGCCAACCCAGCAGCAGCAAGGCGCTCATGACTGAGGCAACCAGAATGAAGGACCAGTGCGGGACTGCCGAATTGCGGGTGGCCCACACAGCTAGGCCGACGACGACAGTGCCGAGCCACACAATTGCGCCTGAACTCACTGCACGCGGGTTCGGCTCGTTCTTAATCAGCGCGGTGCCCAGGAGGACACCGAATGCGAACGGCCACCAGGTATCGAGGATATTGATGAAGGTAAAAGGATCCTCGGGAGTGTTGTGAGCCAGACGTGCCAACACGGCGAAAATAAAGATGGCGAGGATGTCAATCAAGAACGTCGATACGCGTGTGTTCATGCTTCTTAGTCTAGCGACCCCTCAGATTGGTGGGTGACCAGCGACCAGCGGCGAGGAAGCCATTAGCGGTCAGCGACTGGCTGATGCTCGGGCTGATCCTTGTGGTCGAAGCCGAGGGCGTAGATAATCCAGCCCACAATTGCCACCAGGACGAAGGAAACGATGCGGTAGACCAGCACCGCTGCAAAGGCCTCGGCGCCGGTGGTGCCGCCTGCGATGAGAGCCGCGGTCAAAGCGGCCTCGACAGTGCCGATGCCGCCCGGTGTGGCCTGGATGAAACCTGCGAGCTTGCCGGTTACGAAAGCCAGCAGCACCTTCGTAGCGGAGATGTCATCGACACCAACGGCACGGATGGCGGCGTAGAGACAGACAATTTCCGCGACCCAGTTGATAAAGGACCAGGTGAAGGAAAGAGCCAAAGTTTGCACGGGCAACTTCACGCTGGTCAGCTGTTTGACGGACTCTTCAAGTCGGTCGACATCGGTGTCCGCGGGCTTCTTTCGAATCTTGTTAAAGACACGCAGACACCACGCGCCTGTCTTGTTGAGAAAAGCCGGGTTCTGCGAAATCCGCCACAGCAAAATGGTGGCTAGTAAAACCGCAATTGCCATAGCGATGAGCACTGCGGTCGTGCCACCCTGTCCGACGAAGAAGAGGCTGCCAAGCCCCAGAAATGCCAGACCTAAAAACGACAACGCGCCCGAAAAAAGCACGAACCAGCTGACAAGGACCGCGGATGCGCCCCACTGCATCATGCGCTTAATCTGCAGCGCCGTGGAGAATGCGGCACCACCGGGAACGGTGACCGCCCACGCGTTGGATGCGAGGGTTAGCGCATTGGTGCTACGGCGAGTGGCTGCTTTTACGCCTCCAGCTCGCAACAGCAGACGCATCACTTCCGCCATCGCGTAGAGCGAAAAAGCCACGGAAAAAATGGCGATGAACAGCCACTTAGCATCGACATCCGCAAGGATTTGGAGCCCCTGGACGACGCTGTCCCAGTTTCTTACCGTCAGGACGATACCGGCAATCACGAGGGCCACGAGGATTATCGATCGTAGCCAGCTCGAATTGCCGGTTTTGAGGACTTTTTTAAGTCGTGACATAAATAAGAAGCCTGTTCGTCTTCCTGTTCGTCTCCCTAGACGTCGCCGCGGTGGTCTCCCTAGTCGTCGTTCTTACCGTCGCGCTCCTTGAGCAACGACGTGAGCGGACGGAACGGCTGCAGCCACGCACCGCCATCTGGCAGGCGGTCGAGGTCGATACGCGGTAGCGGCTCGCGGAAGACGCCCTTGATTTCCTCCAGGTCAACGAAGCGAATCGCATCGGAGGTCAGCGCCCAGGAAGCATGCTCGTGAAAACCGATGACGGTTACCGGAATCCCTTCGGAGGCGAGCTTTTCCAGCAGCTCCTGGAAGTTCTGGCCATCGGCGGACGCAACGACGACGCTGCGCAACACGCCCTCGTCGTAACGCCGTTGGATGTGCGCAATCATGTCGGGGTCAACGTCGGTGTCCTCTTCGATCTTCGGCTTTGCGAAGACCGCGAAACCGACATTGCGCAGGGCCTCGACCCAGGGGCGGACAATCTCCGCAGAGCCCGGGTTGACGTTGGTGAAGACCGTGGCTTCGGGGAGGACATCGGAGCCGATTTTCTTGGATACGCGCTCGGCTTCGTCGATAAGCCATTTACCCACGGCGTCGAAGCGCGGGCGGTGCGCGGCGGTCGGGCGGGAGCCAAGGATAGCGCCGAGCCCCATGTCCAAGTTCGGGGCGTCCCATACGAGCAGTGCGGTGGGGTGCGTCTCGGTGGTGTTGTAGCTGGCAGAGGTGTTCTGGGTAGTGCTCATGTTCCTATGCCTCTTTCTTGCGCCAGATGAACTCGTGGATGTCGTGGTCGAGGTTCAGGCCGCGGGCTTCGAACTTGGTCGTCGGTCGGTCGAGAAGCATGGGGGATTCCGGCCACGGCCAGGCGATGGGCTCGAGCGTCGGCTCGACCTCGCGGAGTTCCTCAATCCATTCCGCGTAGTCCGCGTGGTCGGTGGCGGCGTGGAAAATGCCGCCGGGCTTCAGACGCGAAGAGATCAGGCGCAACGTGCCGGACTGCACAATGCGGCGCTTGTGGTGGCGTGCCTTCGGCCACGGGTCCGGGAAGAACAGGCGCACGCCGGCCAGCGACTCCGGCTCGATCATGCGCTGCAAAACCTCGACGCCGTCGCCGCGGACCATGCGGATGTTCGACACCTCATTGCGCACGGTGGCAGAGAGCAGTTTCGCGAGGCCAGGGCGGTAAAGCTCAACTGCGATGATGTTGTGGTCCGGTTCTTGCGGAGCCATAGCCACGGTGGACGTGCCGGTGCCGCAGCCAATCTCGACGATGGTCGGGCCCTTGCGGCCAAACCATTCCTCCACGTCAATGACTTCGTCGGAGAGGACCTTGCCGTAAGTGTCCCAGTTGTCTTCCCAGATTTTTTCCTGGTTGGGGGTCAAAGTGCCGCGGCGGAAGGACAGATTGCCGATGCGCGGGTAGTCAAGACCGTCGTCGAATTGGGTCTTTTCCGGACGACCTGCAGGCAATTCGCCCTTCTTCGGCTGGCGCTCATGCGGCTGTTCCGCCTGCTCGTCTCCGCGAGTTGGCAATGGTTCAGATTCCTGCGAAACCGCAGGCTGTTCGATATTTTCAGAAAAATCAGAAGTAGTCACGTTCCCTATTGTCCACGACATCGGCCAACTATCCAATCATTGCCCCTAGGATTTTTGTTGTTGTCCTGGCGGTTTCACTTCGGTTGACGATGCCGCGTCGTCCCGAACTGGCGGCATGGCGGGGAAAGTTGTTTTGTCGACTTGCCGAATCCGCGGTCCGCTGTAGGCTGAACGCGAAGCCGCGCTTATTTGTTGGTTGAAGCGGCGCTTGGGGTCTGCCTAGCGCAGCGTTTCAGGGCGCGGAATCTGGCTCACGGGCCGTATGGGGGTTACGCAGGTTTTAACTAAACCACGCAGGGGCTTTATGGGAGGGGACTAGGCCGAATGGACCTTATTTCCGCAACTGATGTCACGGAAACAACACAGCCGTCAACGGGATCTACATCGTCGTCGTTGCGCGCTGCCGTGGTGGACTGGCTGTCATCACGGCAGGCCGCGCACTCGGACACCGCTAACACGAGCGGCGCGGAGGTGTGCGTCGCCAAGGCGCTTGAGCGCGAGAAACGGCCACCGATAATCTGCGCGCGATTGCGCAGGGGCGTGCGCGAAACCGCTGTGCGCGAGGCATTTTCGCAATGTCACGCGGAGCTGGCCGACAAGCTGCCCGCCCCTGTCGCGCTGGTCATCGAGCAACAACCGATTCGCCATTCGCTTGCCGACGAGTATTGCGACATCTCCACAAACGAGACAGCTGAACACACTTTTTTGTTCAGCTCCGCGTTGCGGAAGATTGCTGAACGCTACGGTGCGGAAGACGAATCACGCGATGATGACGGGCTACTCGCAGTGCAGTTGACTGAGATCGCGGCAGCCTTTCCCGCGGCTAGAGACAGCCTGGAGGAGTTGCTATGGCAACACCGGACGTAGTTGAGCCACGCCCGGTCTCGGCGGAGGGGTCTGAGCAGCCACCGCTCCTTGTCACCAAAGCTGGGGATGCAGCGGACCGCGCGGACCTCTCGCAGATCGTTGACACTGCGATGCCGCCACGTCGGCTGGAGTTTGTGGATAAACGCAGCGCCGTCGTGCTCTATGTTGCAGACAGCGAGGTGCAGCCCACGCGGGAGTGTGTCAGCACGGTTGCAGCAATTAGCCAGGCCACCGGTCGCGTTGCAGTTGGCCTGATTGGCAATGGTGAGTATGTCGAGGCCTGGCGTCAGGAAATCGACAGCACAATCCCGATGGGAGCGCTGGACGAGAGGATGGCCAGAACCCTGGTTCTGCTGGCAGAAGGCCCGCCCAGAAACTCGGGGGAAACACTGAGTGCGCGCTGGGCTCGAAATGTGCGAGCTCAGCTGGCGCAGGAGCGATCGCGCGGAGCCGGGGCGGCGGCGCGATTGCAGCGGAAGATGCAGTTGGCAGCTGAGAGTGCAGTGCGGGATGCGCTCCAGGAAGTGGCTGACGGCCCCGCGGGTGACCAAGCGGAACTTCAGGGCCGTGCCGAAATTGCAGCGACGCGGCTGCAGCAGCGGTGTGGCGACGAATTGGGCCTTCATGTGGAAATCCCGGTGCCCGCTCCAGAAAGTCCGGCTCGCCCCAGTTATGCCATGGACGCGCTGGTGGCGGTGGCCTCGCTTGGCGCGGCGGTCGGCGCAGTGCGGATCGTCCACGGGGTGCTGATGTGGGTTGGGGTGCCGACGCTTGTGGCGCAGCTGGTCGCACTTGCAATAGGCCTCGGCGTTGCGGTGGTGGCGGTGGGCGCAACGATTCGTCGTAACGCACGCCAACGCACCGCGCAGTGGCGGGCAAATTATCTTGCCCATCTGCGGCGAAAATGGACACAGTCCGTGGAGATGACGGTGCGCGAAGCCATTGGTGCGCGGGGTCCGGGATGGCGAATAGAGCAGCTGGCGGAGTACACCGGAACGCCTGCACGATAGCTGTGACAGCGAAGAGAAATAGGGGGATATCACGATGGATGAGTTTTCTTTACTGCAGTACTTTTCCGATCAACCCGCGTCCGATGGCGGGGTGGAGGCGCGTTCGCCCGCTACGCCGTGTGGTTTGGAGGCAGCGACACCGATTGATGGGCAGTCGGTGGACGTTGGTGGCGCCGGGCTGGTTGTGGAGGTCGATGGGCAGCTCTACGACCTCGGCGACGACGAGGGGTCAATTACGCTTGCCGACGATTCCGGGTTGTCAATCTATTCAGATCTGGACGGTGACGGCACGGTGGATCACGTTACGACGGTCCGTTTTGACGGCACTTGGGAGTCTTGGAGCAGTGATGATGTGAGGGCTGCTGACGCGATGGGCGAAGCAGCAGTGAAACCGGCATCAGCCGCGGGGAAGTGGGATGCGTACTCATGGGAGCAATCCGCTCGGGGCAGCTGGGACTAACGACTTTGGAACCACGGTGCGCGGGGGTACCCGTGTCTCGGTTGCTTACAAATGGGGGTAACTGCACCCGAAGGGTTAATGGTTGTAAATTTATGTGGTGAGGCTGGCCTTATTCACTGGTTATGGCCGTAAATGAACAGGTCGCAAGAATGGGGCGGGGAAAATTATTTGTTGTAAAGCTGTGATGTAACGGCTTACAAATGCGGGAACAAGCCGATTGTCGATGTGGGGCCCGGCAACTTTCGGTATCCCCCGGTAGCCTTAAATTAAGACGCGAATCAATGAGTCAGGAGAACTGATGTCCGCACCTTCTATTCCTGGTCTCGAGGGCCAGGCCCCGACCGAGAACGCCGAACTGCTGCGCTGGATTGCTGAGGTCGTAGAACTGACCCAGCCAGACAAGGTTGTCTTTGCTGATGGCTCGGAAGAAGAGTGGAACCGCCTTACCCAGGACCTGGTTGATAAGGGAACTCTTATCAAGCTGAATGAGGAAAAGCGCCCGAACTCTTTCCTTGCCCGCTCTAACCCGAAGGACGTTGCTCGTGTGGAGTCCCGCACGTTCATCGCTTCTGAAAAGGAAGAGGACGCTGGCCCGACCAACAACTGGGCGGATCCGGTCGAGCTGAAGAAGGAAATGACCGAGCACTACCGCGGTTCCATGAAGGGCCGCACCATGTTCGTCGTTCCGTTCTGCATGGGTCCGATCACCGACCCGGAGCCGAAGCTGGGTGTTCAGCTGACCGACTCGGAGTACGTGGTTCTCTCTATGCGAATCATGACCCGCATGGGTCAGGATGCCCTGGACAAGATTGGCCCGGACGGAGACTTCGTCCACGCTCTGCACTCCGTTGGCGCTCCGCTGGAGGAGGGCCAGGAGGACGTTGCATGGCCGTGCAACGATGAGAAGTACATCACCCAGTTCCCGGAGACCAAGGAGATTTGGTCCTACGGTTCCGGCTACGGCGGAAACGCCATCCTGGCCAAGAAGTGCTACGCACTGCGTATCGCTTCGGTCATGGCCAAGGAAGAGAGCTGGATGGCTGAGCACATGCTCATCCTGAAGCTCACTAATCCGGAGGGCAAGGCCTACCACATCGCCGCTGCATTCCCGTCTGCATGTGGTAAGACCAACCTGGCTATGCTGACTCCGACCATCGAGGGCTGGAAGGCCGAGGTCGTCGGCGACGACATTGCATGGCTGAAGTTCGGTGAGGACGGTCGCCTGTACGCTGTTAACCCGGAGAACGGCTTCTTCGGTGTTGCACCGGGCACCAACTACTCCTCCAACCCGAACGCCATGAAGACCATGGAGGCCGGTAACACCCTGTTCACCAACGTCGCGCTGACCGACGATGGTGACGTCTGGTGGGAAGGCATGGAAGGCAAGCCGGAGCACCTCATTGACTGGAAGGGCAATGACTGGACTCCGGATTCCGACGAGCTGTCCTCGCACCCGAACTCCCGTTACTGCACCCCGATTTCGCAGTGCCCGGTCGCCGCACCGGAGTACGACGATCCGCAGGGTGTCCCGATCGACGCCATCCTGTTCGGTGGTCGCCGCCCGGACACTGTGCCGCTGGTGACCCAGGCACTGTCCTGGAACCACGCAACCTTCATCGGTGCAACCCTGGCTTCCGGCCAGACCGCTGCTTCCGCTGAGGCCAAGGTCGGTTCCCTGCGCCATGACCCGATGGCAATGCTGCCGTTCATTGGCTACAACGTCGGTGACTACCTGCAGCACTGGATTGACATGGGTGTCAAGGGCGGCGACAAGATGCCAGAGGTCTTCCTGGTCAACTGGTTCCGCCGCGGCGAAGACGGCCGCTTCCTGTGGCCGGGCTTCGGTGACAACTCTCGCGTTCTCAAGTGGATCATCGACCGCATTGAGGGCCGTGTTGGCGCCAAGGAGACCGTTGTTGGTCACACCGCTAAGGCAGAGGACCTGGACCTGACTGGCCTGGACATCGACTTTGAAGATGTCAAGGAAGCCCTGAAGGCACCGGCTGCTAAGTGGCAGGGTGACCTGCCGGACAACGAGGAGTGGCTGAAGTTCCTCGGCGACCGCGTTCCGCAGGAAGTCTGGGACGAGTTCGAGGCTCTGAAGGCTCGTATCGAGAAGAGCCTGCAGGACTAAGATCTTGCTAGCTAGCCTTGCTAAAAGCTAGAACATAGAACCACCCCCTTGTTGCCCGAAGTGGCTGGCAAGGGGGTGGTTTGTGCAGTACAACGATGAAGGGTGACACGCAATGCAATTAACGCTTTTCTCTGATTTGAGCCTGCGTGTCATCACTTTGATGGCGATGGGGGAGCCGGGACGGAAGTACACCGCTGCTGAGGTGGCGGAGTCTCTCAATGCGTCTCGCGCGCATGTTTCCAAGGTCGTCTCGCGACTTGTGGAGCTCGGCTTCTTGGAAGCGGTCAAGGGGCGCAATGGTGGCATCTATCTGCGCGAGTCGGCTACGGAAAAATCCGTCGGCAAGCTGCTGCGCACTCTGGAAAACAACGAGGTCGTCGATTGTGTCGGCACTGACTGCCCATTACTGCCGACGTGCCTGTTGCGTGGCAAGTTAGCGGCTGCGCAGGAGGCGTTCTTCGCCGCACTGGATCCGGTGTTGATTGCTGATCTCATTCCGCCCAAATCGGCTAATGGTGTGGATGTCAATCGCCCCGAGGGAGACGGTCCGCAGGGGAGTACCCAGCTCAATGTTCGTCCGGTTTAGGTGCAGAGCTGAAGGTCTGACCGCGGGTTGAAAAAGCTAAAAATGGTGCTGTCGAAATTTTCTGGTGAAGTTTTCGACATTGCCATTTGTGCAGTTCAAGACGGGTAAAACTCAACCACAAAGAGTAGTTATGGACCCCATTGGGCAATAATACGCAAACAGAATGCGCAATATGGTGTTATTGTGAAGTCATGCCAAACCTGAATGTCAACAAGAACGGCCTGACCCCAGAGCAGGCTGAAGTCATCACTCAAACCCTGCCCGTCGTCGGTGCCAACATCGAGAAGATCACGCCGAACTTCTACAATCGGATGTTCGCTGCTCACCCAGAGCTCATTGCCGATACCTTCAACCGCGGCAACCAGAAGCAGGGTGCTCAGCAGAAGGCGCTGGCGGCATCCGTCGCTACCTTCGCAGCTACCCTGGTCGACCCAGATGCTCCCGCCCCGGAAGAACTGCTTTCCCGCATCGGCCACAAGCACATCTCCGTTGGCATCAAGCCGGAGCAGTACCCAATCGTACACAAGCACCTCTTCGATGCCATCGAGGAAATCCTCACCCCAGAGGTCTTTCAGGGAGCTGTCCGCGACGCATGGGATGCCGTCTACCTGGAGATGCAGCGCGTTCTCATCAACTTCGAGAAGGGGCTCTATGACGACCTCGGTGTCGAAGCAGGAGATGTCTTCCGCGCCGCTCATGTCGTCTCCCGTGAAGAGCGCGGTGATGACGTCGCAGTGTTCTCCGTCAAGCTTGACGACGAAGCCCCCGTTTCCTACCTCCCGGGACAGTACATCTCTGTGCGTCAGACCATGCCGGACGGCGCCGGCCAGCTACGGCAATACTCTCTGGTCGGCGGCGAGGAAGGTGTTCTGACCTTCGCGGTTCGTCGTGTCGATGCCTCCGAGGACCTGCCGGCTGGCGAAGTTTCCACACAGCTGTGGGAAAAGGTGCAGCCGGGCGATGCCATCGAAATTTCTCTGCCTGCAGGTGACCTGGTGTTGGATACAAAGTCCGATGACCCGGTAGTGCTCATTTCCGCAGGTATTGGCGCCACCCCCATGATCGGCATGCTGGATGCCCTGGTGGCCGCCGACTCTAAGCGTGATGTTGTCGTCCTCCACGCGGACCGCGCCGAGAACACCGACGCACTGCGTGCAGAACGCAATAACGCAGTCTCTGCGCTAGCCAATGCCCGCCAGCAGGTGTGGTACGAGCCGGATTTGATGAATCTGGCTGATACGGAGCTGCCGGAGGGTGCTCAGTTCTACCTCTGTGGTGGCAATGGTTTCCTGCAGGCCATTCGCCAGCAGCTCGCCGATCGCGGTATTGACCGCAATAACGTTCACTTCGAGCTGTTCAGCCCGAACGATTGGCTGCTCGACGCCTAACGCCACAACTGCGCCGTCGGCATAAAAGCCATCGTCACAAATAAAGCCGAATGACCAGCGACGATGTATGCCCGGGGCTGGTCATTGTGCTGTTTGTAGCATCGGCGGCTTCGTATTACTCGGCCAAGCCGGAAAGCTCCGCAACAACCTCGCCCGCATATTGAACCTCGCACTGCGCAAACCCAATACCTGCCCATAAGTTGAGATATTCAGAATCGCCGGCCTTATTCGCCGCGCCTCGAATCGGCGTGGTCAAGTAGTGCAGTTGTGGGTAAAGTTCCGGCGCGATCCTAGAAAACTCCCGGGTAAACGTGTTCTCGATGGCACGCGCTGGCTTGCCGGAAAAAGCATGAGTCAAAACGGTGTCACGCCCCACCAAATCACGCAGTGCCCGTCGGTGCGTCTCCTTCGTACCCGCCTCCGCGGTGGTGAGGAACCGTGTGCCAGCTTGCACAGCCACCGCGCCGGCTTCCACAAGCTTGACGACGTCCTCTCGGTTACCCACCCCACCAGCGGCGATGATAGGTACATCGGTTACCGCACATGCTTCGGTGACTGCTTGGGCGAGCTCTTCTACAGAGGCCCCAATGCTGTCGGACGAATCCTTCCCCTTCACAAATGCGCGGTGCCCACCCGCAGCTAGTCCCTGCAGGACAATGCGATCAGCGCCAGCCTTCGCCGCCGCCTGTATACCCTCAATTGAGGTCGCATTCAAAATCACTTTGCGGCCTGATTCCTTTACCCGAGCAATGACCTCGTTATCTGGGTAGCCAAAGGTAAAGGAGACGAACTTCAGGGCATCGGGATTGGGCAGAAAGTCATCAGCGAGAATTGCCTCGACTTTCGCCGAGAAGTAGTCATCTGACCAGGTCGGAGTGTCAGGCAAGTCGATGTCGAAGTGGGCAGCGGCCGGCGCCAGACGATTACGAAAAGCGGTCCACTGAGCAAGTTCCTCCTCTGAGGTTCCGATACCGGCGTCAGCGGTGTTGGGGCAGAAGAGGTTGATGCCGAAACCTTTGCCGTCGTCAAGCAGTGTGCACGTCTGGTGTGCCTGTTCAGTGAGCTTTTCGACAGTGAGGTAGCCGGCGGCAAGGGTGCCAAGCCCGCCAGCATTGGAAACGGCAGCGACGAGTTCGGGCGTGGATGGGCCACCGGCCATCGGTGCCAAAATGATTGATGAGCGTCGGAGGTTTTCGAGTGTCTGCGAGGTTGTACTGCTCATAAGGGCGAGAGTAACACTAAGGCCGGATTCCCCCGCGTGGGAGAACCCGGCCGGTTCCGACGAGCGACGTTGCGCAATAGACGTCGCGCTACCGCCTCAAAAACTCAAGAACTACTTGGTGCTCTCCGGCGGATCCAGCGGCATACCCTGGCCAGCGCGGTAGAACGGAATGTCCTGCGGTGCCAGCGGGGTCTTGCCGGCGATGAGATCAGCGGCCTTTTCGGCAATCATCATGGTCGGTGCGTAGATATTGCCATTGGTGATGCCCGGCATGACCGAAGCGTCAACCACGTAGAGGCCCTCGGTGCCGTGAACCTGCATGGTTTCCGGATCGACCACGGCCATCTCGTCGGAGGCCGGCCCCATCTTGCAGGTGCAGGATGGGTGCAGTGCGGTCTCGGCGTCCTTGCGGACCCACTCGAGAATCTCCTCGTCGGTCTGCACATCTGCACCCGGGGAAATCTCGCCGTCGGTGTACTCCTTCATTGCCGGAGTGTCCAGCAGCTTACGGGAGACCTTCACAGCCTCGACCCATTCACGGCGGTCCTGATCAGTGGACAGGTAGTTGAACAGAATCGACGGCTTGACCTTGATGTCCGAGGAGGTGATGTGGACATGGCCACGGGCATCCGAGTACATCGGACCAACGTGGAACTGGAAACCGTGCGGGCTATCGATCTTCGTGCCGTCGTAACGCATGGCCAGCGGCAGGAAGTGGAACATCAGGTTCGGGTAGGGCTCGTTGTCGTTGGAGCGCGCGAAACCGCCACCCTCGAAGTGCGACGTTGCCACCGGGCCCTTGTGGGTGAGCAGCCACCACAGGCCAATGAACGGCCAACGCCACTTCTCCAGGTACGGCTGTGAAGACACCGGCTGGGTGGCGTTGTACTGAATGTAGACCTCCAGGTGGTCCTGCAGGTTTTCGCCGACACCAGGCAGGTGCTTGACGACGTTCACTCCGGCGGCATTCAAGACCTTCTCATCGCCAATGCCGGAGACCTCGAGCAGCTGCGGAGAGTTGAAAGCGCCACCGCAGAGGATGACCTTGTCTGCTCGCACCTGACGTGTGCGCCCCTTCCAGGCGTACTCCACGCCGACGGCCTTGGTGCCCTCGAAGAGAATGCGGGTGGCTTCTGCGCGGGTGCGAAGCTCCAGATTTGGACGCTGCAGAGCCGGGTGCAGGTATGCGCGGGCAGCGGAGAGGCGACGGCCCTTGTCGATGTTCGCGTCGAAGGGGCCGAAGCCCTCCTGGCGGTAGCCGTTGACGTCCGGGGTGTAGTTGTAGCCGGCCTGCTGGACAGACTTGAAGAAGGCCTTGAACAGCGGAGAATCGGCCGGACCGCGCTTCATGCGCAGTGGGCCGTCGTGGCCACGGCGCGGGTCGTCCTTGTCGGAGCCGAGTGCATTTTCCATGCGCTTGAAGTACGGCAGAACGTGGTTCCAGCCCCAGTTCTCCAGCCCCTTGGTGTCGCCCCACTTGTCGTAGTCCATGGGGTTACCGCGCTGGTAAATTTGGCCGTTGATGGAGGAGGAGCCGCCGACGACCTTGCCGCGGGCGTGGTAGATGCGGCGACCGTTCATCTCCGGTTCCGGCTCGGATTCGTACTTCCAGTCGTAGTACTTGTTACCGATTGGGAAGGAGAACGCCGAAGGCATGTGAATGTAGAGGTCCCAGAGGGAGTCCATGCGGCCGGCCTCGAGTACGAGCACCTGCTGAGTGTGGTCTGCGGACAGCCGGTTAGCCAGCACAGAGCCGGCAGAGCCCGCGCCAACGATGACGACGTCGCGGTGTTCGACTGTGGTGTTGCCATTCTTTTTACCGAAGTTGAAGACAGCCGGGAAAGCTCCCATGTTCTGGTGTACCTCCGTAGGTTGTTTGCCGATGCATATCGGAATGGTTTTCAAGGACTGTGATAAGCCCCGATAAGCCCCAAGTAATATTTAAAGGCGGGCCCTATATATTGATATTGGAATAAGTGGCCGGAGGCGTATCTCAAATCCCCTTCACCTATATAGAATGCCACACAATTGGTATTCAATTCCAGTTGGAATGATTTTAAACGTCTTGAAAACTGGGTAAATATGCAGGTGAAGGTGTTGATGTTGGTATTGGAGAATTCTTCTGAATCGATTCTTAAACTTGAGGGATTATTCAAACTAGGTATGCTGGGTTAGTTCCCGAATCTGAAGGATTTTCCTATGTCTGATACTCCGCCAACTGAGAAGGTAACGGAGGAAAAATCTGGATCGTCGCAAGGAATGCAGCGATCGCAGTCGGCCCCTCCACAACAAGCGCAAGCGAGTGTGACCTCCGAGCCTGAGGTCAACTGGCCTGTATTTATTATTTCAGGTGTTGGCATTCTTGCCATTGCCCTGTGGGCTATTTTTGCCCCGGACAATGCAGCGGACACCCTAGCTGGCATTGTCGCCTGGGTATCGAAGAACTTCGGCTGGTTCTATATTGTGACCGCGACGGTGGCAGTGCTCTTCATGCTCTACGTCGCTATCTCGCGAACGGGACAGATTAAGCTCGGCCCCGATCACGCCAAGCCTCAGTTTGGTCTGTTCTCCTGGGCCTCTATGCTCTTTGCGGCGGGTATCGGCATTGACCTGCTCTTCTTCTCGGTAGCGGAGCCGGTGGCACAGTTTTATGGCCCGCCGACCGGAGACGCGGAGACCATCGAAGCTGCACGTCAGGCAGTGGTGTTCACGCTCTTCCACTATGGCGTGACCGGTTGGGCACTCTACGCCCTGATGGGTATGGCATTCGGCTACTTCGCGTATCGCCTGAACATGCCGCTGACCATTCGTTCGGCGCTCTATCCGATTATCGGCAAGCGCATCCACGGCCCCGCTGGTGAAGCGGTCGAAATCGCGGCGATGCTGGGTACCGTTTTCGGTGTCGCAACCTCGCTGGGTATCGGCGTCGTCCAGCTGAATTACGGCCTGCGTGTGCTGTTCGGGGTGGATGAGAGTACGTCCTGGCAGATCGCTCTAATCGTCGTGGCCGTATCGGTGGCTATCGCCTCCGCAGTTTCCGGTGTCGACAAGGGAATTCGTCGTCTCTCGGAGCTCAACGTTGGCCTGGCTATCTGCTTGATGCTCTACATCCTGGTTACCGGCCGCACCGCGTTCCTGTTTGACGCACTGGTGATGAACGTCGGTGAGTACGTCTCGAAGTTCCCGTCCATGACTATGGATACCTACGCGTTCTCCGGAGCGCAGGAATGGTTGAACTCCTGGACCCTGTTCTTCTGGGCTTGGTGGGTGGCCTGGGCACCGTTCGTCGGTTTGTTCCTGGCTCGCATTTCCCGTGGCCGTAGTCTGCGTCAGTTTGTCGTCGGCACGCTGACCATTCCATTCCTCTTCGTTCTGATGTGGGTATCGGTGTTCGGTAACTCGGCTCTGGACCTGGTTATCGGTGGCGATTCGGAGTTTGGGCAGACTGCATTGGATTACCCGGAGCGCGCCTTCTACCTTCTGCTAGAGCAGTACCCGGCACCGATGTTGGTGGCGGCAGTCGCCTCCCTGATCGGTCTGCTGCTCTACATCACCTCGGCTGACTCGGCAGCACTGGTGATGAGTAACTTCACTTCGAAGATCACCGACACACAGCAGGACGGTAAGAAGTGGACCCGTATTTTCTGGGCTGTCGTGGTCGGTGTGCTGACCATCGCGATGCTCTACGTCGGCGGTATTCCGACACTGCAGTCCGCGACGATTGTGATGGGCCTGCCGTTCGCCTTTGTCATCTATCTGGTGATGTATGGCCTCTTTAAGTCGCTGCGACTGGAGCTGCTGCAACAGGATTCGACACGTCGAGCCCTCCATGGGGCGATGTCGGGCCGCGCCGTAGATGGCGAACAGGGCGACTGGCGTAAGCGACTTGCCCGCTCCATGTCCTTCCCGGGCAAGAAGCCAGTCATGCGCTACCTCGACCGAGTGGTACAGCCCGCGCTTGAACAGGTGGCAGAAGCTATCAGGGATCGTGGCGGCGAAGTGACGCTGCACCGTGAACCAGCAGAAGAAGTTGGCATCGACCAGATTGACCTGCAGGTCGGTTTCGGCGAGGAGATGAGCTTCCGCTACCAGGTCTATCCGGTTGAACACTTGACGCCGTCTTTCGCTGGCCTGGTACACCTGGACAGTGATGCTGATATTTACTACTACCGTCTCGAGGTCTTCACGCTTACCGGCTCGCTCGGCTACGACGTCTATGGCTACACCCAAGAGCAGCTGATTTCCGACGTCCTCGACCTCTACGAACGGCACTTGGAGTTCCTGCATATGCAGTCTGATCTCCCGGGCACCTCAGATCTGTCCGATAATGCCGAACCTGTCCGCGAATGGTCTGATGACTACGCCAAGGAGGATTCCTAAATGACCTTTAAGCCTTCCACTACTGATAAGGCTCTCGCAACCGAGACCGCCAAATCTCACGAAGGGGCCGCCACGCTGTTTATCAACGGCACCTGGTCCGCTGCAGCCGCTGGCAATACTCGCACCATCGAGTGCCCGGCCGACGGCTCTTTCATCGCCGAGGTCGCAGAAGCAGACGCAACCGACACCGAGCGCGCCATCGCCGCCGCCGACGCTGCTTTCCGACGTACCGGAGAAGGTTCCTGGGCATCCTGGAGCACAGCTGAGCGCAGCAAGTTGGTACTCGATATCGGAGCTGCCATCAGGCAGCGCAAGGACGAATTTGCCTGGGCAGAGGCTATGGATACCGGCAAGCGCCTGCCTGAGGCGGCAGCCGATATGGATGACATCATTGCCTGCTTTGAGTACTTCGGGAAGCTCGCGGGCAATGATGCCGGTCGTCTCGTGGATGCGGATGACCCGTCCGTCGTCGCGCGTATTGTGCGTGAACCTGTTGGTGTCTGTGGCCTGATTACGCCGTGGAACTACCCACTGCTGCAGACCGCATGGAAGGTTGCACCGGCGCTGGCCACGGGCAATACCTTTGTGCTCAAGCCGGCGGAGCTGACTCCGCACACAGCAATTCTGCTCATGCACGTCATCGATGATCTGGGTGTTCCGGCAGGCGTTGCCAACCTCATTACCGGAGCCGGTGCCGAAGCGGGCGCACCGCTGTCCTCGCATCCGAAGGTGGACATGGTCTCCTTCACTGGCGGTCTTGTCACTGGCAAGATTATTGCTGGTGAAGCGGCTAAGTCTGTGAAGAAGGTCGCGCTTGAGCTCGGCGGCAAGAACCCGAACATCATCTTCGCCGACGCCGATTACGAAGCCGCTTTGGACAATGCCCTCAATGCTGCGTTCCTGCACTCCGGTCAGGTGTGCTCGGCGGGCGCTCGCTTGATTGTGGAGGAGTCCATCGCCGAGAAGTTTGTCGACGATCTGGTCGAGCGCGCCGGACACATCCAGCTCGGCGGTCCGCTCGACGAGAAGGCCGAGACCGGTGCGCTGATTTCGAAGCAGCACCTGGATAAGGTCGCGGCATACGTCGATCGGGCCCGTGAACAGGGCGCTCGCGTGCGCGTTGGCGGCGAGATTGCCACCGGCGCCACCGCTGACGGTTCCGCCTCGCTTGCCGACGGCTACTTCTACCTCCCAACCGTGATTGACCAGGTCACCCGCGAAATGGACTGCGTTCACGACGAAGCCTTTGGCCCGGTGGTGACGGTGGAGACCTTCACCACGGTTGACGAGGCCATCGAGATTGGCAACGACACCGAATATGGCCTGGCCGGTGCGGTGTGGACATCCAACCGCGAGGTTTCTGAGCGCGTTTCCCGCGGGCTGCGTCACGGCACCGTCTGGATTAATGACTTTGGCCCCTACCTGCCACAGGCCGAATGGGGTGGCTTCGGCCAGTCCGGTATTGGCCGCGAGCTGGGCCCGACCGGCCTGGAAGAGTACACCGAAGCCAAGCTGGTCTACGAGAACACGGCGCCGGCTGTTACCGGTTGGTTCGAGGATCGTCGTTAAATAACTCGGCACAAGCCCGAGCAAAAATACGGGAAAACGACCCATCAGCCGTTATACTCACCGATTGAAAAAAATCGACTCTGCGCACAACTGCGATAAAGGTTTGCAGTTGTGCGCAATTTGTTCTCTAAAGGACATCTGCCGTGAACGCTTCTACTAGCTCTGACATTGCCAGTTCTGCTGCTCCCCAGACCTTCACGCGGAGGCAGCATGCTATCGCCTGGGCGGTTCACGGGTTCACGCTGACCGGTTTGGTGTGGGCAACGCTGGCGGTAGTGGCGCTTCTCGACGGCAAGCCGGAATGGATGTGGCTCTGGCTGGGTATCGCGCTTGTCGTCGACGGTGTCGATGGCAACATGGCGCGTAAGCACCACATCAAGGAAGTCGTGCCCTGGTTTAACGGTGCGGTGGTGGACAATATTGTCGACCACCTCACGTGGACGGCCATTCCTGCAGCGTTCATGGTTATGTACCTGCCGCTGGGGCCACGTCCGCTGGCGATTTTCCTGGCCATCGTAGTGTTGGTCTCCTCGATGTTCTGTTATGCCAACGAAGCCGCCAAGTCTGGGGACTACTACTTTGTGGGCTTCCCGGCGGCGTGGAATATTGTGGCAGTCCTGCTATGGGTGTGGAATGCGCCGATGGCAGTGTGTATCGCCGCAATCGTTATCTTCAGCACAATGACGCTGGTACCGCTGCACTACACGCACCCGTTCCGCGTGCAACGCGGCAAGGTGGGCAACATTGCTGCAACGTTTGTCTGGATTGTCACGACAGGCCTGCTTATCGCAATTGTGACGAAAGCGGCGTCGTTAAGCCTGACGGTGAGCCATGCGATGGTGGCCGTCAACGTTGCCGCCGGTGCGTGGCTGATTGTCGGTGGTGTGCGTCGCTCGTTTACCGGCCGGTAGCGGCGGGCAGTTGGTGCAGGATTGTGTGGATGAGGCGGTCGCGTAGCCAGCGGATGAATTCGACGGCGAAGGCGCCCACGATCATGGCGATGACGAATGCGGTGACCCACACGGGATAGTCGCGGCCGTTGAACCAGAAATAGACATACGGCGAGATAAAAGTCACCAGTGTGACCAGCAGTCCCAGCATTCGGCGCCAGAATGAGCTGCCGGTGAACATCTCCACAATTCCCCAGGTGTAGGGGATTGCCGTGATGATGTCGATAGTCCAGAGCACCCAGACATTGCCGTGGAAGCCGGGGACAAAAACTACTGGTAGCGCGCGCAGAGATGAGTAAATCAGCACCACCAGATACGCGAGCACCTTGGGGTTGTAGAGCAGCCGCCAGATCAGGTTGCGCTCAATGAGGTTCGCCCCGACTTTGCGCAGCGCATGCAGATTTTTGCTCTCCATCACCAATGTGTTGGTGCCTTCGAGCAGGTACGCCAGCATTTTTTGCTGCTCATGCGTGCCATGTGCCCACGCGTGCACTAGCGCAGTCGGCGAGAGTGCAATGGGAACAAGCGGTTCGCCACGGCGCTTCAGTGCGTCGGGAACCTCCAGGATGTCGTCGTTGAGCTTGTCGACGGCCAGTGCTGGGCCCACCACGTGCACCAAGTCATCACCGAGGATTGCGCGCACCTTGTCCACGTCGCTTTTGGGAAGCGAGCTGAGCCACAGTAGCTGCCTGGAAGACACTGCCATGCGAAGCGCGGTGCCCAGCGCCTCGGCGGCATCATCGATGGCGTAAAAGTCCTGTGTGTTGGTGTGGGCGAGTGAACGCAAGCTGTCGATTATTACGGCATTTTTGGCGTTGAGCTCGCTGAGTCGAGCGACGCCGGAGATTTCGACGACCTGCTCCGCGTCGATGGCGAATGTCCGGGTAAAAGGCAGATCGATTATGGAGCGCAGCACAAGGAATCGCTGTACCGGGGTCATCGCGAAACTTTTTGCACTCACAACTTTCCACACTGCCACAAAGTGGAACTCGGAGTGGTGAATCCTTCCTGGACGACAGTGTTATATACGGTTCGGTCTGTCTAGTGGGGGGTGCGGTTATCCTGCAAAAACGCAATAAACTTGGACTTTTCTCTGCGTATAAAGTAGTTTCCTAAACACCAGATAGACAGGTCTGTCCACAAAACTTAGGAGAACTACTTTCATGCTCATCTCAGGACTAGCGCTGGGCGCCGTGCTCGGCTTTGTTATGCAGCGAGGACGTTTCTGCGTCACCGGTTTCCTGCGCGATATCTTCACTCAGCGCAGCTGGCGCGGCTTCGTCGCCTTGCTGATTGTTATTTCCGTCCACGCCATCGGCCTGGCCGCACTGACCAGCGCCGGCGTGATTACTCCCGAATACAACGAACTGGCACCGGTGGCCGTTATCGTCGGTGGCGTTATCTTCGGGCTGGGTATCGTCCTGGCCGGTGGCTGTGCCTCGGGTACCTGGTACCGCTCCGGTGAGGGCCTGATCGGCTCTTGGATCGCACTGGTCTTTTACGCCCTATCCGCTGCTGCTATGAAGACTGGCTTCCTGGGCGGCCTGCAGAATTCCCTGAAGGACCGCACCGTCGGCCTGACCAGCATTCATGCCTCTCTCGGCATTAGCATTTGGCCACTGGTCATCGCGCTGAGCGCCGTCACGGCATACTTCGCCGTCCGCTTCCTGCGCGAAGAATTCTCCGGCCCGCGCCCGGTAACTCTGGCACCGCGTAAGTCCGGTCTCGCGCACATCCTGGCTGAGAAGCCCTGGCACGTGTACGCCACCGCCGCCATCGTCGGTGTACTTGGCGTTATCGCATGGCCGCTGTCCGCAGCTACCGGCCGCAACGATGGCCTCGGCATCACCACTCCGTCCTCCAACCTCGCTAACTACGTTGTCACTGGTGACACCGAGCGTTTCGACTGGGGCGTCCTCCTCGTCCTCGGCATCCTCGTCGGTTCCTTCATCGCGGCCAAGGCCTCCGGTGAATTCCGTCTCCGCGTCCCGGACGCTACGCAGGGCGCTCGCTCCGTCGTCGGCGGCATCTTCATGGGTGTCGGCGCTGCGTGGGCCGGCGGCTGCACCGTCGGCAACGGCATGGTCCAGACTTCGCTGTTCAGCTACCAGGGTTGGCTCGCGCTGGCGTCCATCGCCGCAGGTGTCGCTATCGCCGCCAAGCTTTGGCTGAAGCCGTCCGCGCCTTCGCTTAGCGACGTCCCGAGCACCCCTTCCACCACCAACGACACGGCGGTATCGGCAACTGCTCCGGTCGCTTCGGCTGCTACTTCTCCTGTGTCCCTGCCGGGTAGCGAAGGTGCCGGTGCCGCTGGCACCGAGGCCTCCCCGCTGGCGGGTGCCTTTGCGGTCGCGCCGGTGGCGTTGCTCGACCGGAGCGTCGTAAAGCAAGAAGACGGCAAGCTTAAGCCACTGGGCGATGGGCGTTACGAGCTCGACACCGTCGGCGCGGTGTGCCCATTCCCGCTGATCGAGGCCAAGGACGCGATCAACAAGATTGAGATCGGCGAGGAGCTGGTGATCCCATTCGACTGCACCCAGGCCACGGATGCGATTCCGCGCTGGGCTGCGAAGGATGGCCACGAGGTCACCAACTTTGAGCAGACCGGTGAAGCTGGCTGGACGATTTCCGTCCGCCGCGGGCGATAAGCCCTGGTGAAGCTGGGGGAGCGTTGTTAGGGTGAGGGCATAGATTGATTGACATCAACAACAAAGGAGCTCAACCATGGCAAAGAATATTCGACCACTAGATGCTCTCGTAGCCGCGGGTGCCGCCAGCGTCCTTGTGCTGGCCGGTTGCTCCTCCGATGATTCGGCTAGTACTGAGGCAAGCAGCACTGTTAGCGAAACCAGCTCTTCCGTGTCGGCCACCAGCTCTGAGGGGCATGACGACATGGATGATATGGACGATGCCGATGAGCATGGCGGTCATGGTGACCATGGTGATGACGCGATGGCCGGCCATGACCATCCGGCCGATGGTGGTCCGGCTCCAGAGGGAATGATTGCGGCGGACAACGCGAAGTTCCCGGTCGGCAGTGAAGTGCAGGTTCTCGCCGATCACATGCCGGGCATGAAGGGTGCAGAAGGCAAGGTTGTTGGTGTTTTCAACACCACTACCTACTCCGTTTCCTACACCCCGACCGATGGCAGTGAGCCGGTGAAGGACCACCGCTGGGTCGTTCATGAGGAGCTGGAGAACCCAGGCGAAGCACCGCTTGCCGACGGCTCCGAGATCACCATCAACGCCGAGCATATGGCGGGCATGAAGGGGGCCAAGGGCACTGTTGACTACTCCACCCAGGAGCCGGTGTACATGGTCGACATTGACGATGATGGTATGACCATGAAGAACCACAAGTGGGTTACTGAAAGCGAGCTTGCTCCGGAGGACTAGCAGGCTGTCTGGACGGTCTTTCCGGATAGCTTTCTCTCTTCTCCCGCTCAATCCGCTCCGACTCAAAATCGCCCAGCCACTTCACGACACCTATGTCACCTCATGCCGCCTCCACAGCTGGTACGAGGTGACGCCTGTGTCGTGAAGTGGCCCAGAGGGGGGGCGGAGCGAAGTGCCCTGGGGAAACAGGCCACTGCCCAGCTACAGATCCAAATCCAACGACGCACCTGGGATGGCGTCCAGCAGCCGCTGGGTGTATTCCTTCTCCGGGTGGTCGAAGAGATCGTCGGTCGGACGGTGTTCAACCATCTTGCCGTGCTCCATCACGATGACCTCATCAGCCACCTGCCGCACCACAGCGAGGTCGTGCGTAATAAAGAGGTAGGCCAAATCCATCTCTTCCTGCAGCTCAGCGAGTAGTTCGAGCACCTGAGCCTGCACCACCACGTCGAGGGCCGATACTGCCTCGTCACAGACCACAACCTCAGGGTTCAGGGCCAGCGCACGCGCAATCGCCACACGCTGACGCTGACCACCCGACAGCTCACCGGGGAAGCGGCGCCCCATCTCCGCGGGAAGTGCGACGCGGTCGAGAAGCTCGAATACGCGCTGCTCACGCTCCTTCTTGGTGCCAATCTTGTGAATCCGCAGCGGCTCCTCGATGGAGGAATGCACCGTGCGCATCGGGTCCAGCGTCGCATACGGGTTCTGGAAAATCGGCTGAATGCGACGCCGCAGCTCCAGCTCCTCTTTACGACTCCGGCCCTGGACGCGTTTGCCGTCGAAAAGCACTTCGCCTTCGGTCGGATCGAGCAGCCCCAGCGCCATGTTGGCGACAGTGGACTTGCCCGAACCGGATTCGCCCACGATTCCGATGGTGCGACCGCGACGCAGCGTAAAGCTGATGTCATCGACGGCGCGGAAGGAATCCTTGCGCCACGGACGGTCGCCGCGGATGGCAAAGTCGCGCACCAAGTTCTTCGCGACCAGAATCTCCTTCTGGTCCGCATCCGATGTCGTCGGCGCCGCCACCACGCGATCACCGCGCCGGGCAGCCAGCGATGGAGCCGCCGCGATTAGCTGCTTGGTGTATGGATGCTGCGGGCGGGTGAGAACTTGCAGGGCAGGGCCGGTCTCCACGACACGTCCTGCTTGCATAACGACGAGTCGGTCAGCGCGCTCGGCAGCCAAACCGAGATCATGAGTAATAAGCACCACGGACGTGCCGAGTTCGCTAGTGAGCTTGTCGAGGTGGTCGAGGATTTTCTTCGCCACGGTCACGTCGAGAGCGGACGTGGGCTCATCGGCAATCAGCAGCTTTGGGTGCGCGGCCAAGCCCATCGCGATAAGTGCGCGCTGGCGCATACCACCGGAGAACTCGTGCGGGTACTGGTCGATACGCTTTTTAGCGTTCGGCAGGCCAGCCTGTTCCAGCAGCTCAATCGCCTTTTTGTGGGCCTCGGAGCCAGTGGTGATGTTGTTGGCGCGCAGCGCCTCCTTAATCTGGGAACCGACGGTCCACACTGGATTGAGATTGGTCATCGGATCCTGGGGGACCAGGCCGATGCCGTTGCCGCGGATGCTAACAAACTCGCGGTCGGTCAGGTGTGTGATGTCACGGCCATCGAAGGTGATGGTGCCACCGGTGACTTCACCATCACCGGGCAACAGCCCCAGCGCGGCGTGGACAGTGGTGGACTTACCCGAGCCGGACTCGCCGACAATGGCGACCGTCTCACCGGGGAAAACCTCCAGGTCGACGTCATGCACCACATCGGTCAACGATTTACTGCGGCGGCCGGACGCTGTGGTCGTCGGAAAGCCAATGCAGACATCCTTCAAGGTGAGAATGGGCGCTGCGGAAGTATTGGTGTCGGTGCTCATCGACGACGCTCCTTCGGGTCGAGAGAATCCTTCAAAGCGTCACCCATGAGGATGAAGCCGAGAACGGTAATCGCCAGGGCGAGTGCTGGCCAGAACAGGTTGGACGGGGCCTGGCGGAGCACCTGCTGTGCGACAGAGATGTCGTTGCCCCAGGAAACGGTGGTCGTCGGCAAGCCAATGCCCAAGTAGGACAGCGTGGCCTCGGCGACGATGTAAATACCCAGTGAGGTCGTGGCCATGACGATGACAGGGGCGAGGCAGTTCGGCAGCACATGGCGGAAGAGAATGCCAGTGCTGGACAGACCGAGCGCCTTGGAGGCGGTGACGTATTCCTCGTTTTTCACTGAGATCACCGAGGAGCGCACCACGCGCGCCATCTGCGGCCAGCCGAAAGCGGCGAGCACGAAGACCACGGACCAGATGGTGCGTTCGGTAAACAGCTGCATCAGCACGATGCCGGCGAGAATCAGGGGGATGGCAAAGAACATGTCCGTGATGCGGGAGAGCACCGCGTCGACCCAACCGCCGAGATAGCCAGCGATGGCACCGAGGATGATGCCCACCACGGTCACGGCCAGGGTGACGCCGATGCCGACGATGACCGAGGCGCGGGCACCGTAGATGACACGGGCGTAGACGTCGTAGCCCTGCTGAGTGAAGCCCATCGGGTGGCCGTCGCGGGCTGGGGCCAGCGAGTCACGCAGGTTTGCCGCCGTCGGGTCCACAGAGGTGAACAGCGACGGGAATGCGGCCACTGCGATGGAGAGCAAAATAATGAATGCGGAAACCCAGAACAGTGGGCGGTAACGCAGGTTCTGCCAGGCCGAACCCCAGAGCCCCAGTGGCGGGGTATCCGGCAACTGCTTGTGGTCGGGGTTCGTCGCCGGGTTTGGTGCCTGCGCGGTGCCGGTATGCGCGGCGTTGGACTGCTTTTCTGGCTGAGTCGAATCTAACTGCGTCGAATCTGGCTTAGGCATAACGAATCCTCGGATCCAGGACTGCGTAGAGCAAGTCGATGAGCAAGTTGGCGAACATGTAAATAACCACCAGGATGGTCACGATGCTGACCACGGTGGGAGCTTCACCAATCTGGACGGCGTGGAAGATCAGGCCACCGATACCTGGCACGTTGAAGATGCCCTCGGTGACAATTGCGCCGCCCATCAGAGCCGCGAGATCAGCGCCGATGAAGGTCACAACGGGAATTAGCGAGTTGCGCAAGATGTGGCGGCGGGTGACTTCAGAGGTTGGCAAGCCCTTGGCGCGGGCAGTGCGTACGAAGTCAGCATGGCGTGCCGACGAGACCTCGGAACGCGTCAGTCGCAGAACATAAGCAACCGAGACGAGACCCAGCACGAATGCCGGCAGCAGCAGGGAGGTAAAGGAGGCATCGCTACCAACGGTGGGGGAGACAATCTCCCAGCGCACACCGAAGAGGTAGCGGGCCACGAAGCCGAGCACGAAGGTCGGAGTTGCGATAACCAGCAGGGACATCACCAGAACGGTGGAGTCGAAGAAGCCGCCCTTGCGCATACCGGCAATAACGCCGAGGCCGATACCGAAAATGGCCTCAATGGCAACGGCCATCAGAGCCAGGCGAATTGTAATAGGGAAGGCCAGCGCGATTTCCTCGCCGACCGAGCGACCGGAGAAGGTCTCGCCCATATCCAGGGTGAACAGGCCCTTGAGATACTCCCAGTACTGGACGAGGAAAGGCTCATCCAGGTGGTAGTGGGCGCGCAGTGCTGCGACCTGCTCCGGTGGCAGCTGCTTATCGCCAGCTAGTGCGGCGATGGGGTCGCCTGGCATGGCGAAGACCATTGCATAAATCAGCAGTGTGGCACCGAAGAATACCGGCACCATCTGCAGGAGTCTCTTTCCGATATACCAACCCATGGTGCTAGTCCTTCTCAATCATTGGGTAGTCCAAGATGCCGTCCCACATCACTACGGCATTGCGCAGCTTCGGGTTCCACGCCACCGAAGCATTGGGGTACCACAGCGGAATCGCTGGTAGGTCCTCCATCAGCACAGACTGAGCCTTGACATAAATCGGCTTGGCATCTTCTGCGCTCTTTGCCGAGGCCGCCTCCTGAATCAGCTTGTCGAACTCCGGGTTGGAGTAGTGGTTGTCATTCGAGGAGCCACCGGTGACGAACTGCGGAAGCATGTAATTGGCCACAGATGGGTAGTCAGCTGCCCAGCCAGTGCGGTAGCCGCTGGTGATGGTCTCGTTGGAGATTTCATCGCGCAGCTGCTTGAAGGTCGGGTAGGCCTTGCCGTGGGAATCGATGCCGAGGGTCTCGCCAATCATGTTGGTCACCGCTTCGACCCACTGCTGGTGTCCGCCGTCGGCGTTGTAGGCGATGTCGAACGAGCCGGTAAACGGCGCAATTTTGTTGGCTTCGGCCCACAGTTGGCGGGCCTTCTTCGGGTTGTATTCCAGCACCTCTTGGCCAGGTACGTTCGGGTCAAGGTCACCGAGCGTCAACGAGCTGAACTCGCGCGCCGGGGTGCGGGTGTCGAAGAAAATCTTCTCAGTGATTAGTTTCCGGTCAATCGCCATGGAAATCGCTTGACGACGAAGCTTGCCCTCTTCACCCGAAAAACCTGGCAGATTTCGCGGAATTGCGAAGTACTGCGAAGACGAGGTCGGGACGTTTGCGCTGGAGTCGGGGAAGTCCGTTTCGAAGCTGGCCAGGGCTGTTGGTGGAATTGTGCGTGGCAGCGTGTCCAGGCGGCCTGCCTGGAGGTCTGCATATGCGGTGTCCACGTCCGAGTAGAAGCGGTATACCAGGCCGTTGTTACGGGCCTTGTGCTCACCGGCGAAGTCATCATTGCGAACCACAGTTAGCTGGTTGTTGTGCAGCCAAGCGCGGCCTTCGGCCATCTTGTACGGTCCATTGCCGATTGGGTGTTCACCGAAAGCCTTCTTGTCTTCGAACGCGGCCTTCGGCAGCGGCATAAACGCGACATAGCCGAGGCTGAGCGGGAAGGAGGAATCTGGGTTGGTCAGATCCACGGTGAACCTCAGGTCATCGACCTTTTTCAGGCCGGAGAGGGTTTTCTCCGTGGCCTTTTCTCCCGAGACTGCATCAAAACCCTGCACGTTGGCGAAGAAGGACTGCTGCTTCTGCAGGTTCGGTCCGTAGGCAGCGTAATTCCAGGCATCGATGTAGCTCTGCGCGGTGACTGGTTCGCCGTTGTGGAAGGTCCAGCCCGGTTTCAGCGTGATGTCGAAATGAGTCGAGTCCTCGTTGGGCTTAATTTCTGCCGCATGGTCCAGGATCATCGAGCCGTCGGTGTCGTAGCGCACCAGACCTGAGTAGAGCATGCGGAGGATATCGCCACCACCGGTTTCATTGGTGTCAGTGGTGTACAGCGGCGACTGTGGTTCGGAGTTCTGGACCACAATGAACCCCGCGCCGACCTGTTGCTGGTCAGTGCTGCAGGCAGCGAGCGCGCTTCCTGGCAAGGCGATTACCAGCAAAGCCGCCAGGATCTGGCGGACATGCAGCGTGAACTTTCCTTTTCCGCTGAGCGTTGTTGCGTGCAGTTTTGTGGCACGGGACTTCTCTCGCTGTCGGAGCTTCCGCCGGAGTTTCTGCCGGGTGTGGAAGGGGCCGGAGGCAACGGGTCTATGCATCGCGAGCCTTTCTAGATTCTGCCAGATAGGCGATATGAATTTGGTGATCGGCTCACTCCAAATGACTTAGATACCCACCTCCCACCTGCATAGGCAATGGTGGTGGTGACAACTTGGGTGTGGTGGGCTCTAAGGTTTGGATACGACCGTTCAATACAGTCTCTAACCATACAAGTCCAAAAAACATATGAGTATTAATCAGGCGAACCATCCCTTATTTGACGGTGTCTTTTACCCTCGATTGGGGAGTTAATCCTGTGCAGTGGTGCAACGTTGTAACATCCTGGCACCCCCGCAGGGGTTGCCCTTTGGTTCTCCGCGCCGCTGGCACTCAGTCAGGGCCCTACCCGCGTTGGGCCCGTCCGCGGGGCCCATCCGCGACTTCACGACAGCTATGTCACCTCATGCCACCTCCACAGCTGGCACGAGGTGACACCTGTGTCGTGAAGTGGGCTTTGGAAGAGGAAGTGGACTTTGGAGGAGGCGGAGAGGCAGCGCATTAAGTCCCACAGTACGAGTGGAAAGCACCCAACTCCCGCGGTGCCGGCTCCGTGAACCCCGCAGGGACGTCTTGCGACTCAAAGGGGTTGGTTACCGCCTCCAGCAGGTGCCGGTAGTCGGTCAGATCCCCCGCCCCTGCCGCCGCTAACGCTTCCGTGACCAGGTAGTTTCGCGGAATATACAGCGGATTCGTTTCCTCCATAAGTGCCAGGGCCGTCGCCTGGTCGATTCCCAGCTCCTCCCGCGTCCGCTGCCACAACTGCTCCCACTCAGTCGCGGCAGCGGGGAACGCAGGATCATCAGACAGCCTGGTCAGCGCGGTCAGCGCAGTGAAATCCTGCCCATCACCATCGGCCAGAGCCTCAATCAGCGCCCGATGAGCATTCGCGTGGTCGAGCCCAAACTTCGCCAGCAACGCCTGCCACTGCTGTACCAAGGGGATGGCCAGCGGGTCGTCGTAAAGCGAGGGGAGAATCCCCAACTTGGGCAGCCACCTGCGGCTGAGCGCATCGGTGAACTCGTCGGCGAATTCTCCCAGGATGTCGCGGGCGCGTGCGAGGGCATCCTCCGGGGTGCCTGCGAAATGCGGTAGCAAAGTCTCCGCGAGCTTCGACATGTTCCACCCGGCAATCGTCGGCTGCGCGCCGAACGCGTATCGACCGCCTCGATCAATGCTGCTAAACACCGCCCGGGGGTCGTGCGCATCCAGAAACGCACACGGCCCGAAGTCGATGGTCTCGCCCGCGATGCTGGCATTGTCGGTGTTCATCACGCCGTGAACAAAACCGCAGGCCAACCACGCCGCAACGAGATTGGCTTGCCGCTTGACGACGTCCCGGAGAACCGACTCCGCCGAACCTTCGTAGCCATGCCGCTGCGCGGCGAACTCGATGAGCCGATCCATGATTCCGGTGTCCGTTCCGGAGCGAGCGACCAGCTCGAACGTGCCAACTCGCAGGTGGCTGGATGCTACGCGCACGACGATGCCACCCGGTTGAAGTTCGGTGGTGGGGTCGGTGTTGTCGAATGGGGTTTGCGAGCCGCGGTAAATCTCTTCGCCGGTTTTGATGACCGCCAGCGCGCGGGTGGTGGGGATGCCGAGCGCATACATGGCTTCGCTGATGAGGTACTCCCGCAGCGCGGAGGTCAGCGTGGCTTTGCCGTCACCGCCACGGGAAAAGGGCGTGGGGCCGGTGCCTTTCGCCTGAATCTCGTAGGCCTGGGTGTTGTCGCTGTGGGTTGTCTCTTTGGGGCAGTCGGGCTGGTTAGGCGGACAGTGCAGCCCAGTCAGCCCCGGTTCAACCTCAACTGTGGCAAGCAAGAGCGCGCGACCATCACCGAGTAGGCCTGCGAAGTTGCCGAACTGGTGGCCGGCATAGGCCGTGGCCATCGGGGTTGTGTATGCGCCGAGTGGGGTATCGGTTTCCTGGCCGACTCCGTGATCGGCGCCGTGGCCAGTGAGGAACTTCAGGCCAGCCTCCGAGCGAAGCCACTGCGGGGAGAGGCCGAGTTGGGTCGCGAGCTCGTCGTTAAGCATGACCAGCTGCGGCGATGGGGCATCAAACCCCTGCTGGTCGATAGCGAGTTCAGGCAGTGCGGTGGGCAGATCAGCGACGTTTCTAGCCATGTGCGCAGTTTAACGGGTAGGCCGAATTGGGGTTGGCGCGCTGGTGCGTTCAGCGGTGCTACGCCGTTGACGTGGCCTCGAAGGCGAAAAACCCCGGTTACTGGAACAATTCCAGCAACCGGGGTGCGCTCGGGGTAGTCCTACTTCTTCAGGGACTCCGGAGCGTTGAAGCGCTCACCGTGCTTAGCGGCCAGCTCTTCGGCGCGCTCGACGAAGCCCGCGACGCCGCGGCGCTCCGGGTGAGCTGCGGCCGGGTCGACAACAGTGGCGCCGTCGTAGTTCTTAATGAACTGGCGAGTACCACCGGTCCAGGCCGGGTAGCCGATACCGAAGATGGAGCCGATGTTGCCGTCGGCGTCGTGAAGCAGAACGCCCTCGTCGACGCACTTCTGAGTCTCGATGGCCTCGATGAAGAGCATGCGGTCGACCAGCTCCTGCAGGTCGGTGTCCTCCGGAGCGATCGGGGCGATGTTCAGCTCCTCACGGAGCTCATTGAACAGGCCCGGCCAGAGACCGGAGCGCTTGCCGTCGACGTACTCGTAGAAGCCCTTACCCTCGAGCTTGCCCGGGCGCTCGAACTTGTGCAGCATGGCCTCGACCAAAGCCGGTACGCCGCCCTCGTCCAAGGTCTGACCTGCGGCCTCGGCGGCAGCGCGGGTCTCGCCAGCGATCTTCTCCATGAGCTTGAGGTTCAGCTCGTCGGCAAGCTGGAGCTGCGGTGCCGGGTAACCAGCCTGGCGACCAGCGGCCTCGATGATGGCCGGGTCGTAGCCCTCGGCAACCATGCGCAGGGCCTCGTTGATGACGGTGCCGATGACGCGGGAGGTGTAGAAACCGCGGGAGTCGGTAACGACAATCGGAATCTTGCGAATTGCAACAGCGAAGTCCAGCGAAGCGGCGAGGATTGCCGGGTCGGTGTTGTCGCCGGAGATGATCTCAATCAGCTGCATCTTGTCCACCGGGGAGAAGAAGTGCAGACCGATGAAGTCCTTCTCACGCTTGACGTGGGAAGCCAGCTCGGTGATTGGCAGGGTGGAGGTGTTGGAGCCCAGGATGCAGGTCTCCGGAACCGCAGCCTCGATTTCGGCGTGAACCTTGTGCTTGAGGTCGGTGTTCTCGAAGACGGCCTCGATGACCAGATCGACGTCGGACAGGTCGTCGTAGGACTCGGTCGGCTTGATGCGGTTCAGCAGTGCTGCGGACTTCTCCTCAGTGGTGCGACCGCGCTTGAGAGCCTTCGCCTCCAGCCCCTCGGAGTAGGCCTTGCCACGCTCGGCGTTTTCCAGGGAAATGTCCTTCAGGACAACTTCCATGCCAGCCTTTGCACACACGTATGCAATACCTGCGCCCATCATGCCGGCACCAACGACGGCAACCTTCTTGAACTCGCGCTTCGGGTACGGGGTGCCGTCAGCCTGCAGCGGACGGGAGCCGCCGCCCTGAGCGTGATTGAGGTCGAAGAAGAACGCCTGCATCATGTTCTTCGACTGAGTGCCGGTGACCAGCTCGGTGAAGTAGCGGGACTCGACACGCAGTGCGGTGTCGATGTCGACCTGAGAGCCCTCGATGGCAGCCTGCATCGCAAGGCGCGGAGCCTTCATCGGGGAGCCCTTGAGCTGCTTGGTCAGGTTTGCCGGGAAGGACGGCAGGTTCATTGCGAACTTAGGAGTCTTCGGGTCGCCGCCCGGAATCTTGAAGCCCTTCTCGTCCCACGGCTGTGCGGCCTTGGCATCTTCGCTGGTCAGCCATGCTCGAGCAGTGTCAATGAGCTGCTCCGGAGCAACAACCTCGTCAACGAGACCAGCTGCGAGGGCCTTGCCCGGGTTCATCTGAGCGCCGGTCAGAATGACCTTCATCAGCGCGTCCTGAATACCCAGCATGCGAACGACGCGGGAGACACCGCCGCCACCCGGCAGGAGGCCGAGGGTGACCTCTGGCAGGCCAATCTTGGAACCGCGGGCATCAGCCGCAACGCGGTGGTTAGCAGCCAGCGCGACCTCGAGGCCGCCGCCCAGTGCTGCGCCGTTGATGGCAGCAACAATCGGCACCGGGAGCTTCTCCAGGCGACGCAGGGAGGCCTTCATGTCCTCGACCATGTTGAACATGTCAGCTGCATCGTCCTCAGTGGCCTTGGACATCTGCTTGATGTCGCCGCCTGCGAAGAAGGTCTTCTTCGCAGAGGTGATGATGATGCCCTTGATGGAGGTCTCAGAGCCGTCGCCAATTTCGTTTTCCAGGCGCTCCACGGTGGCGCGGATGTCGTCCTGGAAAGTCTTGTTCATGGTGTTGACCGGTGCGTTCGGGTCATCCATGGTGAGGGTGACGATTCCGGCGTCGTCCTGATCCCACCGGAACATGTTATCTGTGCTCATAAATCAGTCAGTCCTTTGTGGTTATCGCGGTGTGACCGCGGTAATTGTCGCTGTGAGTTTCGTTCCGGTTTGCTTTAGACGCGCTCGATGATGGTTGCAACACCCATGCCGCCAGCCACGCAGAGCGAGATGAGAGCGTAGCGGCCACCGGTGCGGTGCAGCTCGTCGATTGCGGCGCCGGTGATCATGGCACCGGTTGCACCCAGCGGGTGACCCATGGCCATTGCGCCACCGTTGATGTTGAGCTTGTCGTAGTCGATGCCCAGGTTCTGCTGAGCGTGCTTGACGACGGCGGCAAACGCCTCGTTGATTTCCCACACGTCGATATCGTCGACCGTCAGGTTGGCCTTGGCCAGAGCCTCGCGGACAGCCGGCTCGATACCGGTCAGCATGATGGTCGGCTCGACACCATTGACGGCGGTGGCGACAACGCGTGCGCGCGGGGTCAGACCCATGTCTGCGCCGGCCTTCTCAGAGCCGACCAGAGTCAGCGCAGCGCCATCGACGATGCCGGAGGAGTTACCTGCGTGGTGGACATGGTTGATGCGCTCAAGCTGCGGGTACTTCTTCAGTGCAACTGCGTCGAAGCCACCCTGCTCGCCCATCATGGTGAAGGCTGCGCGCAGGCCGGAGAGGGATTCTGCGGAGACACCTTCGCGGATGGTCTCATCGCGGTCGAGGATGGTCAGGCCGTTAGCGTCCTTGACTGGGACGACGGAGCGGTCGAAGCGGCCCTCAGACCAAGCCTTTGCGGCACGGGCGTGGGAGAGCGCTGCCATTTCGTCGAGGGACTCGCGGTCAAAGCCGTCGAGCGATGCAATCAGGTCAGCGGAGATACCCTGCGGGACGAAGTCAGTTGCGAACGAGACCTGTGCATCCATTGCCATTGCGCCGCCGTCGGACATCATTGGCACGCGGGACATGGACTCGACGCCACCGGCGAGGACGAGCTCGTCCATGCCGGAGCGGACCTTCTGAGCAGCCAAGTTGATGGCGGAGAGGCCGGAAGCGCAGAAGCGGTTGATCTGGACACCGCCGGTGCGGTACGGCAGGCCTGCGGTGAGTGCTGCGGTGCGGGCAATGTCCGCACCCTGGTCGCCGACCGGGCTGACGCAGCCAACGATGAGGTCGCTGATGCGTTCTTCATCCAGCTCCGGGAAGCGGTTGCGAATTTCGTCGATGAGGCCGACGAGAAGTGATACCGGGCGTACCTCGTGGAGGGAGCCGTCCTTCTTGCCCTTGCCGCGCGGGGTGCGAATTGCCTCGTAGATGAAGGCTTCGCCGCCCGGCTGAATGGTGGCGGAAGTCATGTGTTTTTACCTCACAGATTCGTCGTAAAGTGTCGTGCGTCACTCTATAACGAATGGCGGATTGCCGGGGGTGATTTGAGGGGTGCTGGGGAGAAAGTTGACTCGCCGTAGTCTCTCACCTGGGGGTATGGGAGAAACCGGGGGTAATTACATAAGTAGTTTTGGTGATGTGGCGCGAGAGTGGGGCGGTAACGGTCTGTCATGTGAAGGTCCAATCGTTACGCCTGTCCAGCTGCCACGCCCGCCCCTCCAGGCCCCGCAAAAGCCCGCCCGCAACCATCAAGCCGCCTCTCCATCATCCTCCGCGAACCCCAAGTTCCGATAGCGCTCGACAAAGGCCTGGATGCGCTGAAGCACCCGCGTCTTGACCTTTTCACGCTCATTACCTGGAGTAAACCGCGACATTGGCGGAAGAACTCGAACAATTCCGGTGCCAAGCGTGCTGACAATGCCAGTGGTTAGCGCCTCTTCAATGAAAGATTGCGCAGTGGGCATCCGCAGCTTCTCTTCAGTGATGATCGCATTGAGTTCATCCGTGCGTTTGGTCCTGATGAATTCCTCCCACTGCTCGTCAACGGGCTGTGTCAGGCTCACGGTGTTGACAAATTCTTCAATCAGATCGCGCTTGTTCCGCAGTGATGGGCTGGAGTTTGCAGCGCGAGAAATCTGGGCACGAATTTCTTCTCTCTCGTCACTGCCGTGGGTTTCGCGGTATTGCTCGACGAGCATGAGAATGTAGTCGACATTGATCTCTACCTGCTTAATCAGCTCCATCTCGAAGACCACATCTTCGTTGATGGACTCCCGTTCCCCGTCGCTTTCAGTACGGAATTCCGCGAACAGGTCGAGGTAGATACTGCGGTAGTCTTGCTCCTGGCGAGGCGTCAGCAGCGCGTCATCGGCGAATTGGTCGAAGGAGGTCAGGATGTTTTGGACACGCAGAATCGCGCCGAAAAGCTTGATGAACTCTTTTTTCGCCTTCTCGCCAACAATGACCTTATCCAGCGGGTATTCCTGGAGCAGCTGATTCACTAGCTCGGCGTATTCCGCAAAGTACTCAGCGTAGGGCTTGAGCAGCACTACGCTTTGCGCATCGGTGTCGCCGAAGAGCCGCAGCGCCTCATTTGTGGCATCTTCGAGGTCTCGGAAGCAGACAATGTTGCCGTACGTCTTGACTGAGTTGAGGATTCGGTTGGTACGCGAGAACGCCTGAATCAACCCGTGGTATTTCAGGTTCTTGTCGACGAACAGGGTGTTCAAGGTGGTGGCATCGAACCCGGTGAGGAACATGTTGACCACGATGGTCATATCGACTTCCCTGTTCTTCATTCGCAGGGAGAGGTCTTTGTAGTAGTTCTGGAATTTCTCGGCTGAGGTGTCGTAGTTGGTCTTGAAATATCCGTTGTAGTCGGCAATCGCCGCTTCCAGGTAATCGCACGCAACCTTGGGTAGCTGCTCGGGCTCCATGCCTTCTTCACGGAGCAAGCCTGTCTCGTCGGCCACGGCAGTAGCTGCCGCAGCGTTTTTCTTTTCGCTTGACGACGGAATCGTCGGTGACTCATCCTTTTCGGCCTCATTTGGCGCGAATGAGTAAATCATGGCGATCTTCAGCCGCTCTGCTTCCGGCAGTGACGCTTGCGCTTCTTTGAAGAGGTTGTAATAGGTGTAGGCAGCCTCAACAGAAGCGGTGGCGAAGATAGCATTGAAGCCACGAACTCGTTGATTTTTCTTTATTTCCTTAATGCGACCGCGGTGTCGGGCCTTTGCTGAGGCGGATACGTTCTCGACAACGCGGTGTTCGTAGAAGGTTTCCCGCTTCGTTTTCTGCGCGAAGTGTTCGAGCGTGTAGTCGACGACGTTTTTCAGGCGTGGTTCCGCCAGGAGTGCGCCTTCGGTGTCGATGCCTGTGACTTCCTTGTCTTTAACGTTTCCAACCGAGATGGTGTTGACGTAGTCAATCCGGAAGGGCAGGACATTTCTATCGGTGATGGCGTCAACGATGGTGTAGGCGTGGAGTCGTTTGCCGAAAGCCTGCTCGGTGGTTTTGAGGTTGGCCTTGGTGCCGCTGGTGGAGTTGTCGGCGAAGATGGGCGTTCCGGTGAATCCGAAGAGGTTGTACTTTTTGAATGCCTTCGTGATGGCAGTGTGCATGTCACCGAATTGGGAGCGGTGGCATTCGTCGAAGATGATGACTACGTGCTTGCTGTAGACATCGTGGTGTTTGTTGCCTGCGATGAAGTTCGACAGCTTCTGAATTGTGGTGATGATGATGGCCGCATCGTCGTCTTCCAGCTGCTTCTTCAGCACGGCGGTCGAGGTGTTGGAGTTGGCAGCACCCTTTTGGAAGCGGTCATACTCACGCATGGTTTGGTAGTCGAGGTCCTTGCGGTCGACGACAAAAAGGACCTTATCGACATGCGAGAGTTTACTAGCCAGCTGTGCTGTCTTGAATGAGGTGAGGGTTTTCCCCGAACCGGTCGTGTGCCAGATGTAGCCGCCGGCCTCCGTGGTGCCAAGGCGTTCACGATAGTTATTGGAAATCTCAATTCGTTGCAGAATCTTCTCAGCAGCGACAATCTGGTACGGGCGCATCACCAGTAGTTCTTCCGCGGCGGTGAAGACGCAGAACTTAGTCAGAATATTGAGAAGCGAGTGCTTGGACAGGAATGTCTTAGTGAAGCCAACAAGATCCCGGATGGGTTGGTTGTTTGCGTCAGCCCACCACGATGTGAATTCAAAGCTCTTAGCACCGCGTGCTGGGCGGCCTTTTCCTCCCGTTTCCTTGATGTGCAGTTCACGGGTGGTGTTGGAGTAGTACTTGGTCAGCGTGCCGTTACTGATGACAAACAGCTGCACATAATCGAACAAACCGTCGCCAGACCAGAAAGAGTCACGCTGGTAGCGCCTGATCTGGTTAAAGGCTTCACGCAGCTCTACGCCACGACGCTTGAGTTCGATATGCACCATGGGAAGGCCATTGACCAGGATGGTGACGTCGTAACGATTGGAGTGTTTCGCACCGCTTTCGCCCTTTTCCACCTCGTACTGGTTAATGACCTGCAGCCGGTTGTTATGGATATTTGCTTTATCCAGCAGTCGGATGTTTTTGCTCGTGCCGTCGTCACGCGTAAGAACCTGAATGTGGTCTTCGTGGATGCGACGGGTCTTTTCCTTGATTCCGTCGTTGGCACTGGTGATGCAGGTGTGATAGAACCGTTCCCATTCCGCGTCGCTGAAGGTGACGTGGTTGAGGGTTTCTAGTTGGCGGCGAAGGTTGGCAACGAGGTCTGCTTCGCTGTGGATAGGCAGGTAGTCGTAGGCCTGCGACTGGAGGATGTCGATGAGTTCCTGCTCCAGTTGCGCCTCGGTTTGGTAGTCCTCCGAGGTGCGCTCCTCGGCCTGGTACTCCGCGACGACGGTGCTCTGCTCACCGACAGCGATCGGGTCGTACTTGGTTACTCGTCGCTTGCCGACGCCGTCCTGGTTCATGCTGCCAGCACCTTTTCCATAGTGTTAATTTGAAGCGTTACTTTTATGAGTCTCTATCTTAGAGAGTCCGGGGTAGCATGGGGTCGTGCAGCTAATCCACCAAGGTTCCCACAAAAACCACAACCGCTGTTAGAATAAGGGGGCTCTAATCTAACAATCCCCAGGTGGTGGTTCGCTGTGGCTCCGACTTTGCCGGGAATGAAAGCTCGCCGGGAGCAGCTGATAGCTCAAGTTGACGCTATTTTGGAGTCGGCAATCGACGATTGTGTGCGTAAAACCAAAGAGACCCAGTCGATTGATTTCAAAGAGGAAGCTGGCCGACGTAGAGGTTCCCAGATTGAACCTGGTAAGTCGGAGAATCCGACAGCTGCCGACAAACTTGCCGACGAAGTGGCCTGCATGGCCAATACTCCTGGTGGCGGTGCCTTGATTGTTGGAATCGAGGATAAAACAGGGCGGATTATCGGTACCGAACTGGACATAGATTGGTTGCGGCAGGCTATCTATAGCCGGATTGATATTGCGCCCGATGTTGTCGAAAAGCGTGTGCAGGGCCAGCGAGTGCTTGTCATTTATGTTGCGGCAGCCTCTGAACCCGTTGAAGATACTGGGAACAGGCTGCGTTGGCGTGTTGGTGATTCGTGCAAGCCGGTGGACCGGTCGGAATGGTGGGAGTATCGGCGTGCGCAGGACGGCTTTGATTCAATGGCGCAGGTTAGTGCCGCAACACTTTCCGATGTCCGTCCCGGTGCCCTGGCGTTGGCCAGGAAATGGGACCCAGTGTTTGCCGAGCTTACCGACCAAGAAGTGCTGCACGGCATTGGTGCTCTTGATGCCAATGGATTCCTATCAATGGCAGGAAAGCAGCTATTTACTTCGGCAGGGCGTACGGTTATTGAGCTCAGCATTTTTGATGTTCACGGTGGTCAGGTGCTTAACAGAGTGGTGCCGGAACCTGAGAAGTCGTGTCTTGAGCAGCTTGCGTACATAGAGCAGGCTCTGAATGTGGTGAATAAAAACAACACTGTGGTGGAGGGGTTCGTACATAAGCCAGTGCCAGAGATTCCACGCGGTGCAGTGCGTGAGGCGATGCTAAATGCCATGATTCACCGCGATTGGAATCGTAGCGAAGCCATTGATGTGCGATGGATTGAGCTCGACAGCACCTTGATTGTGCGAAGCCCCGGTGGTTTTCCAGGAGCAATCACCGAAAACAATGTGTTAAGTAACCGTTCTGCTCGTTACCCCGCTCTGGCTGATGTGTATCGCGCAATTGGGCTCGTAGACAAGCAGGGTGTTGGGGTGGATCGCATGTACCAATCGATGATTGCCCTGGGGCATCGGCCGCCCACCATTGAAGAAGTAGCGGGCCCGTTTGTGGAAACGACTTTGGTGGGTGGCAGTCCCGTGCTGCCCGTTCTTGAGCTGATGTCAAGGATAATCCCGCAAGCACGGCAGGAAGATTACCGCATTGCAATCGTGTTGTATCTACTTTTTCAGCGCCCATTTGTCACGGTTGCGGAAGTAGCGCGTGGGCTGCAAGCCGGGCCTGAATCGGCTCACAATGCCCTGGATGCAGCCCGACAAACGACGGTACTGGGTGAACCGCTGATTGTCCCCCATGCTGGAGTGTGGGTGCTTGGCGAAACATGCCGAGCAATCTTGCGCAAAGCTGAACCGACGCCATTCTTGCCTGCGCGGTACCTCACCACCGATCAGGATGAACTCCAGAAAGCAGCGATGTTGTGGCTGTGTGAGGTTGGGGATATCGCTACAAGTGACCTCATGGTTCTGTCTGGAAGCTCCCGCGGCACAGTGAAGGCCTGTATCGACGTCATGGTAGAAACCGGCATTGTCACTGCCATTGGCAACGGCCGATCGCGCAGGTATCGGCTCACTAATCCGTCAAGGTCCCTGTAGAAACCGAAATCATTGTCAGATTAGGCACTGCCTAATCTGACAATCCGGAGGTGGGCGATGAATGCGGAAGTATCGCTGACCTGATGGAGCGAGGGAAGTCCGGCGTCCCGCTGGAACTCGCCGACGCCTCCCTGGTTTATGCCGAAAGCTCCTTAAACGTGAGTAGTTGATCCCGGTAGAACTCGTATTGCTTCCGGCGAGCTTCAATCTCGGCAGGTAGGCCGGAGGTGAGGTCGTTCACAAGTGCATCGAACTTATCGAGAATATTGACGATGCGCTGCTGTTCTTCGAGGGGAGGGACGGGGATAGTCACTCGTTTAATCGCATTAGCATTGAATTGGGGTTGTCCTGCTTTGCTGACCAAAAAATTAGCCTGCTGCCAGTAATGATTGCTTTGCATGAAGTGCCAAACAAAACGAGGATTTGCAATCTCTTCGTCGACTTTCATTCGAATCAGAAACGAAGCATAAACAGCCTGCTCTTCACCTTCAGTGATTGCACACTTGCCATAAGATGCTCCTGTCCGGGCTATTAATAGATCCCCAGGAGAAAGAACATATTTTTGCTCAACTACTTGGCGATCAAGAAACTTGCGTTCTTGGTTTCTGATTTTTCCGTTACCATCAATATCTGTAATTCGAAGAAACCTGTAACTTCCTGTTTCTTGGGCAGTGGCAGTTAGGCCGTACCTGAATTCTGCAATATCCTCAAATTTTATTAAGGGGTGCGAGTCAGTGTGGATTAGTGTGTCGCGGTAGAATCCAATTTGCTTTTTCCTCGCTTCCAGCTCCGCTTCCAGCTCCGCTTCCAGCGATTGGAAGGTATCGAGAATTTTTACGATTTCTTGTTGGATTTCCAAAGGAGGGCATGGCAAGAGGATTTTCCCCATATTCGTGCCCGAGATGGAGCGGACCTTTGTGCCGAAAACAAACTTTCGTTTTTGTTTCTGGAAAGGTAGTGAGCGTAGAAAGTATGAAACAAACTTAGGATTTAATTCAGTTGTAAAGATCAATGTGTGGTTACTAACTGCGACTGAATCTTCACCTAGCCAAGCAACTGCTTTGCACAAATCTTCATCATTTTCACTGGTATCTGCGATGATAATGTCGCCTGGTTGAGCTTTCTTTGCTTTAGAGAATGTTAACGAGGAAACAAATGACTTAGTTTCCGTAGCCGAGATTCCGTAGTGGGTATAAATCTGTCCGTAGTGGATACAGCCGATACCGCTTTCGGTGAAATCTTTCTTCTGGACCCCACCCCCACGACTGAAAGTGCCAACCTCGCCCAGCGGTTTGTACTCCACACCATCCGGGCAGAGTTCCTCGATGAGCTTTTCGATTTGGTTCACTTCTGCTCCTTCGGTGGTTGCTGAATCTGCTTCTGAACTGCAGTGATTTCCTTGAGGTAATCCCGTTCCACACCACTCGGTTGGGTATCAATCACAGTTTTGTACTTCTCGTATTCCGCATGGGCCTTCTGTATCGCTTGGCGGTGGGAAACCGTTCCTGCTCCCTCCAAGGACTTGCCACCCATCGCCGCAATCATTGTGGTGAGGTGATCCATCCAGTCCGCCATATACGTTGGCTGGTGCATCTGCGCACGGAATTCTGCCGCATCGAAGTAGGCAGAAACCAAGGTATTCAGGCGTTTTAGCTCATCCTCGGCAAGGTAGTTTTTGGCAATCTCCACCTCAGCCTTGGTGATGCGCTCGCCCTTCCAATTCGTCAACCCCATGTTTGGCTTTGCGGCATCCGAACGTTCGTAAACCACCTCGGCTGCCGTGTGGCCGTGAGCACCAAAATGAAGTTTATTCTGGACCGTCGCAAAGAACTGCTTACTCACAGCGGCGCGCGGATCGTAATCCACGCTGGTGGCGTACAAATCTAGAACCTGGCGATGAATGACCTTCTCACTAGAGCGAATATCGCGGATGCGCTCCAGCAATTCACGCCAGTATGTTCCGCCACCGCCCTCTTTCAGCCGCTCATCATCCATGGCGAAGCCCTTAATCAGGTATTCGCGCAAAACGCCTAGCGCCCACTGCCGGAACTGAGTACCCCGCAAGGACCTCACTCGGTAGCCCACGGAGATAATCACGTCGAGGTTGTAGTGCTCCCGCTCGCGCGAAACTTCCCTTGAGCCTTCGAGTCGAACTGTTCGGAATTTCCGAACAGTTGCCTCTGACCTGGGCAGCTCGCCTTCCGCAAACACATTCCTAATATGTTCGGAGACATTCGCCTTCGACGACTGAAACAGCTCCACCATTTGGGCCTGGGTGAGCCAGACGGTTTCGTCGACAAGCCGTACCTCAATGCGAGTAGCACCGTCGTCCGTGCGGAACATCACCAGCTCGCCCGCAGACGCCATGCTCATGTCGCCGTTCATGTCAGACATCGGTGCGGGTTCCCTCAAGATCTGCCACAACCTCATCGATGGCCTCGCGCAGCTGGCACTGGCGCTCCACAATGCCAACGATCTGCTTATTCAGCTCCACGATGTCAATGACCTCGCGGGTGTCTTCGGGTTCGACGTAGGAGGAAACTGCGATGTTGTAGTCGTTATCCGCAATCTCCTCAGCGGGCACCAGCTTGGTGAAATACTCCACATCCTCTCGGGCAGTGAAGGCATCCAGAATCTTCTTCTGGTTCTTGTCATTCAGTCGGTTCTTGTTGCCACTGCGCTCGAACTCTGCGGAGGCGTCAATGAAGAGGACCGAATTGTCCTTCTTCGACTTCTTCAACACGATGATGCAGGTTGCGATGGTGGTGCCGAAGAAAAGATCCGGCGGCAACTGAATAACCGTATCGACATAGTTGTTATCCACCAGGTACTTGCGAATCTTCTTCTCCGCGCCGCCGCGGTAAAGCACACCGGGGAACTCAACAATTGCGGCTGTGCCATTCGTCGCAAGCCACGAGAGAATATGCATCGTGAAAGCCAAGTCAGCCTTTGACTTCGGCGCAAGGACGCCTGCCGGTGCGTAGCGCGGATCGTTAATCAGCAGAGGATTGTTATCGCCCTCCCACTTGATGGAGTAGGGCGGGTTGGACACGATTGCCTCAAACGGCTGGTTATCCCAGTGCGCAGGTTCAGTGAGTGTATTGCCCAGCGCAATGTCGAAATTGTTGAAGTTCACATCGTGCAAAAACATGTTGATGCGCGCAAGGTTATACGTGGTCAGGTTGATTTCCTGGCCGTAGTAGCCCTCGCGGACACCGCCCACGCCCAGCACCTTCTTGAACTTCAACAGCAGTGAACCGGAGCCAACAGCCGGGTCATACACCCTGTTCACACTCTTCTTGCCCACCACAGTGATTCGAGTCAGCAGCTCAGAGACTTCCTGCGGCGTGTAGTACTCGCCGCCGGACTTGCCTGCCTGAGAGGCGTACATGCCCATCAAGTATTCGTAGGCATCACCGAATAGGTCGATGGAGTTGTCATCGGCTTTAACCGTGAGAGGCATATTGCCGATATGCTTCATCAGATCGTAGATCTTGTTATTGCGTTCGATGACCGAGTTGCCAAGCTTGTTGCTGTCCAGGTTGATGTCGTCGAAAAGCCCTTGAAGATCGCTTTCGCTAGCGGTGCCTTTTGCAGATGCTTCGATATTTTTGAATACCTGCTGCAGTCGCTCATTGAGGTTCTCGCGGTAGTGTTCGTCAGCTGCCTGCTTGCAGACGTTGGTAAACAACTCAGAGGGCAAAATGAAGTAGCCCTTTTCCTCGACGATACTGGTGCGTCCCCACTCAGCATCCTTGTCAGAAAGGGAAGCGTAATCCGCGTCCTTATTTCCAGCGGCGCGTTCTCCGTCATCGATGTACTCGGAGAGCTTCTCCGAGATAAAGCGGTAGAACATCATGCCGAGCACATAAGACTTAAAATCCCAACCATCCACGCTGCCACGCAAGTCGTTGGCGATGTTCCAAATAGTCCTGTGCAGCTGTGCCCGGTCTGCGTCACTCATAGTGAAAATCCCCGCTCAATTAGTAAAAATGCTTGAGCTCCCAGTCTAGTGGCAGACGATACGAAGTCAGGGGAGCACGCTCCGAGAGAAACTGACCCCCTACCGCTTCCGCAGCACTAGCACCAGGTTCGACACCGCGAACTCGCGCAGCCCCGGCACGTGCACCATCCACCAGGCCCACCACGGGTGGTAGCGCGGGAATGCGGCCAGCAGTTCGCAGTCGCCGGCCTCCGCCGCAGCGCGCGCCCACTTCAACCCTTCGCCGCAACCGACCTTGAACAGGGATTCGCCAAAGTAGTTCTTCGGCCGCTTGCCGTGCTTCTTCTCATACATGCGCCGCGCGCGGTCGCCACCCAGGTAGTGCGTCATCCCCATCTCGTGGCCGCCGAACGGGCCGTACCAAATGGTGTACGAGTAAACGACCAGTCCGCCCGGCTTGGTCACGCGCAGCATTTCCTCGCCCATCGTCCATGGCTCGGGCACGTGCTCGGCAACGTTCGATGAGTATGTCAGGTCAAAAGCATCATCGCGAAACGGCAGTTCCAGCCCCGATCCGCGTACCGACGACTCCAGCTTGATACCCGCCGCCGCCATCTCGCCCACATCTGGTTCACAGGTGTAATATTCCACGCCACGCTGGGCAAATGCTCGGCCAAAGTACCCCGGGCCGCCGCCGACATCAAGGATGCGCTTGCCACGCAGTGCGGTATTCGTCGTAACGCTTGACGACGTGCCCCCTGCGCCCGGCGGCTCCGCCGTACCAGCGGTGCCCCTCGCATCCACCGCGCCCACTGAACCATCCGCGCCAGCCGCGATGCCTTCTAGGAGGCCGATGGTGTCCTCGGCAAGGTGCCCGTAGAAGATATCGGGATCGGTTTGCTCGTATTTGAAGTCGTTGAGCAGACCGAATGAGCGCGACAGCGTAGCAAAGCTGCGCAGCTCTTTCAGAGCGGGCGGGACGATAAAAGCGGGAAAGCGAAAGCTGGTCACGTCAAACAATCTAATGGACTGGTTGGGTTTGGGAGTATGGATTTGAGCTAAAGCGGCAACGAAAGCCGCGCCGAGCGTTAGGCTCATATTGTTATGAAAATCTTATTGTTGTGTTGGCGCGACACTGGTCATCCCGAAGGTGGAGGTAGTGAGCGCTATTTGGAGCGCGTCGCAGGTTACCTTGCCGACCAAGGCCACACTGTGGTGTTCCGCACGGCCAGTTACCCAGGCGCACCGGCCCTTTCGCGTCGTGACGGCGTGACTTTCTCCCGCGCTGGTGGAAACTTCTCCGTCTACGTGCGCTCCTGGACCGCGATGTTGGGCGCGCGATTTGGCGTGGGGCCAATTGCCAAGGCGCTTGGCGGCAAGCCGGATGTCGTGGTCGATACCCAAAACGGTGTCCCCTTTTTCGCGCGGATTTTCTCCGGCGCACCGACGGTGCTCCTGACACATCACTGCCACCGTGAACAGTGGCCAGTGGCGGGGCCGATTATTAGCCAGCTGGGGTGGTTCATCGAGTCGCGTCTGTCGCCGATGATTCACCGCCGCAGCCGCTACATCACCGTTTCCGAACCAAGTGCCGCTGAACTGGTAGAACTCGGAGTGTCGCCGGGGCGCATCGCGGTGATTCGCAATGGTGTGGACCCGATTCCGGAGGAATTGCAGTCGACCGAAATCATGGCAGACCTATCCGAGTGCGACGGTCCGGCACCGCATCTGGTGACGCTGTCGCGATTGGTCCCGCATAAGCAGATTGAGCACGCCATCGATGTGCTCGCAGATCTTGTGCAGGATCGTCCAGGTGCGATTCTCGATGTTATTGGCTCGGGCTGGTGGCACGACAACCTCGTGGAATACGCCCGTGACAAGGGCGTTTCGGATCACGTGGTCTTCCACGGGCAGGTCACAGAGGCGGATAAACACCGCATCCTCTCCAAGGCATGTCTGCATCTGATGCCTTCGCGCAAGGAGGGCTGGGGGCTCGCCGTCATCGAATCGGCGCAGCACGGCGTGCCGACGGTCGGTTACCGCTCCTCAGCGGGATTGCGCGATTCGGTCAACGACGGTGAAACTGGCCTGCTGGCCAGCGATGAAGCGGACCTAATTACCAAGACACGACAGATTCTCGATAACGGCGAACTACATCGCGCCATGTCCAAGGCCTGCGTCGCCCGTGCTGCGGAATTTGGCTGGGACAAAACCGGCGAGGCAGTTCTGAATGTCTTGGAAAACCCAACTCTGGACAATCTGTTACCTGCGGCGGGGCAGTAGCGCTTCCTTTACTCCAGCCAATAGTCCCGCCAGCAGCCCAGCGAGCAGGCAAAGAGTCCAGATTCCAAAGGCTATCCACGCAGCTGCATAGGCCCCCTGGCTTGGTTCTGTGGTCGGATCGATAACGCCGGGGACATGGTATAGCTGCAGGTCAGGTGTTTCATAGACGGGATCTAGCGCTGCCACAATGTCAGCTGAATCGCCGAAGTTGCCGGGCGAATTCTCCACAAGGACCCAGCCAACGCCCTGGTCCCGAAGGCTCTGGAGCGCAGACGTAAGCTCCTCCTGCCTCTTCGCGCCACCGAGCAGTGTGCGCTCAACGGTTGTGGCTCCCTCGCCAGACACCGACTGCCCAGAGACGATCAATTCGCCGGAGCTCACCACCGGAGCGGGCAAAATCTTCGTAGCCGGGTCGAGGACAGGGCGCCCATCAATGATGCGGTAAGAACCGGCAGGCAGAACCGCAACGCGATCGTCGTCAAGCGCGACGACACCGGAAACCGCCGACCAGCCCTCCCATGACGGAACGGGGCGTAGTGGAGCGACATCGGCGGGCAGCGTGGGGACAGCGGCAATGATGATGAGCGCGCTGACGCCAGTAGCCAACCACTGGCCGATATTGGCGGTGGCACTGCGCGCGCGGCGTGCCAGGTACTCCGCACCGCTGGCGGCGAAGATGACATAGGCGGGGACAGCGAGCGCGATCCACTTTTGTGCATCGCGAAGCAGACCCGCCCCCGGGATGTGCTCGAGCGCCCAACCCATCATCAAAATGCCCGGCGTTGTTGCGGCGAGAGCGACGAGCACAATGCTCACGGCGCCGACGATAATCAGCCCCCGCCAGTGCTCTTGCGAATGCCAGACACGACGGAATCCCAGCCCCATAAGCACCAGGAGTGCCAGCACCATGATCGCCGAAAAACCAGCCTCGCGCGTCAGTGGCACAGCCTGCTTATTCCAGATGCCACCCAGCCCCAACAGGCTGCCGAGCGTGCCGACGTGAGCCTCTGCTCGGGCCGCAAATGCGGCAGCGCCAGCAACATCGGAGGACCCAGCTGCACTCGGGTTCAGCAAAGATGCCACCAGCCACGGTGAACTGACCGCCACTGTTGTGGCCGCAATCCTAGCGCGGTCGCGGTTATTGCGGGCGGCAGCAATGCCGGTGATACCAGCTAAAAGGGCACCAGTCGGTGTGAGGCCCGCAGCGGCAATGGCGCTGGTGCGCCACAAAGCACTACCCATCTGTGTTGCCAGAACTACTGCCGGAAGTAACAATACGGCGATGACCAGTGACCACTGTCCCTGGAGTAAACGCTCGACGACGAACGGGTTCCAGAGCAGCATCGTCGGTGCGATCAGCTGACTGGCCAAGCTCGGAGTCATGGGGATAAGGCCGGCACCGGATACGCCACTAGTGCCAGAGTCGTGGCGAGTGAACCTGCGGGCGAGCTCAGCAGCTGCAAGACCACCAATCAAACAGGCGCCGACCATGGCGAAGCGCACCCAATGGCTGGCATCCACAAAGTAGCCCAGTGCCCACAGTGCGGTGTCCTGCGGAACAGCTCGTGCCGCAGCGGGGCCGAGTCCCAGGGCCGCGTCGGTAAGCGGTGGGTGATTGGGGATGACCATGTCGCGCAGCAGAAACATCGGTGTCCCAAAGCGACCCTCAGCCGGGGCCTTGTGCGGCACAAAGAGAGGCCAGCACACGGCAGCGGTCAGTAAGAGAATCCACGACAACACAAAAACCCAGGCGACTCGCTCCGAATGAGAGCGAGCCGACTGGGTCAGAGTAGTGCGGAAACGTTGTGTCACGTGCCCTATATTAAATTATTTTTAGATTTCCTCAGTGAAACTCGAGCTAAGCGAGTGCCTGAGGCATCTTAAGGGCCTCGTGGCTTGGTCCCTTAAGCAGACTTGCTGCGAATGCGGAAGCCAATCACGATGAGAACCAGGCCGAGGATGCCGAGGATCCACGGTGCGACAGTGCCACCGATAGTCAGCGACTTACGGGCTTCCTTAGCACGGTCCATCTGACGGCCCTTGGAGCCTTCGTCCCACTGTGCGGTGTACTTCATCGCGGTGCGGTTCTGCTCCTTGGCTTCCTTCTCACGGCCAGCCTTGGAAGCAATTTCTTCCGCTTCTTTGTCGTCCTTGGCGTAGAACATGAACATCTCTTCAGTACCGTTGACGATCACGCCAGAGGTTGGCTCGACGCGAACAGTACGGACGTTGGTGTAGTAACGATCCAACTCGACGTCGTCGTCACCCTCCAGGCCCCACTTGTGAGCCGGGAAGCTCAGGCGCATGGAAGCCAGCGAGGACTTGTCAGCCTCGGTGAGCTTGCGGCCGTCGCGAGTGAAGTGCTCGGTCAGGGACTCGTAGAGGTTCTGCGGCGGAATGGTCATGGAGTACTTGTAGACCTTGACGCCATCCTGAGTTTCCTCACCGACGAAGTCGATCTCGAAGTTACGCATCGCCTGGACGTCGTAGTACGGGTAGGACTTCTTCTCGGCACCAAACGGGAACTGGTACTGGATGCCCGGACGGGTGAACGTCGGCGGCTTGGTGTCCGAACCACCCTGGGGTGCGTTAATAGCAACGCTGGAGATCGGGTCATCTACCGGGTACGCAGTACTGCGGTCAACAGTGATGCGGTCGAGGGTCGCATTGATGAGGTTCTTCGGCTCTTCGCGGTCATCGCGCAGCAGGGTGGTACCGACCTGGAGGGTTGCGATCTTGTCGTCAGCCGGCTCCTCGATCTCAACGTGGCGCTTCGACTGCATCGGAGTCTTGTCGTTGATGAAGCAGTGGACCGGGAGGTCGCGCTTCTCTTCGTCCGTCTCTGCCTTGCAACGCGGGTCATTCTTGCGGTTTGGCGTTGGCTCATTCTTGCCCAGCTGGCTGGAGTCCAACAGGGTGCCGTCGCGCACCTCCGTGATGGTGTCGCTCACAGTGTCAAGTGGGATGCCCCGGAGGCGAGGCACCAGGAAGGTTGGCAGAAGGACGGCAATGACAATCAATGCAGCACCGATGATAATCAGTGCATGTCCGAGAGTTCTCTTCATCAGCGGATAGTCCTTTAACTGTACGTAACTTTCTGCTGCAAAACCTAGCAGGAAGTTAGAAGTTATGTGGTGTGTTTTTTAAAAATAACTTGTCAGGAAAACAAAAGAGTTTTGGAAAAACCGGCCTGAACAGGACTTATTTCATAATAGAATGCAAGTAATTTTACTCATTCCGGTATCCGTGTAAGAAAGTACTATGACGTCCAAGGCATTTGCGGCAGCGCCGAACGCTAGGCAAGACACAGCGTCGAGCTCTGTGCCGAACTCTACGCCGAGCACTGCATCCAGCACTGTATCGAGCACTGCCACCACATTCCGCCCAGGCTTCCTGCCCTCGCTGGAGGGGCTGCGGGCTGTGGCTTCGATGGGCATCATCGGTACGCACGTCGCATTCCAGACCGGGCATGATGTGGGAGCCCTGTGGGAGCGTATCCTCGGCCGCTTCGACTTCTTCGTGGCCGTTTTCTTCGTGCTGTCCGGATTCCTGTTGTGGCGTTCTCACCGCTCGGGTTATGGCGGAACCCCCCGTCGTAAAGCATTGGCCGATGCCGACGGCGGACGGAATAAGAGCTGGGCGAAGTACTACAAGAAGCGCGTCGCGCGCATTATGCCTGCGTACTGGGTGCTGGTGCTTATTGTGCTCATCGCACTGCCGGTGGGGCGTGGCGCGGATCTCAAGATTTGGCTGACAAACCTGACGCTGACACAGGTGTATTTCTCCGGCTCTCTGCACGGTGGGTTGACGCACCTGTGGTCATTGTCAGTGGAGGTCGCGTTCTACATCGCGCTGCCGCTGTTTGCCATCGGGCTTAGCCGGTTGGACCCGCATCGCCAGCAGGGGCGCCGCATAGTGACAATTTCCCTGCTCGCAATCTTGAGCTTCGGCTGGCCCTACCTGCCACTGCCGTACCCAGAAGGCGTTAACCCGCATATTCAGCCGATTGCATACTTTTCCTGGTTCGCAGCTGGCATGATTCTCGCCGAGCTGGAATCGCTCCAGGGCGTCGATACCGATGCTGCCCGCGCGAGGGTGGTAACCATGCAGCGCTGGGCTCGCCGCCGCCCACTGTGGCTGGCGATCGCCGTTGGTGCGCTGGTCCTGGCTTCCTACCTGGGGCCCGAAGGGCTAGTCGAGCTCACCAACTGGGAATTCACTCGCCGTCAGCTGTGCGGGCTGGTCTTCGGTGCCGCCATCATCGGCCCCTGGACGATGGCGCCGGAGTCGCGCTTCCTCGAACACCCCATCATGCAGGCGCTGGGACGCTGGTCGTACGGCATCTTCCTCTGGCACGTGGCGATGCTCTCCATCGCATTCCCGCTGCTTGGTGTGAAGCTATTTACCGGCCATCTGCTCAGTGTCACCATTGTTACGGTCGCACTGTCGATTCCAGTGGCCGCCGCCTCCTACGCGCTCGTCGAGGAACCTGCCCGCCGCTTCTTCGCACGCGTCTGGGTCAACCGCTAACGGCTCTTAATCAGCGGTGTTGTCGGTGTTCTTGACGTCGCTGTCGGTGCCGTCATCAGCACCGCCACCGGAAAGCATCGAGCAGCACGCCACGATCGTCAGCGCCGCCGTCAGCAGTAACTGCAGCGGCCAGCCAGCGCCGGCGTAGGCATCCTTCGGCCACGGGTTCGCGGCCAGCACCATGCCCGCAATCGTCATCGTCGCAGCAAGCGCCACAATCAGTGCGTTTCGCACGTTCAGCCACGGCTTGACGACGTCCCCACGCTTCCGTACCCAGAAAGTCCCACCAAGGGTAGCGGCAACCACCACGAGGGCAATGACCACGCCAGGCCAGCTGGATACCAGCGTCACTGTCGCGGCAGCCGCAATGCCAATAGCCGCCCGCGGCAAGTCATTGCTCAGTGAAGATGCGGGAATCGGGGAGGTGAGAGCGAAGCGTCGCCAAGCGAAAGCCAGCCCCACAGCGGCCAGTGCGTACACGGTTGCGAGTGCGCCGCCTGCGAGGATGCCAGTACGCCAGGTCTGCTGCGGTGGGTAGGTCAGCTCGACTGCACCACCAATACCGGCCGGAATCGTCCAACCCTGCTGCCAACCAGAGACCGTTACCGGCTTCATGGCGGCGCCTCCGACACGGAGCTCATGGCCGGCATTGACGGAGATGGGCAACCACACGATGCGATCGTGGTCGGCAGCGTCAATGGGATTGTTCAGATCGATTGGCGTCACTTTCTGCTGCTCAGCTGACGGCGCGAAGTAGTCAGTCGAGGTGAGCGACACCCAATCGGACTTGGCATCGATGCGCCATGGCCCCGGTGAGAGCTCAATCTCTTCACCACAGGTCAGCTCGCGGTGATCAGAGCCGTCACCGCGCTGGAGGCTGGCCCACGGGGCTCCGATGCGGCTGCGGCAGGTATCAGCATCGACCTTTACCTTTACCGGCTTTGGAACGGTGAACAGGCGCACCAGCGTGCCCTCATGAATCTCCTGACCAAAGACCCAACGCTGTGCCAGCGATGAGGAATTCGGCACCACCGGGACACGAACCGGCGTGAGGTCCTCCGCGATATCCTCGGTGGAAGGCTCTGTATCTTCGTCGGAATCGGGACTGCTGGATTCGAATGCGTCGAAGCCAGTGTTCCGCTGTGGAATCACCAGGCCTAGCTCGGAGATAGCAAAGCCTACAGGAGCAATCTTCGCTGTGATGAGCACAGATGTGGTCTTGCCGCCGGGCAGCGGAATACGAGTCGTCTCACCCGGGACCAACTGTACGGAGCTCGAAGCCGTATCAGTCTGGATGCGCAGTTGCACTGGAACGCGAGCACCGGTCAGGCTGAGCACTGCGTTATCGGTCGGTTCCTTCCATGACAGTTTGACCCATTCAGCCTGGCTCTTGCCCGCCAAGGGTTCCCACCAGGTGGTGGTGTCGCCGTCGAGCATTGCGTTGACCGAGTGGTCAGCCGATGCACCACCGACGTTGTATGGCTCAGAGGCCGACGACGAAACCTCAATTGTGGCGCGACCCGTTACTGTCTGCGTCAGTGGCAGTCCCACGACGGGGTAGTCCGGAACGAGGTTGCGGACATATGAGTCCTCATCTTCGGCCAGGATTGCTGACTCCGCACCGACGACTTCACCATAGTTGCGGCCGCGGCGGGCGGGTGTGTCGGTGACAGTGCCGGCATCCTTGCCAGACAGGATGCGCACCGGAGCATCGGAATCGACTTCGTCAAGCCGCGGGAGCACTTCGGGGCCGCCGGCGACCAGCGGCACCTGGGTAGTGTCCACCAACCGCGGTGAAAGTGCGTGATTGCGCAGCTCCTTCGGGCCCGCACCCCAAATCTGGATAGCGGTATGGCCGTCCTCGTCCGCGAACTCCGCCACCTTTTCCATGGTCGGAGAGTCCTGCAGCGTGGAAGTGATGGCGCGCAGCGAATCGCCCCTCGAGGTAACTCTCAAGTCGTGGCGGACCAGCACGTAGCCGATACCGTTGTTGCGCAGGGTGGCATCCAGTGCCGGTACCTCACGGCCCCGAGTCAGTGAATTGCGCAGACCATCGAGGCCACGAATCGCCTCTGGAGGCACTAGCGGCACCGTATCGCGGACGGCCCAGGGCACGTCGGCAAGCGGCTGGAGCGGTTCGTCGCGAGTATTGCCCCATGTCTGATCAGCAAATGGCGATGACGGCACCACCAGCGTGCGGGTGTCCTCGCCCTGCGCATTCAGCCAGTCGGCCGCTTCGTGCCAGTAGCCCGGAACCTCGGAAAAACCACCTGTCGGAGCGAGGCGTGCGCTCCACGCAGGTGCGGTGGCACTGGCGATAACCACCAGAACCAGCATCGATGCGATAGCGCGCGGGTGCTTCTCAGGGTGCAGCCACTGCTGCCAGCCAGTGGCTGCTGAATCGCTCGCCGTCTCGTTCTTGTGCTCGTTCGCCGGCTCTCGCCACGGCCATGGCAGCTGGGCTGTCGCATGAGCGAAGCCGATAACAAGCGGCAGGCGCACAATAGTGTCGAATTTGTGCAGGTTGCGTACTGCTGCGAGCGTGGAATCGAGCACCTCTCGAGCCGATTCCCACACCAGCCCGAATGGCTCCGTCCAGGCCGCCACGATGACAAGCCCGATCATCAGCATCATCAGCCACATCCGACGCAGCGGCAGTGAGCGCATGACCAAGCCAAGCAGACCAATCGCCGCTACGGCCAGAGTGGCGTAAATGAGAATGGGCTCCGCGACCAGCGCATTTCCGCCCACTCGCTCGAAAGAGACAAACGGGGTCCACGAAGTGGAGCCGCGGAGCGTCTCGCCGAGACTCAACCAACGAGTGGTCAAGCCGGATGACTCGATGTAGTCCGTAAACGGTGGTGAGTACTTGCCCAGCAGCAGTAGTGGCACAATCCACCACATGCTGACCGCTGCACACGCAGCCAGCCAACCGCCGAGCATCGCCCACGCACGCCCGCGGCGAGGCCCCGTAAAAGCGAAGAAGAGCAGCATCAGACCTGCGGGGATGCAAGCCGCAGCTGTACTGACCGCATTGACCGCGCCAGTGCACAGTACCGCTAGACCGGACAGCAATACGGCACGGGCAGTCGCACGCCAGGGCAGTTCCTCGCGCCGGGCCGCGACCCGCAGGAGCGGAAGCAGAATCCACGGTGCCAGCGCTACGGGCCAGGTCTCGGACGAAATCGCGCCCAAGGTCGTAATCACACGCGGCGACAACGCGTACAATAACGCCGCCAGTACGCGAGAGGTATGCGTGCCGACGCCTATAGCTTCGGCCACGCGATATGCGCCGGTAAAAGCCAAGCAGAGAGTAAGGCTCCACCACAGCGCCTGGATCAGCCAGCCGGGCGCTAGGACATCGGGCAGCAAGCTGAACAGCGCGAAGAATGCGCCCTGTGGAAAGAGATAGCCATATGCCTGGTTTTGGAGCTGTCCCAGTGGCATGGTGTCTGACCACATGTTGAGCGAGGCGGACAAAAACCCGATGGGGTCTTCTGTCAGGTCGTGCTTTGTGTCAGCGACAGTCTTGCCGGGGGACTGGATGAATGCCAGCAGGCACAGCAAAACCCACCAAGGTACAAGCACGCGCTTACGCGCTCGAACAAAGGTGGGCATAGCGTTAAAGGAGGGGTAGCGTTAAGGGCTTAACGCTGACCGTACTCGACACCGCCAAGCAGAGCGTCATCGGTGGAAACAGCCTGTGCTTCCGGAATTCGGTCTTCGGTCAGAGCCTGGCCGATGCCGAAGATAGCGGCACCACCGAGAAGGGCGCCAATGAGCGCCGAGGCCAGGGCAGGGCCAACGCTACGACGCTGCTCGGAATCAGTTTCGTATGCCATGTTGAGGACTCCTCGTGTGCATTAAGTCAATACTGTTTATAAAACTACACTCTGTGACTTCTGTAAACCAGTGGAACAGCTGGGAATCTCTCCCTGCCTTGAACTTTGGGTGGTTTCAGCGGTCATTGAGTTTTCTTAGTTGAGAGATTAACCCATTTTCTATCAGCTAAGTAAGTTTTTAAAAATTTTCTAGAAATTATTCCTTTTCCCCGGGAACGACGAGGACCGGGCGGCCAGCATTCTTCAGCAACGCGTCAGAGGTCGAGGCGGTAAACAGACCACGCAAGCCAGTCACACCGCGAGTGCCGGAGATAATCACGCCCGCATCGAGGTCGTGAGCTGCATCGACGATGGCCGACCAGATAGTAGTTTCAGTCTCTACCAAGTAGGGCTCCGCGACGAAGCCGGCCTCAGCGGCAATCTGCACACCCTCACGGCAAATACGGACGGCCTCGTCGTGAGCGGGATCGCCGTCTTCAGTAGTGGCGTCCCAGTCGGGCTGCATCATGCCAGAGGCGCCAGCAGTGCGTGCTGCAGCACGCTGTAGAGGCTCCCAGGCCGTCAGAATGTAGGCCTTCTTAACGCGCAGCAGTTTTCCGGCGTAGGCCAGCGCCCGCTTGGCTTCGTCGGAGCCGTCGTAGGCAATGAGCATGGAATCAGAAATCGGTTCAACCATTTTCGAGTTCAATCCTTACGTCAGAGATAGCCGAAAAACTGTCAATAGATACAGAAAAAGAGATGTCGCTGTAATCCAGGATAGGACAACAGCGACATCGAGTACGTCAATCTTTAAAGCTACTCCGAACGAGCGGCTTGAATCAGCTAGAGAGTCATTAACAGGAAGCGGTAACGTCCATTGTTATGGCAGCAGAACAAAATCCAGGGCAACCTCAACCAAAAGCTTCTGGGGCCTCGAAGAATGTCATCGCGCTCAGCGTTCCCGTTCTTGTTATCGCCGTAATCGTTGCGGCGCTGAACTTGCGCCCGAGTATTGCGTCGATTGGTCCGGTGCTCGATCAGCTCCTCTCCGACCTCGGCGCATCCTCCGCCTTTGGTGGTCTGATTACGGCCATTCCGGGGCTCGCGTTTTTCGCGATTGGGTTGTCCGCGGTGTCCGTCGGCAAGCGGATGGGCTTAAGCGGCGCGCTTACACTGTCTGCGACGTTGCTATTCGTCGGCCTTGCGGTGCGCCCGTGGGTGAGCAGCATCTGGCTATTTCTGTTGTTTACCGCGTTGTCGGTTGCGGGCATTGCACTGGGAAATGTGCTGCTACCTGCGTGGATTAAGGTGCACGGCGGTCGCCAAACGGTCGTGCTGATGATGCTGTACTCCAGCATGCTTGCCCTCGGCGGTGGACTGGGGCCGGCGACGGCATTTTTGATTAGCGATTCTCCCGAGACATCTGCAGGTGGTATCGAAATGTGGCGCTGGGCGCTTGCCGCATGGGCAATCACCGCCCTGGTGCAGCTCGTCGTGTGGTTGCCGCTGTGTGCACGCATCGGATTCGACTACCCGAAGGCGCCGGTCAGTGCCTCGGCAAGCACACCAATCTGGAAGTCACCGACAGCCATTGCGCTGGCAGTTTTCTTCGGCGTGCAGTCGATGAACGCCTACGTGCTCATGGGCTGGATGCCGAAAATGCTTATCGACGCAGGCATCAGCGTAAACATAGCCACTGCAGCGTCCATGATTGTTCAAGGGCTGGGCATCATCGGCGGTTTGCTGATGCCGCCGCTGATTGCACGGCTCCGCACCATGTCCTACGTCGCCTTTGGTCTCGGCTGCCTTTTCTTCCTCGGGTATGCGTTGATGATTCTGATCGACCAGCGGGGAGCGGCGGAAACTGGTGTGGGGTACGCCATTGGCGCTGCATTCCTGCTGGGTGTAGGTGGTTTTTGTTTCCCCATGGCCATCGCGCTGATTCCGGGCCGCACGCGCAGCCATGAGCTGACCGCGCGACTGTCCGGCTTCGTGCAGCCAATCGGCTACATTTTCTCCGCAGTCGGGCCATTCCTGGTGGGTGTGGCCGCTGGAACGACGGAAGCGTGGACGCCGATTCTGGTCGTGCTGCTTGGCACCACGGTGGTGCTAGCAGTGCTTGGGTTGATTGTCGGTCGGCCAACGTACATTGATGACGAACTGGCCGATCGAGGTATCGGCGAAAAGAAGCCGGGACGTATTCAGCTCGACTGAATTTAGGGGAGTTAGCTCCACTGTATTTGGACACGGGCCAACTTAGCTTTGAACCTATGACAAAGAAAACGAATTTAATCGCGCTGGCCTGGAGTTTTATTCTCGGACTGCTGTTCATTCCGGGATTGATTGTCTCCGCTTTTCTTCTGCCCTGGATTCCGCTCATTGGCCGCGGTGCCGATTGGCTCTCCCGCTGGGCAGCATCGTGGTCCGGCACCCCAATCGCCAACCGCGTGACCAATCGCTGGTTCGACATCCGCAACTTCGTCAACCTGCTTGTCCAGTTGGCCATTGGCTTTGTCACCTTCATAGCGTGGGTCGGCGGCGGGTTCACTGTTGGTGTACTTTTTGGCGCACCATTCCTGGTTGATGAAGTGGAGTTTTTCAGCTGGACTCTGACAGACCCCACACAGAAAATCGGTGTTGCCTGGGTTTTCGCCATCGTCTTTTTGGTGCTGACCATCGCCATCAACCTCGGTGCCGGCCTGCTGTCCATTTGGCTCTCCCGCGTCATCCTCGCACCATCCAGCGAGGAAGTCAGCCAGTCCCGCGATGTGCTCATTGACTCCTTCTCAGGCGAGCGCCGTCGCATTGAGCGCGAGCTTCACGACGGTCCGCAGCAGCACCTGACCGCCTTGAAACTCAACATTGCCGCTGCTCGCATGGGTAAGACTGAGGAAAAGGTAGCCGAGGCACTCTCCGCCGCCGACCGCAATGCAACGCAGGCTCTTGCGCAGCTGCGCTCCGTGGTGCTTGGCATTGCCCCGCCAGTGCTTTTCGAAAATGGCCTAGTCGCAGCAGTAGAGGAATTGGCAGCGCACTCTGGCATGGAGGTTTCTGTTCGTGAGGACGGTGTCTCCGACTTCGGCCCGATTGATGAAACCACAGCGCTGCTCGCTTACCACTGCGCAGCGGAGGGGCTGACCAACGCCACCAAGCATGGCCATGCCGATCGAGCTGATATCACTCTCGGGGTTCAGACTCCGAAGAAGGCGCTCGTGTCCCATCTGGGTACGCTTACGGTCACTGTGCGCGACAATGGCGAAGGCCTGGAAAAACCAACGAGTGCAGACGCTGTAGACGTCGTAAAGCATGACAGTGGAACCGGCATTGCGGGCCTGCGCGAACGGGCGGCAGCGCTCGGTGGAACCGTGGAACTCACCAACGCCGACGGTGGAGCCCAATTGCTGCTGGAACTGCCGATTCGCCAAGGAAGGACGCGATGAAAGTACTGCTGGCAGAGGACTCCGTACTCCTGCGCGAGGGGCTGACCGGCCTGCTGCGGGCACTGGGGCACGAGGTCGTCGCCGTCGGCGATGCGGATCAGCTGCTCGCCACCGCCGAAGGGCAGGTGTTCGATGTCATCGTCACCGATGTCCGAATGCCGCCGAACATGCGTGACGACGGACTGCTCGCGGTCTCCACACTTCGCCAGGACAACCCCGACCAGCCGGTTGTGGTGCTCAGCCAATACGTGGCGGCCAGTTACTTAGATCGCCTGCTGCAGCATGGTGGCTTTGGGTACCTGCTTAAGGAACGCGTCTCGGATGTCGACCACTTCGTTGCGGCGCTGGAAGAAGTGCGTGGTGGCGGTACCGTGGTCGATTCTGAAGTGGTTGCGACGCTACTGGCCGCAAAGCAGGACGGCATCGCCGAGCTGACTCCACGTGAGCGCGAAGTGCTCGACCTGATGGCGCAGGGACTCAGTAATAAGGAAATAGAAAAACGCCTGGTACTAACCGCAGGCGCTGTGAGTAAACATGTGGCGAATGTGTTCTTGAAGCTCGGCTTCCAACCGGAAGATAACAACCGTCGTGTCAAAGCAGTATTGCGGTGGCTGAGATATACCGCGCCATCGACTTAGGCTTTGCCGTTGTCTTTGGTATAAACCGTGCCCGCGCAAAAGCCCCGCACGTAGGCAAAAGCCCCGCACCGACTCCTCCGAAACTGGAGTCGAGGCGGGGCTTATGGCTGTCTAGCTGGTGCTACTTGGCTTCAGTAGCTACCTCAGTTGTAGTGGTCACCTCAGCATTTCCGAACTGCTTATTGAGGTTCTCACCCTCCACATCCACGGATGGGAGGATCTTGTCCAACCAGCGCGGAATCTTCCAGGCGCGCTCGCCGAGCAGGAACATCATGGCCGGGATGAATGTCATGCGGACGATGAAGGCATCGAAGAGAACTGCGGCTGCCAGGGCAAAGCCCATGACCTTAATGAACGGTTCATCCATCAGGATGAAGGCGGCGAACACCGAAATCATAATCAGTGCCGCAGCGGTGACCACGCGAGCACCGTGTTTGAAACCGTTGGACGTTGCATTAGCAGCTGTCTTGCCGTGCGCCCAGCCCTCACGCATACGGGTAACCAGGAACACCTGGTAGTCCATGGCCAGGCCGAAGACGATACCAATCAGCATGATCGGCAGGAAGGAAATCAGCGGCTGCGGGTCATCGATGATGCCCAGGGCGCCCTCCTGCCACAGAGCCACCGTGACACCAAAGGTTGCGGCCACAGACAGTGCGAAGCCGAGAGCTGCCACCAGTGGTACCCAGATGGAGCGGAAGACGAGCATCAACAGCAGGAAGGCCAGGACCAGCACGATGCCGATGTAGGGCAACAGCACGTCGGAAAGCCGCTGCGAGATGTCCTCGTACATGGGCGAAACACCGGTGATGGAGTAGCGGGCGCCCGTGTCCTCGTTGTACTTGTCCTCTGTATCGCGGATGGACTGCAGCAGGTCAGCAGCGCGGTCATCGGTCGCGCTGTACGCCGGGGTGATTAGAACCTGGGCGGCATCACCGAGATCGCTCGGATCCTGCGGATTGCCATTGGTGGCGATGACCTGAGCATTTACCACACCATCGACGCTCTGCAGCTCCGTCAGGGCAGCCATCATGGCGTTCTGCTTTTCCGGTGCGGCGAGATCCTTGTAGTCCACCAGCGCAATCATCGGGGAGTTGCGGCCGGGGCCGAAAGCGTCTTCGGTCATTTCGTAGGCCGTGCGGTTAGGAGTGCCCTTGGCCATCATGCCGTCAGAAGGCATGGCCAAACGGAGGTTGGTAGCCGGGATGGCCAGCAGGATTAGGACAACTGCCGTGCCCAGGACGAACGCCAGCGGACGCTTGCGCACGATGCGGACCCACTTCAGGCCCATGGTCGGGGTGTCGTTCTCCGGGTCCGGTGCCTTCACAAATGGCGCGCGACCGGCGAAAACCTTGGTGCCGAACAGGCCGAGAATAGCCGGCAGCAACGTGATGGCAACGAGCACCGCCATAGCGACGGTAAATGCTGCGGCCAGCGCCATTGCGGTCAGGAACGGGATGTTGATGATCGACAGTGCCGCAAGAGCAATCAGCACGGTGAGGCCTGCGAATACCACTGCGGAACCAGCCTTGCCGACGGCCAGGCCCGCCAGATGTGCACGCTCCTCGCGTGGGATTTTCTTGAGCTCGGCGGCCAGTTCCTTCGGCTCAAGGTTCGAGCCATCGACGTGTGCAACCAGCTCGTTGCGGAAGCGAGCCACGATAAACAGCGCGTAGTCGATGCCGACAGCCAGACCAATCATCGACGCCAGCGTCGGTGTCATGGTGGAGATGGTGTCGGTGAAAGCGGTGGCGGCGAAGATGCCCGCCATGCCAATTCCCAGGCCGATGACAGCCGACAGCAGCGGCAGTCCAGCGGCGACGAAGCTTCCGAAGGCAACAATGAGCACGATTGCGGCCACGATGATGCCGATAATCTCCGCAGTGGCGGAAATCTCGCTCATTTGGAACGCGTTACCGGACCAGGCGACGTTCAGATCGCCCTTGTGCTTTTCGACGGTTTCCGTGAACGCATCCCGGACTCCACTTTCGATATCCATGCTGGTCGCAGCATCGAAAGTCACGGAAATGGTGCCGGTGGTCTTATCGGCACTCAGTGGGGAGACGGCCTCCAGGTTCGAATTGATCTGCTCCTCAGGGAATCCCTGAGCTTGCATTGCCGGGATGGCCTGCTGCTTCATCCCCTCAGCCGCCATGATGGGCGGGACAATTTCTTCGGTCTTCGTCAGCCCTTCGGTGCTCCGCATTGCGGCGACGAGCTCATCGACCTCGCCTGCAATAGCTGGGTCCTCGAGGGTCTTGCCTTCTGGAGCTTGAATGACCACAGTGCCCGTGGGTGCGCTTAGCTGATCTTCATCGGTGGCAAAGCGCTGCTGAATCTCTTCTTGAGTTTCAACTGACTCAAGGCCGGGAAAGGTGAAGTTCTCAGACGTGCCGCTGTACAGCGTTGCCGTCGCGGTACCCATGCCCGCGATGAGCAGCAGCCATACAATGAGGAATCGCCAGCGGTGAAGATAAGCGGATCTACCGATTTTGTACAAAAAGGAAGCCATAGCAGTAACACTTACATGATTTCAGAAGTAGTTTCTAATGGGTTTGTGCTGTGCAAGAGTGTTACTCGGATGTGCTAATCGGAGTTGTTTGGTTGTTGTGGTACCGCGGGATGTAGCTGAAAACAGCGGAAACAAAAATGAGGCTCAGCTTGACGCTGAGCCTCATTGGGCGGAGCCGATGACGGGAATCGAACCCGCGCCGCCTGCTTGGGAAGCAGGAGTTCTACCATTGAACTACATCGGCACACAGTAGGCGGAATGATTAAAAGCACGCCACGGGATTGGCACAGTAGGTGTGGCATGCAGGCAATCAGTCGCCCTCTGTAACTTCAATGTAGCACTCTCGATTCGTGTCGAAAAAATTGGTCTTGAAGACCCTCTGTCCGTCTTTTCGGGTTAATCGCTGATCTCCTTGTAGGACCTTATCCAGTCCTTCCCGGGGGATTCAGTGCGGGCATATCCTGTAACCCGCACACGCTGTGTATTACAGAGCGGTTAAGCTGGTCTATGTGTTGCTCTCAGATCGTGATATTCGTGCCGCTATCGATGCCGAAGGCTCCGGCCATCTCGGCATTGATCCTTTTGACCCGAAGATGATTCAGCCTTCGTCCATCGACGTGCGTCTGGACAAGTTCTTCCGAGTTTTTAACAACTCGCAGTACACGCACATCGATCCGAAGTTGCCGCAGGAAGAACTGACGTCCCCGCACGAGGTTCCAGAAGGGCAGCCCTTCATTCTTCACCCGGGCGAATTCGTCCTGGCATCGACCCTGGAGTACTTCACTATTCCTCCGCACCTAGCAGGCCGCCTGGAAGGTAAGTCTTCGCTGGGGCGTCTGGGCCTGGCAACGCACTCGACCGCCGGCTTTATTGACCCAGGGTTTTCAGGCCACATCACGCTGGAGCTATCCAATGTGGCGAACTTGCCTATCGCACTGTGGCCGAACATGAAGGTCGGCCAGCTGGCACTGTTCAAGATGTCCTCGCCGGCAGAGGTGCCTTACGGTTCCGGCAAGCTCGGTTCGAAGTATCAGGGGCAGCGCGGCCCGACGCCGTCGCGTGCGTACCTGAACTTCCGCGATGAGGAATAAGGCACCTGAAACTCGGGATATGAACTCGGAATATAAATGAATTGTGAATAGCCCCGAGTGAATTCTCGGTGAAGAAATGGAAACAATTGTTCAATAAAGAGTTTTCGCAGGTGAAAAGCCTAAATATGGGCCTTTAGTTCACACCATTTAAGGGTTAAATCGGCTTGATGGCCTTTTATCTTTCGATAAATAATAGCCCTTATGCGTATTACGGTTATTGGTACGGGTTACCTAGGCGCCACTCATGCCGCGGCGATGGCGGAGTTAGGCCACGAGGTTCTCGGCGTAGATGTTGATCCCGCCAAGATTGAGGCATTGTCCGCAGGCCAAGTTCCTTTCTTTGAGCCTGGCTTGCCCGAACTGCTAAAGAAGCACGTTGAGTCGGGGCGACTACGTTTCACCACTAACTACGACGAAGCCGTTGAATTTGCGAACGTCCACTTCGTAGGTGTCGGAACTCCGCAGGTTAAGGGCTCGTACGCCGCCGATGTTCGCTATGTGGACGCAGCTATTACCGAATTGGCTAAGCGCGTCGTCGGCAAGCATTTAGTGTTTGGTAAGTCCACTGTGCCCGTCGGTACCGCACCGCGCCTGCAGGAGCTGGCTGCGAAGATGATCGGTGAGCGCGCCGCAGCCGGTGATGAGCAGTTGAAGAACACCAGCCTCGAGATCGCCTGGAACCCGGAGTTCCTGCGCGAGGGCTTCGCGGTAAAGGACACCCTGGAGCCGGACCGTGTGGTGCTGGGCACCCAGAAGCCGGGCATGATCCTCAATGGTGCTGGTCAGGAGGTCGAGTCAATCGCTGAGGACAGCCTGCGCGAGTGCTTCGGTCCTATCTTCGAGCGCGAGACGCCGCTTATCGTCGCGGACACTGCCACCGCAGAGCTGGTGAAGGTGTCGGCAAACGCATTCCTCGCCACCAAGATTTCCTTCATCAACGCGGTCTCCGAAATCTGTGAGGTCACAGGTGCGGATATCACTACGCTTGCCGACGCTATCGGTATGGACGCCCGAATTGGCCGCCGCTTCCTCAACGCGGGTCTGGGCTTCGGCGGCGGTTGCCTGCCGAAGGATATCCGCGCATTCATGGCCCGCGCCGGTGAGCTGGGCGTTGACCAGGCGCTGACCTTCTTGCGCGAGGTCGATGCAATTAACATGCGTCGCCGTGAAAAGACCGTTGACCTGGTGCGCGCCAGCTTCGGCGGCTCGCTGCTCGGCCATACCGTGACGGTGCTGGGTGCGGCCTTCAAGCCGAACTCTGACGATGTGCGTGACTCCCCGGCGCTGTCGATTGCCGGTTCGCTGTCTCTGGCGGGCGCTTCGGTGATTGTTTATGACCCGCAGGCCATGGAGAACGCCAAGAAGAATTTCCCGACCTTGGAGTATGCACCGAGCATCGAAGCAGCTCTGGAAGGCTCGGAGATGGTTGTCGTCGCCACCGAGTGGCAGCAGTTCCGCGACATCGACCCGGTGGCTGCGAAGAAGCTGGTCAAGCGCGCAGCGGTGCTCGACGGCCGCAACTGCCTGCCAGCAGATCAGTGGCGTGCCGCAGGCTGGGATGTCACCTGCCTCGGCCGCGGCTAAATGCTAGCTGCCCTCGAGCGCTTCGGAAACTTCATACCCTCCGGGGCCACGGTATAGGCGGCGATGAGGGTGGTAATCGGCACTGCGAGTACCAAAGCCACCGCACCGATGGTGGAACGCAGCAGCTCTGTGGCCACGACATCGGAGGTCAACGACTGCATCAGCGGCCGGTCGGAGACGCTTAACAAAATCGATAGCGGCAGTGCGGTGCCGAGGTACGCCAGTACCAGTGTGTAGACCATCGACGCGATGTGATCGCGACCGACGCGCATTGCCGAGCGGAAGACCTCCATAGGGCGCGACCGCGGAGCTGCTTCGTAAAGCTCCTGGACGGTCGATGCCTGGGCGATGGTGACGTCGTTAAGCACGCCCAACGCGCCGATGATGAATCCCGCCAGAAGCAGACCTGTGACGGAGACGTCAGGCAGGTAAAGCTGAATGAGCAGGTTGTCCTCGTTGCCGAGACCACGTAGCTGCGACGTGGAGATAGCGAGGTTGGCCAGGCCCGCCGCCAGTACCATCGTGGTGAGTGTTCCCGCCAGTGCGGAAGCTGACTTCCAATTGATGCCATGAACGAGGAAGAGCACTGGGAAGAGAATCGCCGCGCCCGCCGTGATGGCTAAGGCCACAGGATCGCCGCCGCGTAGCAGTGCCGGAACCAGGAATCCCATCACTGCGGCCAGCGTGATGCCAAGACCAATGAGGCTCAAGACTCCGCGAGTCATGCCGACGAGGATGATGAGCAGCACCGCTGCGCCGAGCCACAACCAGATCGTCGTGGTGCGATCCATGTCCAGGAAGGTGTAGGTGTTGCCGATGCTAGCGGTGTCGACAACCTGATGAGGTGCGAGGTCGACGACATTAGTGTCGGCCGCGGGAGCAGGAGCTGCGGGGGCAGCGGGGGCAGCGGGGGCTTCTGCACCGGATTCAGGTGCTGGTTCCTGCTCCGGGGCTGGAGCTGGTGCCGGAGCCTCTGCATCAGGAGCAGGCTCACCCTCTGCGCCCTCAGGGGCAGGCGCGGGAACAACGCCGGGAGCCGGTGTCATCAACCCCGGATCCGGCACGGCACCATTGTCGACAGCTCCGGTACCGGCCGCGTTTGGACGGTGAATTGCCAGGACGACCTTGTCGCCCTCCGCCAGCTCGATTTCTCCGGGCAGGCCGGATGCCTCCAGAAGCGTCTTCTTGCCCTCGTCTGGGCCCGAGGTCAGCTCAATGACCGAGAGCTGGCATTTCGGCGCCGCGGGGTCATTGAGGGAGGCCGCCAGTCCTGGCCGCGGCTGGTCATCGAAGACGCGTCCGTTGTCAGGCGAATTGCACGCGCCGACGCTGTGCTTTACGACGGTTCCCTTAACCGTCTCTGCAGCTGACGTCTGTGACTGCAGGAATCCCGGCCCTGGGCTCGGAGCTTCACCCGATGGCCAGAGACCAATCACTGCGAGGAAAGTGGCAATACCAGCAACTGTGAGAGCTGTGGCCAGTAAGCGACGTGCTCTTGTGGGGTTGTGCCGCGGTTTCTTTGGTTTTGGTTTGGCTTGTGCAGGTTCGTTTTGCCGTACCGGTGCTGGTTTTGAATGTGCGGCTGGTTCTGCATGTCGTGCTGGGGCAGCCGAGGTTGCAGAGTTGGGTTGATTCGCGGTATTGACAGCCCGGAACCGGCCGGTAGGGGAGCCGCTGTTCGAGTTCTTCAGTACGTCGAGATGCGCACCTATGTCGGAACCCGGAGCAACGCGAAAAGGTTGCTGGTTGTCAGAGTTCATTGAATCTTTTGAGTGCCTGCCCACCCTTAATAACCTAATCGCTGCACCAGCACCGGAAGGCGTACCGCCATTCCGGCGTGCCGGGCCGTGGTCATTAGCGCTATGGCCCACCTATCGATGCAATGCTCACTCATCGATGCGCTCCAGTGTGTCCATAAGTGAATAGCGCATCGATATGTGAGAAGGGCAGAACCAATAGCGTGCGCAACCCTAAGTACTGCTATTGCTTGTAGCTGACCAGGAAGTTGCCCAGGCGCTCGATAGCTTCCTTCAGGTCGCGTGCCCATGGCAGGGTGACAATTCGGAAGTGATCCGGCGTCGGGTAGTTGAAGCCAGAGCCGCCGACCATCAGGATCTTCTCTTCACGCAGGATGTCGAGCATCAGCTTCTCGTCATCGTGAATTTCGTAGACGTTCGGATCCAGCTTCGGGAATGCGTACATGGCGCCCATCGGCTTCACGCAGCTCACGCCTGGAATTGAGGTCAGTCCCTCGTAGGCGACATTGCGCTGCTCCAGCAGGCGACCGCCTGGCAAGATCAAGTCCTCGATGGACTGGTAACCGCCAAGTGCCACCTGAATGCCGTGTTGAGCAGGGACATTCGGGCACAGACGGGTGCTGGCCAGCAGGTTGATGCCCTCGATAAAGCCCTCTGCGTGGCGCTTCGGGCCAGTCAGCACCATCCAGCCCGCGCGGTAACCGGCCACACGGTAGGTCTTGGACAGGCCGTTGAAGGTGATACAGAGCAAATCCGGGGCCAAGGAGGCAGTGGAAATGTGCTCTGCATCGTCGTAGAGGATACGGTCGTAGATTTCGTCGGAAAGCAGCAGGAGCGAGTGCTCACGAGCGATATCCACGATGGCTTCGAGTGTCTGGCGTGTGTAGACCGCGCCGGTCGGATTGTTCGGGTTGATGATGACAATCGCCTTCGTGCGATCCGTCACCTTCGAGCGAATGTCTTCGACATCCGGGGCCCAGTTATTCTCCTCATCGCACGTGTAGTGGACGGCCTTGCCGCCGGCGAGGGTGGTTGCTGCAGTCCAGAGCGGGTAATCCGGAGCTGGAATGAGGACCTCATCGCCCTCGTTGAGCAGCGCCTGCGTGGTGATGGAAATCAGCTCGGAGACGCCGTTGCCCAGCCAGACGTCGTTGACGTCGAAACGGGGGAAGTCCGGGTCCATCTCATAGCGCGTGACGACGGCACGGCGTGCGGAGTAAATACCCTTGGACTCGGAATAGCCCTGTGCGTGGGGGAGAGCGCGGACCATGTCCTGCACGATGGTGTCAGGTGCATCAAAGCCGAACTTCGCCGGATTGCCAGTGTTGAGCATCATGATGCGGTGGCCGTCGGCCTCCATCTGCTCGGCGAGAGTAGTCACCGGACCGCGAATGTCGTAGAGGACGTTCTGCAGCTTGGAGGATTGGTCCAGTGTCTTCAGTGGAGTGCGGCGAGGTGCCCTGATGTTTCCACGACGGGCGGCAACACGGGCAGCACGGGACTGCTCGGCCTGAGCGGCCTGCGCAGCCTGAGCGTCCTGCGTTGTCTCGTTGGTGGTTTCGGTGCCCTGGGAAGTGTCTTTACTGGAACTCACCTGTCTAAGCATGCCACTTTTTTGCTCCCGCACCATGCTTTTCTCACAGCGGGGGCAGATTAATTGCACATTGATTGCGCAAAAGCGCCCTGCATGAGGATGCAGGACGCTTTACTGGGTTGCGGGCAGCTGGGGTTCTGGCTGCTAGTTACTGCTTAACTGCGGAGCCGTCGATCTGCAGGGAAATCTCGTTGCCAAGGAGCAGGCCGCCAGTCTTAATAGGAGCGTTGTAATCGATGCCGAAATCGGTGCGGTCAATCTTGGTGGCTGCCTCGAAGCCAACGCGAGTCTGACCCCATGGGTCTTCAGCGGAGCCGAAAATGTCGACATCCAGGGTGACCGGCTTGGTGATGCCGTTGATGGTTAGGTCGCCGGTAACGGTGGCCTTTTCTTCGCTCTGGAGCTCGATAGCGGTGGAAACGAATTCGAAGGTTGGGTTTTCGTCGGTGCCGAAGAAGTCCTTCGAGCGCAGGTGGTTGTCGCGCTCTTCATTGTTGGTGTTGATGGAGTTCGCCTGAATGGTCGCCTTTGCCGTGGAATTCTCCGGCTTGTCGGCATCAAAATTAATAACGGACTCAAACTGAGTGAACTGACCGTGGACCTTAGTGATCATTGCGTGACGAACGGTGAATCCAACGGTGGAGTGCTGTGCATCAAGAACGTAGTTGCCAGACTGAAGAGCCATAGTGAATCTCCTAAAAGTTAAAAGTATCTCGAATGTTTCGAAGTATTTTTGTCCGCCGGAACCAACTTCCGGTGTTGACGTGTCAACGATAACTCTAGATGTGATGATGTGTCAACAAAGGTCAAAGAAAATGCCGAATATTTTTTTAGAAGCGCACATCCGGTCGGGCGATCGGTTCGGGGTTTTGTCATGGCTGGGCGAGGCTCCTTTGGTTGGAGACGGTTCATATGGAGTCGTTTTAAGTGCTTATGCCCAGCATAACAGGCGTTGACATGTCAACAACTGCTATTTAGGATTGAGAATTATGCAATTCGGAATTTTTACAATTGGCGACGTCACAAAAGATCCCACGACTGGACAAATCCCTACTGAACATGAGCGAATTAAGGCAACTGTCGCGCTAGCGAAGAAGGCCGAAGAGGTCGGCCTCGATGTATTTGCTACTGGCCAGCACCACAATCCACCGTTTGTGGCACCGGCGAACCCGCCGATTTTATTAGCCAACCTCGCAGCACAGACCGAAAATCTGATTCTGTCGACCTCGACAACGCTGATTACCACCACCGACCCCGTGCGCATCGCCGAGGATTACGCCTACCTCCAGCACCTTTCCGAAGGTCGCATTGATCTCATGATGGGCCGCGGCAACACCGGGCCGGTTTATCCGTGGTTTGGCAAGGATATTCGCAAGGGAATTCCGCTGGCCATCGAGAACTATCACCTGCTGCGCACCCTTTGGCGTGAGGAGAATGTGGATTGGCAAGGTCAATTCCGCACTCCGCTGCAGTCCTTTACGTCCACACCGCGCCCGCTCGACGGTGTAGCACCTTTCGTGTGGCACGGCTCAATCCGCTCCACTGAGATTGCTGAGCAGGCCGCCTTCTATGGGGACGGCTTCTTCCATAACCACATTTTCTGGAATATCGAGCACACCACAGCCATGGTCAACCTCTACCGCCAGCGCTATGAGCACTACGGCCATGGTGCTGCTGATCAGGCAATCGTCGGGCTTGGCGGGCAGGTCTTCGCCGCTGAGACGGAGAAGAAGGCCAAGGAGATTTTCCGCCCATACTTCGACAATGCCCCGGTCTATGGACATGGGCCATCTCTGGAAGAATTCGAGAACATCACTCCACTGACCGTCGGCACGCCTGAGCAAATCATCGAACGTTACCTGGGCTATGCAGACGCCGTTGGCGACTACCAGCGTCAGCTCTTCCTTATCGATCACGCCGGCCTGCCGCTGGAAATGGCGTTGGAGCAGGTTGAAATCCTGGGAACCGAAATCGTTCCGGTCCTGCGTGAAGAGTTCGAGCGCCGCCGTCCGGCGCACGTGCCTTCCGACCCGCCGACGCATGCCTCGCTGGTTGCCGAGGGCGCAGATTCCCCGCACCTTCTCGTCCGCCCGGCTGAAAGGAATCAGTAGTGAAAAAGCTCGTCGTCGTAAGTGCCGGTGTTTCCGATCCATCAACCACGCGCATCCTTGCCGACCGCATCGCGGAGGCCGTCGAGGCGCAGGTCTCCAAGCGTGGCGAGGGGGTCCAAGTTGAGTACGTCGAGCTGCGCGAACTCGCTGTCAGCCTCGGCACTGTGATGTCCACAGGGCTTTACGACGAAAAATTGCGCGCCGCCCTCGATACTGTCAGCGGTGCTGATGGATTGATTGCCGCGACCCCGGTGTTCGCAGCGTCCTACTCTGGGTTGTTCAAGATGTTTTTCGACGCCCTGGATAAGGATGCGCTGACTTCCATGCCGGTCATTATTGCTGCGACGGCTGGCACAGCACGACATTCGTTGGTGCTGGAGTATGCGATGCGTCCGCTGTTTAGCTACCTGCGCGGCACGGTTATGCCGACTGCTGTATTTGCAGCCACTGAGGACTTTGGTGCTGGCGATGGTGCCGGAAATGGCGCCGGCGGAGTGTCCGGCGCGGAGATGAATAATCGCGTGGTGCGTGCAGCTCGTGAGCTTGCCGAGTACCTTGTCGGTGTTCGCTCGGCCGTAGTCGGTTTTGGTCCAGATTTTGGGAACGAAGCTGAAGAAAAGGGTGCGGAGCATTCAGCGGGCGGGGCCAGCGAGGGGAATCGGGGTGTTGGCGAGCCGAACCAGCGACGCAGTACAAACACGCGGGTGGATACTAATGTCACGGATTTTGCCACACTGCTAGAGGGGCTCGACGGCACCGCGAAGTAGCCGCGCTCACGTGAAGGGGCGGCAGAGGAGGGGTAGGGGGTCAGCGCTCTTTAGCGGCACCACGGGAGGTTGTAGTAGTCGCAAGAGAAGGTATCGGAAAGAGCGTATTCCTTAACCTGCAGGTCGTCGCTGCTGGTCGTAGCTGTCGGTGCTGCGGTAGCGGTCGGGGCGCCGGTCAGCGCGCCCAGGGAAAGTGCTGCGGATGCAATGGTGGTAGCAAGAACGGAAGTGCGTCGAAACATTAGGTAGTACTCCGAAAGATATCTGCCTCGGCAAAGTGTCAGGGCTTTGTGGACTGCCGGACTTCGCCAGTGATTAATAAAGAAATCATAACTATTTAATCAAGAGTGTGAAGTGTGGAGGTCTCTCTACCTGCCCGCGCCTGGGGGTGGCCATTCGGCTACTCTCTGGTGTCTTTATGTAGGTGGGCTAGTGGCCGAAATGTTGATTGTCTAGTACCAAGTGGCCGACCGAGGCATTTTTGAATTGGTTCAAAAGGCGTAGTTCTGATGCGATTGAATTGATCGCCGAAATCTTATTGTGGCGCCCATAATCGCTGGTCAAGGTCAATTAGATGTCGTATTCTCGCGTGGTAGAAATCGGTGAGATTCCATTTTTACTATGTGGATAATCGCTGCGGCCGTCGTAAAGCCAGTCGAAAATTTTCCATTACAAAACGCTGAATTTCGACTTACCTTTGCAGGTGTCAGTTCAAGTATTTCCTTACGAGTTGCTCGTCACATCCTGAAAGGATTTCGCCGTGAAGAAGACCCTGCTCTCCGGCTCCATTGCAGCCCTGGTCACCATGTCCTCGCTGGCTGTCGCCCCGATGGCTGAAGCTGCCCCAGCCCCCACCCCGGGCACTGTCGGTGGCACTTGCTCCGTTGAAGGCCAGTCCGGCCAGTCCCTGAAGATCACCGGCTCGAAGTTCGAGGTCGAAGGTACTGCGACTGTCGCTAACTACGGCGACACCGACCTGCCGCTGACTCAGACCCTGAAGGAAGGCAAGACCAAGTCCTGGAACGTCGGCGGTTCGGTCGACTTCGATTTGCTCAAGCTCTTCCACGTCACCTTCAGTGCCGGCTACCAGTCCACTCAGACCTGGGAAGTTGGCCAGACCCTCGGCCCGTACCCTGTCAAGCCCGGCTACACCGGTGTTCTGGAGTATGGCTTCCTGAATCAGTCCTTCGAAGGTACTCACCTGACCTGTAAGGGCGGAAAGTGGATTGACGCGGGTCGTCCGTACTGGGGCACCATCCCGAAGGAGCGTCACATTCGCGTTTCCATGCGCGCCAACGAAGCTGACCGCTCCGTGGACGGTGCTGCTCCGCAGGTCAAGGAGTACGCCGTTTAAGACGGCCAGAGCCCCTAAAGCCTCGAAGCAGAAGGAAGTTTCTCCATGTTGAGCCTGAAAAAGAAGGCCCTGGCCTGCGCGGTGATGGGTGCAAGTCTTCTTGCACCAGGCATCGTTGGACAGGCCGCGGCGACCCCGCTGACCCAGACCCCTGACCAGGATGAGCACCACACCGGTTTCACCAATACGGATAAATGTGACCCGGTCAAGGATGCCAAGCGTCACCCCTGGGAACAGTGGATTACCGACGAATGGGACCGCTACAATGGCACTAACTCATTCACCAACCGCACTGACCGCCCTATTCAGTACACCCTCGAGGTGACAGAGGGAGTCAACGAGTCTGTGAAGGCCATGAGCTCCGGAAATATGTGGGACGTGTTCCTCCACGGGGTGAAGAACAAGTACGGCATCGTCGAGGTCAGTCAGTGGTCGGTTGGCGACAAGCTGGGCCCGGTGACCGTCAACCCCGGTGAGACCGTTCGCGCAGACTACGGCGTGCACATGAAGTCCTTCATTGGCCGTGTTCGCACCTGTGACCAGAAGACCGGCCTGTGGCGCGGTGAGCCCTACTTCGGTGAGTACAACGGCAAGGGGCCGTCGACTCGCTTCGTGGTCTGGCACAAGACCACCAAGGAGGGCGAGCACCGTCAGCAGTGGGCGCCTGTCAGCGGTAACTCCGGTGACGGCGGCCCGGCATCCGCCACGATTAACGACTAGGAGCAGTTATGAAAAAGCGTGTTGTCGCCATGTGCTTGACGACGGTCTTTGCGCTCGGACTCGGTGCTCCGACAGCGGTGGCCGCCCCGAATCCAGGAGCCGGTGAACCGTTCGCGCCGGAGGAGTGGGTACCAGTGCCCAAGCCGGCGGCAGTTGACCGCGGTCCGGCACCGGGAACCACTTGTGAAGCTCCGGGTTCGGTGGCTGAGTTCGTGGAAATCACCGGCTCTCGCTACGACGTTGAGGGCGTTGTTTCTACGAAGAATGACATCGGTGATGAGCCGATTCCGCTGACGCAGACCATCAAGGAGTCCAAGACCAAGAAGTGGTGGACCAATATCTCTGTCAGTGTGAAGGTCAGTAAGGAGCTCAACCGCAAGTACTCCTGGGAATACTCCCGAGAGATGGTTTGGAGCCTCGGGCAGAAGATCGGACCGTACGAAGTGCGCAAGGGTGAAACTGGTCGTCTGAGCTGGGGATTCCTGGTTGACGAGTTCGCCGGACAGACAGTTCGCTGCAACGCCAACTCGAAGACGTGGGAGCCAATTGGGCGCAGCTACTTCGGTGTGGCTCCGCGCGAGCGACATGTCGAGGTGACCATCCAGTAGTTACACAGTTCTCTCTCCACACTCAGCACGGGTAAAAGGGGCATATTCGCGAAAGTGAATATGCCCCTTTTTGCTATCTATCTCGGGCCTGCAAAGGCTCAATTCAGAGCCGCTAACCGGCCAAATCTCAGAGCCCCTGGTTATTCTGCGGCAGCGGATGCCGGCGGATGGAAGCCCGCATCTATTGCTTTCAGCGCCAGGTCCAGGCGAGAGGTAGCTCCAAACTTATTGAACATGCTGGAGAGATGCTTCTTGATAGTGCCCGGCGACTTGCCGAGCTCCTTGGCGATGTCGTGGTTCGATTTGCCGCGGCAGATCAGGCCGAGAACCTCTCGCTCGGCTTGAGTGATTTTGTACGAGGAAATGTTGCGGGACGGCAGAGTTTTAATCAGCCGAGTCGCAGAAATCGGTGAGATGACGGTGCCGCCCTGGAAAACATCTTCAACGGTGCCAATGACGGATTCCGGGCGGGCAGTTTTGAGAATGTAGCCATTTCCGCCGAGACTCAAGATTTTCAGCATTGTTTCATCGGTATCAAATGAGGTGATAGCGATGAATTTCGGTGGATTCTCCACCTTCTTAATGCGCTCAAGTAGCTCAACGCCGTCCATGTTGGGCATATGAATATCGGTCAAAACTACGTCAACGCCACCACGGGCAATAATGTTGAGAGCCTCGTGGCCATCGCTGGCTTCATCGACCACGGTGATATGCGGTGCCTTCTTGAAATAGGTTCGCAGCGTCGAGAGTACGAGTGGGTCGTCGTCGACAATGAGAACCTTAATGTCAGACATCCGCGAACCTTTCATAGAAGTTATAAAAACCGAACAATATCTGTCATCGTGTGATATTACTACGCTAACCAGGACTTTTCGAGAGATATCTTCGTCACAGGCGGCTCCTACACCAATCTTACGCTAGCGTAACCTACTGGTTGGTAGATGGCATGTGGAGTTTGCAATTCCACACATTTCCCTCTCGTTCTGACGTGATGGAACCGTCCCACGGTCGCACTCGCCGATGCAGTGAGGAAAGCCCCAAACCGCTCGAGAGCATCGCCCGCGGCAGAAAATGCGGTAGCGCCTTCGATATCTGATTGCTGATGTCGAGCGTGAAGCCATCTTCCTCATTGCTCAGCGCCAGAATGTGAACGTTCGTTTGCGGTTCGCCGTACTTCTGAATGTTCGTGCAGAACTCCGACAGCGCCGGCGAGATAACCTCTGAAATCTGCGTCAAAGAGGGCTCGGTTTCAATCTTCGTGGCCAGCGAAACGTTAAACCCAGCTTCCTGCAGTTCATCCTTGGCCTGTTGAAGCACCCTGCTCATGCTGGGAACTCGCTCATCCTGGCCGATAGCGGAGGTCAAAGAACTCTCGTCGTCAGCTGATTTCAGCAATGAAAGCAACTGGCGAAGCTGTAGCAGGCCTTCTCGGGAGGTCTCTGCGATGTCCTCCAGGGATTCTTCAAGTTTTTCATCGGTCCCTTCTCGCTCGATGGCGAGCGCCTGCGCCAGCATGGTTACGCGAGTAAAGGACTTGGCGGTGGAGTCGTGCAGTACGGTCGCCAACTCAAGGCGTTGTTCTTCCAGAGCGCGGTTAGATTCAATCGTTGCCCGCCGGCGTTGTTCTTTGTAGCGGCTGCGCATCATGCCGATGGCGTAGGCAATCACAAAAAGCAGTGTTGTCACAAAGGTCGCGACATGGTCGCGTGCGAAAGTACTTGTGTTTACGTCGTAGTTTGAAATCACCAACAACAGCAACGCAGTGATTCTCGCCGGCATCTTGTTGTTGTTAGCACGCATCACTTCCACGATGAGAAGCGCGCAGAAAATCTGCATTGGAGCCTGCTCTGTGGGAAGGAAAGTCAACGCCAAGAAATTCGCTGGGACAACCACCATGGCAAAGAGCGGCAAATACGTCGCCACTGCAACAAGAATGACCTGAAGGCCACCGATAATGGTCGGCAACAATAGATCAGAGTTGCTCTCGCGGAAAATTAGCGCATCGAGAGCAGTGAGGATCAGCGCAATGACCATCTCCACTGACCCCGGAGTCCTCAGAAAGTCCCTTATCTGTGACAGCGATTTCTTAATCACTACGCCAAGACCTCTTTCCACACCACAACGCGGTCATCTCTAACGGGATGCAGTAATCAATATGCAGTAATCAATATATTGTCAGTGCGGTTGAGAGTGCCATTTGCATGATTAATGCCGTGGCGCAGGGGTCGTCGTAAAGCACAAAAAATCCGCCCGGGAAGAATAACCTCTCGGGCGGATTTTTGCTTACTTAGCGAGTGCTACTTACGACGCGCCGATCCTGGCAGCGGAACTCCGTGCTGGTTGCGCGGAAGGTTCTTAGCGCTTGCCGACGGCGCCTGCGTCTCCTCGGCTGGGGCCTCAGTGGCCTGCTCGGTGGAGGCGGCATCTTCCGCCGACTGCTGTTCAGTAACCTCTGGCTGCGCCGGAGCCTGCTCTGCCACTGGCTGAGCAGGAGCCTCCTGAGCTTCGGTTTCCTCTGCTGCCGGGGCAGGGGTGCTAGCGACTGGCTTGGCCTTGCGTGCGCCACCCGGGATTGGAGCGCCCTTGCGTGCGCCGCCCGGAACCGGAGCACCGGATGCGGTCTTCGGCTGCTCAGCTGCTGGCTGGTCAGCTGCTGGCTGCTCGGACTCGGTGGCCGCTACTTCAGCAGCGGTGTCCTCGGCGGGAGCGGTTTCCTCGGCCTTCGGCTTGGCGGCCGGGGCTGCCTTCTTAGCACCACCTGGAACCGGGGCACCCTTGCGTGCGCCACCCGGAATCGGAGCGCCCTTGGTTGCCTTCGGAGCCTCAGCCGGAGCTTCGGTTTCTGCAGCTGCTGGCTCTGCCTGCGCGGCCGGCTTAGCGGCCTTGGCGCCGCCCGGAACTGGAGCGCCCTTCTTAGCGCCACCTGGAACCGGTGCGCCGGCCTTTGCTCCGCCTGGCTTCGGAGCGCCGCCCGGAGCTGGAGCACCCTTCTTGGCACCGCCTGGGGTCGGGGCGCCGCCCTTTGCACCACCTGGAACCGGGGCGCCGGCCTTGGCGCCGCCTGGCTTCGGAGCGCCACCCGGAGCAGGAGCACCCTTCTTGGTGCCACCCGGAGTTGGTGCGCCGGCCTTGGCACCGCCTGGCTTTGGAGCACCACCCGGAGTCGGAGCGCCCTTCTTGGCACCACCTGGGGTCGGTGCGCCGCCCTTGGCACCACCCGGCTTCGGAGCACCACCCGGAGTCGGAGCGCCACCCTTGGCGGCAGCGCCTGCAGCAGCACCAGCAGCTGCGGCACCAGCGCCGGCAGCGGAAGCCTTCTCTGCCTTCTTCTTCTCGGCAGCCTCAGCCTTCTTGCGCTTAGCTTCCTCTTCCTCGAGGCGCTGACGCTCTTCCTCTTCAGCCTTCTTCGGATCGACCCAGCCACGCTCCGGCTGCTCAATCCACTCCGGTTCGCGTGCCTGCGGCAGCTCGCCGTCGACCTTCACGGAGTCGCGGAGCATCTGGGCGATGTCCAGGACCTCCGGCTTCTTCTCGTCGTCCTCGATGACGTTGTTGACGCCATCGTTCATCATCGTCTTACAGAACGGGCAGCCGATGGCAATTGCCTCAGCGCCGGTTCCGACAGCCTCTTCGGTGCGGTTTACGTTGATGCGCTGACCGATGGTCTCTTCCATCCACATGCGAGCGCCACCAGCACCACAGCAGAAGCCGGTGTTCTTATTACGTGGCATTTCGACGAGGTTGGCGCCGGACGCGCCAATCAGCTCACGCGGAGCTTCGAATACCTTGTTGTGGCGGCCCAGGAAGCATGGGTCGTGGTAGGTGACCTGGCGGCCCTGACCCGAAGCAACCGGCTGCAGGCGGTTAGCACGAACCAGCTTGTTCAGCAGCTGGGTGTGGTGGACAACTTCGTACTGTCCGCCCAGCTCCGGGTACTCGTTCTTGAAGGTGTTGAAGCAGTGCGCACAGGTGACGACAATCTTGCGCTGCTTAGGCGGCACACCGTCGAAGACCTCGTCGAGCTGCTCGATGTTCTGCTCAGCCAACATCTGGAAGAGGAATTCGTTACCAGCACGGCGAGCGGAGTCGCCAGTACAACCCTCGGCCTGGGAGAGCACAGCGTACTTCACACCTGCGGTGTAAAGCATCTCTGCAACAGCCTTGGTGGTCTTCTTCGCATTGTCGTCGTAAGCACCGGCACAACCGACCCAGAACAGGTACTCGGTATCGTCGAAGCTCTCGACATCCTCGCCCCAAATCGGGACAACGACGCCTTCCTTGCGGACCTCATTGATCCAGTCGGCGCGAGTGGAAGCGTTCTGGCCCCACGGGTTGCCCTTGGTCTCAAGGTTCTTGAACAGGCCAGCCAGCTCGGTCGGGAAGTCCGACTCCACCAGGACCTGGTAGCGACGCATATCAACGATGTGGTCGATGTGCTCAATGTCAACCGGGCACTGCTCAACACAGGCACCACAGTTGGTGCAGGACCACAGGACGTCCTGGTCGATGATGCCCTCATCGCCGTCGCCAACCAGCGGCTTGGTCAGGAGTGCTGCGCCAGCGCCTTCGCCCTCGCGAGCGGTTTCGATGGTCTCGCCAGCCAGCAGGTACGGGGCAGAAGCGTAAGCGTGGTCACGCAGCTGGTTAACCAGCAGCTTCGGGGACAGTGGCTTGGAAGTGTTCCATGCCGGGCACTGCTCCTGGCAGCGACCACACTCAGTACAAGAGGTGAAGTCCAGCAGAGCCTTCCAGGAGTGGTCGGTGACCACACCGGTACCCATGGAGTCAACTTCTGGGTCAGCCTCTTCCAGGTTCAAAATCTCGCCGTTAGAGGTCATCGGCTTAGCGCCAGCGAGGGCGTTGTAGCCATCAGCGTTGCGCTTGAGCAGGATGTTGGCGAATGCCAGGAAGCGGTGCCATGCGACACCCCAAGTCAGGTTGCGGCCAACAACGAAGAGCCAGACCATACCGGACAGCAGCTTAATCAGCGCGAAGATGGACACCATGACTTCGGAGGCCGGCAGAATCTGTGCGATACCACCGGTGGCGAAGTTCGCCCAGTTCCAGACCTCGGCGCCAGTGTGACCGTGGTCGCCGTAGGTAGCCAGCTTGGCTGCCTTGACGAACATCATGCCGAGGCCCTCGATGAGGACGACAGCCTCGACGAAATAAGCAGCACCAGCGTTGGAGCCGTAGAAGCGGCTCAGGCGCTCCTTGCCCAGGTTGGTCTGGCGGACGAGGATCAGTGTCAGGATGCCCAGGGTGGTGCCCAGGCCGAGCAGTTCGTCGATGAAGTGCCAGGCGGTCAGATTCCTGAGGATTGGCCAACCACCGGCTGGCCAGAAGGTCTGAATGTACGCCTCGAACCACACCAGGGAGCCGAGGAGGAAGCCCACCATGACGAACCAGTGAGCCACAGCAACGCCGGGTTTCTTGGCCATCTTGGTGTGACCGACGATCTCTCGGATCATGGTCCAAATACGGGTTCCCCATTCACCGGTGTGACCGTATGTCTTTTGGCCCACCATGATGGTCTTCACCATATGGGTGAATCCCTTGATAAAGATGAACCAGCAGGGCAGGGACAACAGGACGCCAATAACGCCGACTGCGACGGTGAATCCGGTAGATTCCGGAATCGCCGTGTCAGCCGTCGCCGCGGCGAGGTTGAGCACGCTCATAATGTTCCTTCTAGGCTGGCTCAGCCAGGGTGATGGCTGAGTGAAAATAGTTCTCTTGTGAGTTCTATCACGAGCCGCGGACGCTTACCTAACTAATGTCCAAAATGGTGCTGAATTCATCGATACACGGTGTAACCAGCGGTTATTTGGCGAATTACGCAAAAAAATCGTTGTTTTATTCGAGAGGGATTCGAGGGGCAACGCCTTCGCTTGACGGCGGCGCGAGGCACTTTCGTCGTCACTCTTTTATGGGCGGAAGTGGTGGCGGTGTTGCGTGTGGGCAGTTGTCGAGTGTTGTCGACTCGATGTTCTGCGGACGCATTGCGGGGGTAGCGCCGAAGCGCAGGGGCGGAGCTGTGTTGCGAGGCGGAGAGGGGGGTCGGTGGCGTGTTGGTCTTTGAAAACTGATTGAAGCAGACATGTATTCACATGCGTTACATTCTTAACACAAATAACAATAGTTACTTCTGTACCTGTGTTTTGGTGGATAGTTCGCTATTGGGCCCGGGATTTGCTGGCAATTAACGAAAAAGTCATTAAATGTAACTGACTTTTATGAATCCCAAGTGGATTTAAAAGCCTCTATGTCCGCAATTTGCCTAGTAATCGGCGTGCCAATTCGGTGGTGAGGAGAGTTGCCTGGCCACCCCCGGCGCAATTCTTATGTAGGCGCCATTCTGTGTATTACCTAGTATTAGCAGCGTGATACTGCGGATTTATCCGTCTGATTCTAAATGGCAGTGGGGTATGGATGTCTCAGTGCCACTTTTTCTTGAGAGGGACTTTAATAGTGCGATCTTTCCGTGCAATCGCTATGGCTGGAGCCGGCCTTATTCTTACTGCGAGTGCGGTCTTTAGCTCGGGCGCAGTGGCAAACGCCAATCCGGTCAGTGCGGTCGCAGTCAAGGCGTTCAATAGCTCGCTTATGACTCCAGTGGTGGTTTCCCCGGTCGGACGTGCAGCTGCGGAGACTGCGCTACTTGATCCTCAGGTGCCGATTATTGTGCTCGGAGCCCGTCTCAATCCCGACTGCAGTGCTCCTGCTGTCTTGACGTCCCGATTGGAAACTGCACGTTCGCTGGCGCTGCGTCATCCTCTTAATCCGGTCATCGTCACGGGTGGTCGTACTCAGCCGGATTGCCAGACTGAGGCTGAGTACATGCGTGATGCGCTTGCAGCTATGGGGGTATGGAAGCGGCGAATCACGATGGAAACAAACTCAGACTCCACTGTTGAAAATGCGGCTGGCACTGCATACCTTGCGGAATCGGGAACCAGTGGCGTTCGTGCCGCTGTCATTGTGACTTCTCCAACGCACACACCGCGCGCACGCGACACCTATTCTGCTGCCGACGACTCGGCGCTGTGGCTGGCCGTCCCGTCGACTGTGAACTAGCCACTAGACGTATACGGCCAGCGGCTAGCGGGGCGGTCATAATCGACTGGCCTATTGAGGCAGAAAAGCGAGAGGTTCCCTCGAGGGGATGGGTCTCTCGCTTTTCTTCAGGCGGATAATCGCCTGGAGATCCTAGGAATTGGTGAAGTTCGCCTTGCGCTTCTCGGAGAACGCGGCCATGCCTTCCTTCTGGTCGTTGGAGGAGAACAGGGAGTGGAAGGTACGGCGCTCGTAAAGAAGGCCCTGCGACAGAGTCATCTCGTATGCCTGGTTGATCTGCTCCTTGATCAACGTGGTGGCAACCAGCGACTTTTCGGCGATCGCTTCGGCGACCTTCAGGGTCTCGTCGAGAAGCGCCTCCGGCTCGACGACGCGGGCGACCAGACCTGCGCACTCAGCTTCCTCGGCACCCATCATGCGGCCGGTGAGGCACATCTCCATTGCCTTAGCCTTGCCGATTGCGCGGGTGAGACGCTGCGAGCCGCCCATGCCCGGAGAGATGCCGAGGTTGACCTCAGGCTGACCGAACTTGGCCTTAGCGCCAGCGATGATGAAGTCCGCCATCATAGCGACCTCGCAGCCACCGCCCAGGGCGTAGCCGTTGACGGCGGCGATAACTGGAGTGCGGACGGAAGTCAGAACATCCCAACGTGCGAACCAGTCAGAGGCATACATCTCGGTGCCGGACTTGTCCGCCATCTCCTTAATGTCCGCACCTGCGGCAAACGCCTTCTCGGAGCCGGTGATGATAATCGCGCCGATTCCCGAGTCGTTGTCGAAAGCGGTGGCTGCTGCGCCGATCTCTTCCATGGTCTTGTGGTTCAGGGCGTTCAGTGCCTTCGGGCGGTTCAGGGTGATAATGCCGACGCGACCTCGGGTTTCGGTAAGGATGTTTTCGTAGGTGGTCATTAGATACTCCTTTGGGATGGCTTGAGTTTGGTGAAAGTTGTGTATGTAGCCCGCAATTCCAAAATCTGAAGAACGTGGCTGCGGCTTGAAAAGTCTTTCCTGTATGCGAGGGTACCTGCGGTAGCGGGTGTCGTCAGGCTGTTTGAGCTGATAGGTGCAGGGTGGGGCGAGTTGGTGTCTTTTAGTGCTCGATGTGCCGGTGGCCATATTGGCTAACTAGACAGCTTTGTCTATATACTTCGCTTTATGTCGAACAAGAACACCGCAAACACGCACGAACTATGGGACATTGCTCGCAAGCTTCGGGAAAACCACACCTATGTTGACTTGACTCACGCGTTTCACGCCGGTCAGCCGAAATTCCCTGCGCTTCCCGACGAACAGCGAACACGGCTTTTCACCGTTGCTGAGCATGGATTTGAAATCGACCAGTATCAGTTTGTTGGCCAGTGGGGTACGCATGTGGATCCGCCTGTGCATTTCGTCCAAGAGACGAGAACTCTTGACAATATTGGCGTCGAGCAGATGATCCTGCCTTTGGTCGTCCTAGATTTCACTGCTGAAGTCGCTCGGGATAATGATTTCTCCCCTTCGATTGCTGATGTCGAGGCGTGGGAGGAACGCAATGGTTTGATTCCGGGCGGTGCATTTGTCGCATTTCGCAGTGACTGGTCAAAGCGGTGGCCTGACGCTGAGGCAATGGCCAATGCGGATGAAGAGGGCGTGACTCACTACCCAGGATGGAACGTTGAGGTTGTCGAATGGTTGATAGACAACCGTGGCGTTGTGGCGATTGGGCACGAGACCACTGATACGGACCCCGGCATCGTGGCTCATGGTGGCAGCTTGCCGACGGAACTCTATCTATTAGGGCGTGACCGATGGCAGATTGAACTTCTGGCTGGGCTCGACCAGGTGCCGGAAACGGGGGCTCTCGTGGTTGCCTCCTGGCCGAAGCCAAAGGATGGGACGGGGTTCCCAGCTCGAGTTTTTGCTGTTTTGCCAGTGTAATCCTCCCACTGCCTTCGAACGGTTTTCGAATACGCCATAAAGCTTCGCCTAACTCAATCCGAGCCTAGATGCGTGATTCAGCCGTCATTGTTTGAGAGCTTTGCATTGTCCGTTCACTGCGTCGACCGAAACGACGAGCCGACAGCACGGATTATCCTCCGGCGTGCATTGTCAAGATCGGCCGGCTCTATGTGCTCGCATGGGGTGAGCTCTGTGAAGGCATGGGCGGCAGTGCCGCGGTGAAGGCGGATTCCCGAGTGGCAATCCGCCTGTGGTCTTAACCTCGCTTACGCAGTGAAACTACCAATGCGGCAATACCGGTCAGCGCGCCCACGAGGCCGAGCCCCAGGCCCCAGCCGCCAAGCGTGCTGCTCGAATCCTCGCTGGTAGCAGCTGCGGAATGCTCCACGTCGTCTGAGCGGCTATCGCCGTGGTTTGTCTCGCTGGTGCCATGGTTGTGGCTGTGGTCGTGGCCGTGGCTATGTTCATTGTCTTCCGACTTCTCAATCAGCTCCACAGTTGGAACCGGGTAGTCACTATCGTGGTCCTTTTCAGCCCAGTTCATCGAACCCTTTTCACAGGTTTGCAGCGTCGGCACCTCAACTGTCGACGGCTTTGCGTCATCAGCCACCTTCACGCTGAGCGTCAGAGAATCCTTCAGGTCCGACGGCAGTGGAGTCTTTGCGGTGTAGATGACCTTCTGCACCTTTTCATTCTTGCCAGAGCCGGTCGACTCCTTGGTGACATCCCAGTTCGCGTTCACGTTCGGCGTAACCTTTTCGAACTCCTCCGGGATGGTGAACTCGACCTTCGTCGTCGGCGAACCGTCGCAGCCATGGCCGACCCCGAAAGCCAGATCCGCGTAGCCGCCAATCGGGGCAGACGACGGGGTTGCATGCACATGTGCGGATGCAATGGCAGGGAAGGCGAGGGTTAGTGCGGCGCTTGCCGACGCTACTGCGAGCCCACGGAAAAAGGGGAAATGGTGTCGCTGTGCATTCTGAGGCACGAAAAACTCCTAAATAAGTGGGATGAATTCTTGGCTCAATCGCCCCGTAAATGGGGAGAATTTAGACATGTATTAGTGGAGCCGCCAGAGCTGATTCGGTGTCAGGCCATGGGGTAACAAGGGCATGGCCTGTTGATGAGCCGGTGGCTGCAAAACACGTCAGGGGATTAGTCGGTTCGCTGTGCAGGAAAGTTCCCAGGGCTAGTGCTAGGAAATTCTTTGTCCCCCTGGAGTCCAGAGGCAGGATTCTGTATAGAAAATTGCGCTGTCGGCTACCGTGAGTGGCTTTAGAGCATAGTCTTGTAAAAATCTTTTATCGCGGTGACCTGCGGTGATGACGGTTTTTTTAGAAAAGTTGAGTCGGGTTGGAATAACTTTGTCCCATAGTCCGTTGCATAGCATGACAAACATTGAGTCGGACACACTCAAGTTTGCTTGACAGATTTTCTACGGCAATGCAGACTTGAGCGCGTAAGACTTAAGGGCAATTCTTTTACTCTTCTAGAAAGGTGTTCATCATGGGACGCGCTGTTGGTATTGACTTGGGTACGACGAACTCCTGTGTCTCCGTCCTCGAGGGCGGCGAGGCTCAGGTGATTGCGAACGCTGAGGGTTCGCGCACCACTCCGTCGGTGGTTGCATTTGCAAAGAATGGTGAGGTCCTGGTTGGCCAGTCCGCTAAGAACCAGGCTGTCACTAACGTTGATCGCACTATTCGTTCGGTCAAGCGCCACATGGGTACTGACTGGAGCATCGAGATTGATGACAAGAAGTACACTCCGCAGGAGATTTCCGCTCGTACGCTGATGAAGCTGAAGCGCGACGCTGAGTCTTACCTGGGTGACGACGTCACTGATGCGGTTATTACCGTTCCGGCTTACTTCAACGACGCTGAGCGTCAGGCAACCAAGGAAGCGGGTCAGATTGCTGGCCTGAACGTCCTGCGCATTGTCAATGAGCCGACTGCTGCTGCACTTGCTTACGGTCTGGAGAAGTCCGACAAGGAGCAGACCATTCTGGTCTTCGACCTCGGTGGCGGTACCTTCGACGTCTCCCTGCTGGAGATCGGCGACGGTGTTGTTGAGGTTCGCGCAACTGCTGGTGACAACAAGCTCGGTGGCGATGACTGGGATCAGCGCATCGTTGACTGGTTGGTTGAGAAGTTCCAGTCCAGCAACGGCATTGACCTGACCAAGGACAAGATGGCTCTGCAGCGTCTGCGTGAGGCTGCTGAGAAGGCCAAGATTGAGCTGTCCTCCTCGCAGCAGGCATCTATCAACCTGCCGTACATCACCGTTGATGCTGACAAGAACCCGCTGTTCCTGGACGAGACCCTGTCCCGTACTGAGTTCCAGCGCATCACCTCTGATTTGCTTGACCGCACTCGTAAGCCGTTCCAGCAGGTCATTGCTGACGCTGATGTTTCGGTTTCCGACATTGACCACGTCGTGCTGGTCGGTGGTTCCACCCGTATGCCGGCAGTCTCCGAGCTGGTCAAGGAACTGACCGGTGGTCGTGAGCCGAACAAGGGCGTTAACCCGGACGAGGTTGTCGCAGTTGGTGCTGCTCTGCAGGCCGGCGTTCTGCGCGGTGAGGTCAAGGACGTGCTGCTGCTCGACGTCACCCCGCTGTCGCTGGGTATTGAGACCAAGGGCGGTGTCATGACCAAGCTGATCGAACGCAACACCACTATCCCGACCAAGCGTTCGGAGACCTTCACCACTGCTGAAGACAACCAGCCGAGCGTTCAGATTCAGGTCTTCCAGGGCGAGCGTGAGATGGCTGCAGCTAACAAGCTGCTGGGCTCTTTCGAGCTGGGCGGTATCGCTCCGGCACCGCGTGGTGTCCCGCAGATTGAGGTCACCTTCGACATCGACGCCAACGGCATTGTCCACGTCACCGCTAAGGACAAGGGCACTGGTAAGGAAAACACGATCACCATCCAGGACGGCTCCGGCCTCTCCAAGGAGGAGATCGACCAGATGATCAAGGACGCTGAGAAGCACGCTGACGAGGACAAGAAGCGCCGCGAGGAGCAGGAAGTCCGCAACTCGGCTGAGTCCATGGCTTACCAGACCCGCAAGTTCGCATCGGAGAACGAGGACAAGGTTTCCCAGGACATCCGCGACCGCGTTGAAGAGGCCGCCAAGGAAGTCGACGAGGCTCTGAAGGGCTCCGACATCGAGGCCATCAAGTCCGCCGTCGAGAAGCTGTCCACCGAGAGCCAGGAGATGGGTAAGGCTATCTACGAGGCTCAGGCAGCTGAGGGTGCAACCGCAGCCGAGGGTGCTGAGGCCGCTGACGCTGACGACAACGTCGTTGACGCTGAGGTCGTCGACGAGGACGAGAAGGACAAGTAAGAATGACTGACCAGGATCAGGGAAACCAGCCCACCCCGGAGGAGCCGGCCAACCTGGCCGATCAGGTCAACGAGGTCTTCGAGCAGGCCAAGCTTGACGACGACGTGGAGCCGGCGACCGAAGGTGCCGCCGGCGACACCGCCGCGGAGGAAGCTGCAGACCCAGTTGCAGCCATCCAGCGTGAGTTGGATGAGCGCACGGAGGACCTGCAGCGCCTGTCGGCGGAGTTCGCAAACTACCGTCGTCGAGTTGACCGAGACCGTGAAGCCGAGCGCGTACAGGCGAAGGCAAAGCTGGCTGGAGAACTGCTGGTTTTGGCTGATGACCTCGACCGGGCTGAAGAGCACGGCGACTTGGCAGACGGCACGCCGCTGAAGGCTTTCGCGGATAAATTCCGTGGCGTGCTGACCGCACAGGGTGTTGAGGAATTTGGTGCCGCAGGAGAGGAGTTCAACCCGGACATCCACGAGGCTGTCCAGGATCTCTCTGAAGGGGATGACAAGGTTCTAGCCAATGTGCTGCGCAAGGGCTACCGAATTAATGACCGTGTCATTCGTACGGCGATGGTAATCATCGGCGATCCGCAGTAGCGGAGACACAAGTGACGCAGATTTCTTTGAATTAGTTTTTCTGAAAGGAGGAGATGCACCATGACTCAACGGGAATGGGCAGATAAGGACTATTACGCTGACTTGGGCGTCTCTAAGTCTGCGTCACTCGACGAGATTAAAAAGGCCTACCGCAAGTTAGCCCGGGAGAACCACCCGGACAAGAACCCGGGTAACAAGGCCGCTGAAGATAAGTTCAAGCGAATCTCCGAGGCATACTCGGTGGTCGGTGACGAGGACAAGCGCCGCGAATACGATGAGCTGCGTGCAGCTCTCGCAGGTGGTTTCCGATTCCCCGGTGCCGCAGGTGCCGGCGGAGCCGGTGCTGCCGGTGCACGTGGATTCGACTTCGACGTGTCGGATCTCTTCGGCGGAGGTGCCGGATTCGGTGGCAATGCTGGTGGTGCAGGTGGCCTAGGTGATTTCCTGGGCGGCTTCGTAAACCGCAATGGTGGCGCTGGTGCTGCCGGGCGGCAGAAGGCCCGCCGTGGTGCGGATGTGGAGACAGAGATTACGCTCGATTTCCGCGAGGCTGCCCAAGGTGTCACCATCCCGCTGCAGCTCACCAACCCGTCGCCATGCACGAACTGCAATGGTTCGGGTGCAGCGCCGGGAACCTCACCGGTGACGTGTACCACCTGTCATGGTTCGGGATATGTCAAGGAGCAAAAGGGGGCCTTCGGCTTCTCCAGTCCGTGTGCGGACTGTGGTGGCCAGGGCACTCGTATCGAGAACCCTTGCTCGCAGTGTAACGGCACCGGTGTGACCACCCGCCGTCGTACCATCACCGTTCGCGTCCCCGCAGGTGTGGTGGACGGCCAGAAGGTTCGTCTTGCTGGCCAAGGTGAAGCGGGACTGCGAGGGCGTCCGGCCGGTGACCTCTTTGTCACCGTTCATGTTCGCCCGGATGAAGTCTTCACCCGCAGCGGCAATGACCTTGAGGTCACGGTGCCGGTGAGCTTCGGCGAACTCGCACTCGGCGGCACCATTACTGTGCCGACGTTGGGTGACAAGATTCGTGTGCGTGTGCCGGCTGGCACAGCCGATGGCCGAACACTGCGTGTGCGCGGTCGGGGTATCCCAAAGCGCAATGGCACTCCGGGGGATTTGCTAGTGACCGTGCGCGTGAAGGTACCGACCAATTTGGATGACAATGCCACTTCGGCATTGCGCTCCTACGTCGAAGCGGAGCGTGCTAGCGGGTTCAATCCTCGTGAGGGGTGGGCAGGTGCGAAATAATGTCCGACAACACTGAGGTCTATGTCATATCCGTAGCCGCGAATCTCGCCGGCATGCATGCGCAAACGCTGCGTAATTATGACCGACTCGGGTTAGTAACTCCGCAGCGCACTTCCGGCGGAGGTCGGCGCTACACCAAACGCGATGTTGCGCTGCTGCGTGAGATTCAGCGTCTGAGTCAGGAAGACGGCGTCAACTTGGCCGGTATTAAGGCCATCATCGACCTGACTGAGCGGGTGGATTCGCTTGAGCAGGAAAATGCAGAACTGAGAGAGCAGCTCTACCAGGCAAAGGCACAGGCTCGCCGCTCGCGTGGCGAACTGGTTCACGTCCCACGCTCTACGGCCGTGGTGATGTGGGAGCCGCGCACACGACGTAGGCACAAAGACAACCGCGGTGCGGAAGGATAATCCCACACGGCTGATTGAACGGACTAAGCAGCGTTGGCTGGTTAGTCCGTTTTCTCTTGGCTTGTTAATTTTGGCCGTGGATTAGCAACCGCTGATCTGAGACACCGGTCAGCTGTCAGTTAGCCACCGGTTGGTCTCGCGGGTGAAAACTTCGTCGTCAAAGTAGTGTTCGATGTGCGGGTTGCCCTGAACGTGCCGATACTTTTGAGGAATATCCTGCACGGGAGTGACCATGAAATCGGTCAAATCTCGCATGGACAGGCCACGCTCACTCAGGTTGAGTGTGTACGCGCCGAAATCCTTATCCGCTGGGTTTTTCCCATGAATCCCCAGTTCGGCAGGAATACGAATGGGGTCCATCGGGGACGTCGCCACTGCCACACGGTGGCTATTCTCATTTTCGGGTCGGACTGTGCCGTCCGGCTTGAGTAGTTTCATGTCGTTTGCGCGCTCCAGTCCGGGGCCAACACCTGGCGGAGCTATGAGCAGCACCCTATCCGCGTAGAGGCCACTACCAAGGGAAGCCTGCGAGACCACCGTCGCCCCATAGCTATAGCCGGCAACAACGTGCCGCTGAGTAGAAGACGTGCCGTGGCTAGTAAGGCCACCGGCAATCGCAGTGTCACCACTATCGACGCCACCGGAACGCTCAATCAAACCAGCTTGCAAATGCTGCAGCCGCTCAGCGGCAAAATTGTGATACTCGGTGCGTATGGCCTCACGGAGGTCGGGTGGCGCGTCATAGGAAAACAACACCACCGCCACATCCTCCGGATCTTCACCGGCGGCGTGGAAGGTCGCGGCTACGCGCTCGAACTGCCTGCTAGCGTCCTCCGCGCTAGAGCTGGTGCCGGGGACGAGAGTAATCACAGTCGATGCTCGCTCAACGTCACCGAACGCAATCGCAGAATGTCCAGGCGAGGACTCCAATAGTTGTCCAGGAGGCAGCCCCAAAGACCGGGCGCGAGCGGACATGGCAGCGTCTATCTCCGATAGCGGTCTACTCGAATACGCCCCAGTCAATCCGCTCCCAACTTCCAAGTCCCAACCACCGTCAAGCCCTCTGTCAGCAGGGTTGCCAGTACCACTGCCAGCCTGTGATGGCTGCAATCTACCCGAGCCGCTAACTCCGCTTGCCACCAGTGGTGAAAGAGCTGAGATTGCGCCCGCCGCCTTCTCATCGAGTCGGTTGAGTTCAGCCAAAGCCGACTGAATCCGAAGCTGCGAGGTTGCACGCCATTCGGCCATGGTGAAAGGCCCGGAAGGAATTTTGGGATGAACGAGGCTGCGCGCAATCGCAGACAGCATGCCCTCCGGCGGAGTCACCGCACCAGAAACCAGGTTCACCTGAAATCCCAGGTTGGTTGCCTGGTTTACCGCGTCGGTAAGTTCGCGGATGACGTCGTTAAGCATGGCGGCGGTGTCGCTGCAGCAGGCGGCGAGACGTTCGAGCGCGACACTGCTCCGGCGTAGACGCGTGGAGCTGTGGGTGACAGAAATCTCGGCGGCGCTGCGGTTGTCGCCGGCGAAGTCGTCCTCTGAGAGCGCGTTGAGTGCGCCCTGGGAACTGTCGGCGGAATCGGCGAGGGCGCGTGCCCCGGAACGCAGTGCCCGGGCAAGCGTCTCCAGCGAATCCACATGCCACAGCAGTGCTTCGCCTACCGTGACCATGACAGCTTTTCCAAGGCGGCGGACTGGTCATGCTCGTGCGCGAGAGCGCTGACAGCGAGGGCATCGGCAGCCTGCGCAATAACGTCGATGTTTGTGCACGCGGCAAGCAATGATTCCGACCACTTCCCACAAGTAGTGGAGACCGCGGGGACAATCCGTGAACCGGGCAGGGCAGAGGTGAGCTCGGCGCTTCCTGGGGCAGCTGCGACGATGGTGGAAAGGCCATCAATACGAGTGGAAATCTGCTGGTAGGAACGACTTAAGGCGGATAGTTGAGCTGGGTTTACTGTGATGTGTTCGGCCATGTTTTTGATTCTGCTGGGTGGAGTAAGGCAGCGGAAGACCATCTTCAGCGAACTGTGGATAACTCTGAGCGGAAGCAACGCAGGAAGCCGCGCTGTGGATAACTTCAGGGCGGTCAATCCGGGGTAGTCGGTAGCATTTAGGCATGCGTATTGCACTGGCTCAGTTGGAATTGTCAGCGTCGGTTGAAGAGAATCTGGACGCGGTGAAGGTGACTATCGCGCGGGCAGCACAGGACAACGCCGATTTGGTGGTTTTCCCCGAGGCCACGATGAAGGCGTTCAATTCCGGTCGCCTGGATGTCGTGGCGGAGTCCAGCAGCGATAGGTTCGTAGCGGAGGTCTCGCAGGCCGCTCACGATGCCGGAATCAGCGTGGTGGTCGGCATGTTCCGGCCGGCAGATGAAGTGGAGCGCGACGGTAAGACGATGCACCGCGTCTTCAATTCGCTGCTTCTGGCTTGGCGTGATGAGGACGGCCCCGGTGTCGAGTTCTACGACAAACTCCACCTCTTCGACGCTTTTGGGTTTCGCGAATCGGATACTGTCGCGCCGGGCAATGCGCACGTGGTCTGTGATGTCCCGCTTGCCGACGGATCGTCGGTCGCCCTCGGTCTTGCGACATGCTTTGACATCAGGTTCCCGGAGCAATTCATTCAACTGGCCAACCTGGGCGCAGAGGTCATCGCGCTGCCTGCATCGTGGAATGATGGCCCGGGCAAGGTAAGGCAGTGGCAGACGCTGGTGTCGGCACGCGCACTGGATAGCACTTGTGTGATTGCGGCAGTCGATGCAGCCCGGCCTGGTGGGGCGAAGGCCGCGGGGAAAGATGAGGGGCCGACCGGCGCGGGGCACTCCATGTTGGTCAATGCGGACGGCGGAGTCATTGCCTCGGCGGGCTACGACCCGCAGTTGCTTGTGGCCGATGTGGATATAGCGGAGGTGGAGCGGATTCGTCGCTCGATTCCGGTGCTGGAAATTCGCGATCAGGGCTAGCCGGGAAGCAATGAAGCGGGCCGAGTCGAGGGGGCGAAGATTGCGGGATATTAGCCTATAGTTCTACCGATTCGGGCGAAGTCCTTTATATTTCTTATCATGCTGCTCCACATCCTCTGGGTCATCGGAATTACGGCCGAAGGCGTCACCGGCGCACTAGCGGCCGGTCGAATGCGCATGGATCTCTTTGGAGTTTCAACAATTGCGTGCATGACTGCTATCGGCGGCGGTACCCTGCGCGATGTCATTCTCGGTCACTATCCGTTGGTGTGGGTTGCAAGCCCACAATATTTGCTGGTTATTGTCGGTGCAGCACTGATCACGGTGCTGTTGGCCGACTTCCTGATGAAGCACTTCCGGGTCGTGTTCTTGGTCGCTGACGCAATCGGTTTGTCGGCGTTTTCCATCATTGGTGCCCGCGTGGCCATGGAAATGGGGCACGGCGTCATCATCGCTATTGTCGGCGCCGTTCTTACCGGTGCGTTTGGAGGTGTGCTCCGCGACCTGATGTGTGACCGCGTCCCGCTGGTGTTTCAAAAGGAGCTCTATGCCTCCATCGCAGTCGTCGCGGCGACGCTTTACTACGTGCTCGACATGGTTGGCCTGCACGAGAACATCAACATCATCTGTGCGGTGCTGTCCGCACTGTTCATTCGACTAGCGGCGCTTTGGCGTGGCTGGTCGCTGCCGGTATTTGATTATCAAGGGCGCGATTAAATAACTCCCGCACCAAGAAAACCTGGTACGGGAGTTTTTAGTTGCGCTAGCGACTACCTAGAGGCGCGCACAAGCGCAAATGCACAGCGCGGACGATTAGGAAATCGAAGCCTCGTAGATGCCCTTGACGGACTCAGCCATGGTTGCGTTGAACTCTTCGTCGGACTGCTGAGCGGACAGGCCCTCAGACAGTGCACGGGAGAAGGAAGCAATCATGCCGTGGTTGCGGGACAGACGCTCGTTGGCGTCCTCGCGCTCGTAGCCACCGGACAGGGCGACAACGCGCATGACCTTCGGGTGCTCAATCAGCGGCTTGTACAGGTCATCCTTGGTCGGGATGGAAACCTTGATCATGACCTTCTGGTCATCAGCCAGGTCATCCAGGCCAGCGAGCAGCTCGCGCAGGACGATGTCCTCAGCCTCTGCCTTGTCAGCAGCGTTGATGTCGACCTCCGGCTCCAGGATCGGAACCAGACCGTGGGACAGAACCTGCTTGCCGAACTCGAACTGCTGGGCAATGTTGGCCTTGATGCCCTCTTCGTTTGCCTCGGCAATGAAGGAACGCATCTTGGTACCGAAGATGCCCTTAGCGACAGCGCGCTCCAGCAGCTCATCCAGGCCCGGGCACGGCTTCATAAGCTGAACGCCGTTTTCCTTGTCTGCCAGGCCCTTGTCAGTCTTCAGGAACGGGACGATGCCCTTCTTTTCCCACAGGTACTGAGCGGTCGGGATTCCCTCGATGTCGCGATCCATGGTCTGCTCGAAGAGAATCGCGCCAATAATCTGCTCAGAGTTGAAGGACGGGGAAGTGATGATGCGGGTACGCATCTCGTGAACCAGGTCGAACATTTCATCTTCGTTCGAGTACTGATCCTCGTTGATGCCGTACAGGCGCAGCGCCTTCGGGGTAGATCCACCGGACTGGTCGAGAGCGGCGATGAAGCCCTTGCCCTCAGTCATCTGACGTGCCTGCTCGATGTTCATTCGAGTCCTTTCGTGAGAATGAAGGAATGTCACCTACCAGGGTAACCAAAACAATATGAGTGCGCTGCCCGCCCATCACTCACATGGGGGAAGTTGAATCCGGCGGGAGTGTGCTGGTGAGGACGTCGGGCGGTGTGTCGGAGTGTGTTCGCACGTGGTTTCTGGAGCTTTCCAACGTTTTCTAGTGCTTTCCGGCGCGCTACTACGCTTAACGACGCTGCCGAGCTCAATCCTTTTTGCTATAGGTGTGGTGTGAATCACGGTCGGGAAATTGAAAAATTTGAAGTTGAGTGGAACAGACTCAAGGCTGAGTGCGTTATGGGTAGTGAATGACAAAGTTGAGTCAAAGGGGCGCAAGTTATGAGTTTTACACCAACAACTAAGACTGGAGAAGTTCTCCAGGAAGCTATGAAGGCCGCGACCAGCGCGGGTAACCCGGATATCCGGCCTGGGCACATTCTGGTAGCACTGCTGGAGCAAAAGGAGGGTATTGCGGCTCCACTGCTTGAAGCAGCGGGCGTTAATCCTTCTGGGGTTTTGACCCGCGCTAAGGAGCTGGTCGCGGGGTACCCGTCGGCAAGCGGGGCGAATATGGCGAACCCGCAGTTTAATAGGGACGCTGTTAATGCACTGAACGCCGCCGAGGAGCTGGCGGGGGAGCTGGGAGACGAGTACGTTTCCACGGAAATTCTGCTTATCGGTGTAGCAACTGGCCAGTCGGAGGCGGCAACTGTGCTGCAGTCGGCGGGTGCTACTGCCGAGGCGTTAAAGGGTGCGCTGACTAGCGTGCGTGGATCGAGGAAGGTAACAACGGAAAATCCGGAAGAGCAGTACCAGGCTCTGGAAAAGTATGCGACGGACTTAACCGCGCGGGCACGTGAGGGCAAGATTGACCCAGTTATCGGCCGCGATGCGGAGATTCGTCGCGTGGTACAGGTCTTAAGTCGTCGCACCAAGAACAATCCTGTGCTCATTGGTGAGCCGGGCGTTGGTAAGACGGCCATTGTAGAGGGGCTGGCACGACGCATTGTTGCAGGTGATGTGCCGGAATCTCTGAAGGGCAAGACCCTGATGAGTCTGGATTTGGGCTCTATGGTCGCCGGTGCGAAGTACCGCGGTGAGTTCGAGGAGCGCCTGAAGGCGGTTCTGGACGAGATTAAGGAATCCGACGGTCAGATTATTACCTTCATCGATGAGATTCACACCATCGTTGGCGCTGGCGCCACGGGTGATGGCTCGATGGATGCGGGCAACATGATTAAGCCGATGCTGGCTCGTGGTGAGCTGCGGCTGGTCGGTGCGACGACCCTGGATGAGTACCGCAAGTACATCGAGAAGGATGCTGCGCTGGAGCGTCGTTTCCAGCAGGTCTTTGTCGGTGAGCCGAGCGTTGAGGACGCCATTGGTATTCTGCGTGGTCTGAAGGAGCGCTACGAGGTCCACCACGGTGTTCGCATCCAGGACTCCGCGCTGGTGGCTGCAGCAACGCTGTCGGACCGCTACATCACATCCCGCTTCCTGCCGGATAAGGCTATCGACCTGGTTGATGAGGCCGCATCGCGTCTGCGTATGGAGATTGACTCCTCGCCGGAGGAAATCGACTCCGCGGAACGCATCGTGCGCCGCCTCGAAATCGAGGAAATGGCCCTGGAGAAGGAAACTGACATCGCGTCGAAGGAACGCCTGGACAAGCTCCGTGAGGAACTTGCAGATGAGCGCGAGAAGCTCAACGCTCTGAAGACTCGCTGGCAGAACGAGAAGTCCTCGATTGATGATGTCCGCTCCGTCCGCGAAGAGCTCGATGCCCTGCGCACTGAGTCCGAAAAGGCTGAGCGCGAAGGTGACTACGGGCGCGTCGCAGAGCTGCGTTACGGACGCATCCCTGAGTTGGAGAAGAAGCTGGAGGCCGCCGAGGAATCGGTCGCTGACGCAGAGGAAAACTCCATGCTCAAGGAGGAGGTCACGCCTCAGGAAGTCGCTGAGGTTGTCTCCGCCTGGACGGGTATCCCGGCTGGCAAGATGATGCAGGGTGAGACCGAGAAGCTGCTCGAAATGGAGCTCAACCTCGGCCGTCGCGTTGTTGGTCAGAATGCCGCTGTGGAGGCTGTCTCCGATGCCGTCCGCCGTTCGCGTGCGGGTGTTGCCGATCCGAACCGTCCGACTGGTTCCTTCCTGTTCCTCGGTCCAACTGGCGTTGGTAAGACAGAGCTGGCCAAGGCGCTGGCGGAGTTCCTCTTCGACGATGAGCGTGCGATGGTGCGCATCGATATGTCCGAGTACGGCGAGAAGCACTCTGTCGCTCGTCTGATTGGTGCTCCTCCTGGATACGTCGGCTACGACGCTGGCGGTCAGCTCACCGAGGCTGTTCGTCGCCGTCCGTACACCGTCGTGCTTTTCGACGAGGTCGAGAAGGCTCACCCGGACGTGTTCGATGTGCTCCTGCAGGTGCTCGATGAGGGTCGCCTGACCGATGGTCAGGGCCGAACCGTGGACTTCCGAAACACGATTCTGATTCTGACCTCCAACCTCGGTGCTGGTGGTACGCATGAGCAGATCATGGATGCGGTCAAGATGGCCTTCAAGCCGGAGTTCATCAACCGTCTCGACGATGTAGCGATCTTCGATCCGCTGACCTCCGAGCAGCTGCGCGGCATTGTGGACATTCAGGTTCGCAACCTGGCAGAACGCCTGGAGGCACGTCGTCTGGTGCTGGATGTCTCCGATGAGGCACTGGATTGGCTGTCGGAGCGCGGCTACGACCCGGCCTACGGCGCCCGTCCGTTGCGTCGTCTGGTGCAGAAGGCAATCGGCGATGAGCTGGCACGTCGACTGCTCGCTGGTGATGTTCGCGATGGTGACCGCGTAGAGGTCACGGTTGCTGACGATAGCGAGTCGCTGAAGGTTGTCGGCTATGACGAGGATGGCGTAGCCCGAATCTAGGGCGCCTGATACTCAGGGCGATAACTGCTGAGCAGGCTGTCTGTTTGTTGGGGCGGTTTGAGAGAGTTTTCTCCTGAACCGCCCTTTTTGTGCTTTTATTGTCCAGATTTATGTGTCTTGTGACCGACCGTGTGGGCTTGTTGCATTCCGGTCAGTCTGGAGTGCGCCGGTATAGTGCGCAAATATGACTAACTTTCAGTGGCGACCAGCGACAGACTCCGACCTCCCCTTCATTGCCTGGATGGACGAACTAACGGAAACATTCGGAGATGAAAGTCAGCCACTGCCGGAAGATTATGTAGTCACGAGGCGTCAGTACGTCGACCAGTGGGACGCGAGTCAGGGAGGGGTTATCCTTTTCGCCACTTCGCTTGACGACGCTGACCTCGAGTCGCTCAGTAGCGACATGACCCGCACTGACCCATTTGAACCGAGGGTTTCTCGCGAGGCTACCTACAGTGCGGCCGCCATTAAGAAGGAATGGTTGGAGCGCGGGGATTCGTCGTCAAGCGAAGAGCACGAGAGCTATGAAGTGCCGGTGGGGGCGGCCTGGCTGCGTACGTTTACGCAGGACGATCCGGGGTACGGATTTGTGGAAAATGGGATTCCTGAGGTAGCGATTGCGCTGCGTCCGGGCGTTGTCGGGCGCAGGCTGTCGCAGCCGATGATTGCAGGACTCCTTGAGTATGCGCGTGAGCTGGGGTATCCGGGGGTTAGTCTGGCTGTCCATGATGCCAACCCGCGGGCGGCGAAAGCCTATGTGAAGGCGGGATTTGAGCTAGTGGGGCGCTCGAGCTTCCCGGACCACGATGTGATGGTGGTGCGGTTTTAGGTTTTCGGCGTGCAGTTTTTGGTGGGGGCTGCGCGGGTTGGTGGGGCAGGGCGGATGGTGGGGGGGGGACTGCGCGGGTTGGTGGGGTGTTTAGGTCGGGAGCGTGGCAGTTTTTCGGAAAAAGATTCGAAAAGTTGACGTAGGGGGTTGTGGTGTGTCGAATTGGTGTGCGATAATGTGGAGGAGGGAAATTAGTTAGTCCATTTGGGGATTCGGATTGCTAGCGTTTTAAAAGGGGGTGGGGAAATGTCTACATCATCGGCGTCAAACGGCGGTGGACCGCTTTCGACATCGCAGGTTTTAGATGCGGTTGCACAGTTTGAAGCTCTGTCGACAGTCATCGTGGAGAACTTCGAAGTACTTGCACCGGATCATGCGCACGACGCATATAAGTCGATTGAGAAAGCGCGAAAACGACTCGCAGTAATTGATGCGACTTATGTGGAGACAATGAAAGGGCGGATGCCCAGCGCGGAGCACCGAAGGATCGCGTGGCTAGCGCAGGAGATGCGAATCTCGCGAGCAGAAGCGAGGCAGCGTATCAATGTCGTCGGACGTCTGAGTAGGAATGTTGATCCGTTTGCTCCGGCGAATGAGGATGTGCGAATGCCGAACCTTCGTCAGAAAGTTGAGGAAGGTGTTGTCGGTGCGGATGCTGTTGCGAAGATTGACAAAGCCGTTCGCGAGCTGCCGGCAACGGAGCATGCACAGCTGTCTAGGCTGCTGGACAAGCACATTGCAGATTTAGTGGACAAAATCCGTGTTGATGATCTCAATAAATTGCCGAACCGTCTGCGGGCGATGCTGGGGGTTGATGACCCGTATACGGATGAGGACCGTTCTCGGAAACGAAGCCTAAAAATCGGTGCTCAGGGGCCGGACGGCATGAGCCGGTTGAGCGGTGTGGTTACGCCTTCGTTTGCGGCGGTGCTCAAAAGGCTGCAGGCAGATCATGCGCGGCCTGGTGGGTTACTCGAAGAAGGCGCCGATGACCAGCGGAATCCGGAGCAGCGTTTCCATGATGCCGTGGAAGCGGCGGTGAATGGGGGCTTTCAACCGGGCGGTGAGCTTCAGCCGGCGCGGGGGACGACATCGGTGGTCACCGTCGCGCATATCGCAGATGTGGCAGCGTTAGCTGGAGTCTCCCTGCCTGAGGGGGAAGATTTTGTACTTCCTGGATCGGGTAAAGCGGTCTCAGACGCGGGAGTGCGAATTTCCATTAGTCAGGCCGTGCAACAGATGGTCGATAGAAATTCGTTCCTCCAAGTCTTGGGGAATGAGGGGCAGACCTTGTACTTTGGTCGATCCCGCAGGCTGGGGACTTTGCCGCAGTATCTGGCCCTTCTTGGAGAGGAAGGAGGTTCCTCCGCGCCGGGCATGGGCACTCCGGGAGCTATGTGCGATGTTCACCATGTGCAGTCGTGGGCTTCCGGTGGTGGCACTGACCTGGATAATCTCACGTTGGTGGATCCGGGTACGCATCGAAAGATCGACGATGCTCGATGTAATGAAAATGCTTGGTGGACGCTCCGGCCGGATGAGGTGGCGGAGATTCTAGGAACTGACGAAGGGGACGGGGTTAGCGGGGAGTGTGAGCAGGCCTCTACTGATCGTGTGGTCTGGGTGCCCCCGAAAGACGAGGAAGGAAACCGGAAAGCGGAATCCAATGAGGACCCCGATACGTTCGATAGCCCGGGGCGCTGGTTGCGTCGTAAAGCGCGAGAGAAACGGGCGGGGGACACAGTGGATGGCAATGACGAGATGGGGCCGGATCCCGGTGGGTAGTCGGATTGGGAGACCGAGGCCTGGCTTAGAGGCTGATCTTCCGTTTCGTAGTCAGCTTTGTGTTAATAAAGCGGTTGAGGAAAGGGGGGTGCCGATGCTGGCGGCATAGTGCAGCAGTTTTTCTGCGGTGGCACAGCCGATTCCATGGCCTGTGCCTGAGATGAAAACGGCCAGGTGAGCAGCGTCTTCATGCACCTTCCCAAGCTCCTAGTTTTAATAACGTACATATCGCGCTACCAAGTCAATCGATTTAGAATCCGGAATTATGACAACATCCATCTCGGTACAAGAGCTTCGTGACAAGATTGCCGGCGGCGGTCGTATCGTCGTCGTTGACGCACGCTGGTCGCGTGCTAAAAAACCATATGACTCCTACGCCACGGCTCACATCCCACTGGCCGTGTTCTGTGATCCCGAGTTGGACCTAGCAGGTGTTCCAAGCCGAGAAGCTGGTCGCAACCCGTTGCCGGATATCGAGCGTGTGCGCGATGCCGTCCGTCGATGGGGAGTCCGCTCGGAGCATCTCGTGATCGTCTACGACGCGGGCGATGGACTGTTCGCGTCACGTGCTTGGTGGATTCTGCGCTGGGCAGGTTTGGAGAATGTGCGTGTCCTCACCGGTGGGTTAGCTGCTTGGGAAGCAGATGGAAACGAGACTGCCTTCGGGCCCGGAAATCTGCCGCGGCCTGGAACGATTGCGGTGAGTGAAGGCAATATGCCTGTTGCCAGCCTCGATGACGTACGCACCTGGTCTGAGCGTGGAATTTTGGTGGATGCGCGTGAGCCCAGCCGTTTTGAAGGTCGTAGTGAGCGCGTCGATCTGCAGGCAGGTCACATCCCGGGTGCCGTGAACCTGGCGGCTCGCAGTCTGCAAAATGCCGACGGCTCCTTCCTGCCTGTTGAGCAGCTCCGTGAGCGCTTTGCCTCCGTCGGTATCGAAGACGGTCGCAATGTAGCGGTCTACTCCGGTTCCGGTCTTCATTCCTCGCTGTTCATTCAGGCTATGGAAGAAGCGGGCATCACGGGGGCCTCTCTGTATGTCGGTGGCTGGTCCCAGTGGGCTGGCAATCCGAGCCTGCCTATCGTCCGCTTCTAAGCGGGCCCGGGCCAGGGCGACCGCCCCAGGGCCCCAGATGTGCCGTCCATGTGGCTTTTGCCCCTCGCCCTTTACCGTCCTAGAGAGTCCCGTACGCTCTCTCCTCGGGCATTGGCATTGCGCCAGACGGGGGACGGCATCTTGTCGCTGACCAAATAGAACGGCTTCTGGCTTAAGCTAGGAGATTAATGATTCCCCTAGTATTCACCCTCGCAGCGATTCTCATCATCGCCGCAGTCGCGCTGTTCGTTGTCGACCGCCGCCGTCGCAGCACAAGTGAGACTGCTGTGGCGTCTCCGTCATCGCCATCGCTTTACGACGAGCCCTCGGACTCCACCGGCGAAGTAACCGGTGTGGCGGCAGAAGATGTTGTGTCCGAACAGTCGGATTCTTCGGAGCAAGGCAGCCCCGAGACAACTTCTGTGGCGAGACCGAATGTCGCAGCTGACGCTGACTCTGAGGTTGCCGCTGAGACTGATAGCGCCGCTGAAGTTGATTCTGAAACTGAGGTTTCGACGACAGAACTGGGGACTTCAGCTGTAGAAAAGACACCGACGGAGCCTGAATCTGTCTCGGGAATCGAGCCGGCGGCCACTGCTGAAATGCCCGAAGCAACAGAAGACGCGGGTGCTGCCGAAACATCGGAAGCAGCAGCTGATCTGAATGCGGGAACGGACGTGACTCTCCGAAGCGGCGCGGAGTCTGGCACAGAATCTGGAGCAGGGCCTGGCATGGAGCCAGCCGAGTCGGTGACTGCTGAAGATACCGATACCACGGATGAGCCCGAGACAGGTTTAGTGGACAACACCAGTGCCATAGATGCCAACAGCACCACTGCTCCTGACGCTCGCATTGGAACTGTTGACGGTGCAGAATTCGAGGCTGTGCCCGGCGAAAATGCCGAGACTGACGAAGTGCCGCAATCATCCGATCGTGCGGCGCGCACCCAGGCCACCCAGGCCACCCCGCCCACTGTGTCCACCCAGCCCGCGCAACCGCAGCGCGCTCAGCAGCAATCAGTGGCCCCTATCCGTCGACGTATCAGCGGTCGCCGTGTGCGTCACTTGCGGAAAGCCTGGGCGCAGGAACGTAATTCTGTCTATAACCGTGTGGACCATGAGCTGCCGTCGTACTGGCAGCGTACGCCGGACGGCGATGCCAAGGCCGTGGTCTCCGGTTTCGCCTTTGGCCGGGAAATGCACCTCGCCGATGTCGGCGGCATCACCACCATCGCCATCCGCCGCTCTGTATCCAGCGATGAGGTTTTCGAGTTGCGCCGCAGCGGCGGCACGACGCTGCCTCACGTAGCTACCGAAGCCGGCCTGGTAGTCGCAGCTACCGACCCAGAGCTCATTCATCGCATCTTCGACGACCGTGCAACCCGCATGCTTGCCGACGTACACCCGGCCATTACCCGCATGTGGTCCGAAAACTCCTGGTCCTTGGCTCAGCTGATTGATAATTCAGTGCCAGAGGACTGGGACGGTGCACTGGCATCGCTGTCGGACTTCTCCGACATTGCGCGCAGGTTGCCACCGGCGGAAGGCGAAACCGTCGCTCCGGACACTAATCAGTGGGATCCCACTCGTTTGCAGCTCACCGAGCAGTCCGTTGACTCTGGTTCCTTGATTTCGGATGGAACCGGGCGTGGGCACTTGCACGCGGTACCAGATCAGCGTCGCAACGGTTCTGCTAACCACGAATCGCAGGATCACAGCTCACAGAACGGGCATGCCCAGAGTCACAGCGCGCAGAATAGCAAGGGTGAAGAGCCGCTGGACGTTGAGGAAATTGTTTACGCAGATTCTCCTTCGTCCTCGTCCGCTGCTACCGCGGATGCAACCACGGATGATTCGCAGTGGCCGTCGCAAAGCAATGCACAACCCACGGTGGTGCAGGCGATTGACGGTTCGTCGTGGCGCCCTACGCGGGATATACCGCTGGATCCGACGGCGCTGCCTTCGCGGTCGACGGCACGAAAGATGGGTGCAAACGTTGGCGAGTCGGAGGACATTGGAGATTCTGGCCAGCAGATTCCTGCGCTTGGGGAGGACCCCGAACATAGCCGGATGCGCTCGAGCCAGGGGCGTGTGGTGCGATCAAATGTGAAGCCCGCCAGTATTTTTACCGACGCCGCCCCAGACCTCGACAGCAGCGACGACCCCACCGAATCTATGTCCGAGGACAAGGGCGTAACCCCTGATTCCGCGGACGAGTAGAACCAGACATATCCTTGAGCACACAGTCGTTTATTTAGGAGACAACCTCAGATGAGCATCCACACGAGCAATGTCAATCAGGAGAAGCTGCAGCGTTTGGCCGAGCTGGTCAAGGAGCTGGCGGTTGTTCATGGCAAGGTCACGCTGTCGTCTGGACGTGAGGCTGATTACTACGTTGACCTGCGCCGCGCCACTCTACATCATGAGGCCTCGCGTCTGATTGGTTCTCTGCTACGAGAGCTCACTGGAGACTGGGACTACGCGCACGTCGGTGGTCTGACGCTTGGCGCGGATCCGGTGGCTACCTCTGTCATGCACGCCGAAGGGCGTCCAATTGATGCCTTTGTGGTGCGTAAGGAAGCCAAGAAGCACGGCATGCAGCGCCGCATCGAGGGACCGGACATTGTAGGCAAGAAGGTCCTGGTTGTGGAGGACACCACCACCACGGGCAACTCGCCGCTGACTGCCGTCGCTGCACTACGTGAGGCCGGTGCTGAGGTTGTCGGTGTCGCCACGGTGGTTGACCGCGCGACGGGCGCCGACGAGGTCATCAAGGCTGAAGGCCTGGACTACCGTTACCTGCTCGGTTTGGATGACTTGGGTCTGGCCTAAGAATCTGAGCGCTAGAGCTATCGCCGAGCCTCACCCTGCTCGCCGAGCCTCACCCAGCTCACCGCCCCAACGCAGTCCCACGAAAGAGGAACATCCCCATGACCACCAAGCGCGCAGGACTCCTGTCCAAGCTCACCACGACCAAACTTCCCGGCACCAAGGAAACCGTCGCTGACATGTTTGTGCGTCGCACGGGCGAGGGCCTCGGCGCACTCGTCGGTATCGCCAGCGCAAGCTCCGACACCCGCCGTGCCCCAGAACGTGCCGGCTATATCGCCGCCAGTGCGGTCAACGTTGTCTCCAGTGCCTTCGGCTGGGAGACTCCACGTCGAGTTTCCAAGACTGTCCTCATGCCACTGTTGGCGGCCAATGTTTGGCGCCGTCGCCACGAGACGTCTCGCTTTACGACGACCACCCTGCTCATCGGCCTCGCCGGCGGTTGGCTGGGCGACTTGATTCTCATGCCGAATAAGCCGAACCTGAACCGCGGTTCTGTGCCGTTCGCAGTTAACCAGGTTGCCTACCACGTGCTGCTGTGGCGTGCCGGAGCTCGGATTAGCGCGCTGCGTGCTGCCATTCGCTTCCCACTGTGGGCTGGTTCGGTACCGCTGGTCGGTGCTGTAAAGCCCGAGGCGCTGCCCGCTGCTGTTGGCTACGGTCCGCTGCTGGCTGTGACCTCCGCACTGGCCGATGACCCGGCGCTGCTGGAGGGTGCCGGTGCTGTCGGTACTGATGAGCAGACCGGCCTGCCGATTGCCGATGCCGCCTACGGCCTCGGCCACGGTGGCAACCTGTTCCTCGTCTCCGACACGCTACTGATGGCTCGAAAGATGTTTGCGGAGGAGGGCGTCGTCGGCAAGCTTCTGAATGCGGCAGTGATGGACACCTACACCGTGGCGCAGTTGTTCCTGGTCGAGGGGCTGTTGGCTCTTGACCGCGCCTGAGCCCGGGAAGGGGCCGACGGAATGGTTTGAGGCTCGTGTCGGGGTGGGGCCGTGGGAGCAGGAGCACCCGAACGAACCCCGGCCGACCGGCCCAGAATACGATGAGCAGCTTCTGGATGAGGGCGACCGACGTAATGTCGTCGATGCCTACCGCTACTGGACGATGGAGGCTATCGTCGCGGAGCTGGATAAGCGTCGTCATCCGTTGCATATCGCCATCGAGAATTTTGAGAATGACTCCAACATTGGCACCGTGGTACGCACCGCAAATGCCTTCCTGGTGGAGGCCGTGCACATCGTGGGGCGCAAGCGTTGGAATCGTCGCGGCGCGATGGTGACTGACCGCTACCAGCACTTGCTGCACCACGAGACGGTGTCGGAGGTCATTAGCTGGGCGCGCGAGCATGATTTGGCTGTCGTGGCCGTGGACAATGTGCCGGGCTCCGTACCCATCGAAACCGTTGAGTTGCCCGAGCGTTGTCTTTTGCTCTTCGGCCAGGAGGGGCCGGGAGTGACTGAAGAAGCACAGCAGGCGGCGGATTTGACGGTGTCGATTGCCCAATTTGGCTCGACGCGTTCGATAAATGCGGGGGTAGCGGCGGGTATTGCCATGCACTCTTGGATTCGTACTCATGCAGATATCACCGCGGCCTGGTAATTGTCTGCTTAGGTGTTTTATTTCGAAGGCTGTTTTAGAGCTGTTTCACAGCCGTTTTAAGGAGAGCCAGTGGTTCTAAAAATGTCGCGTCCGGAGGCCGAAACGTGGGCCTATCGTGCGGACGTGGCTGAACAGGCGATTCGCAACCGTCATGCGGCGAAGCTGTGGGGTCTTCCGGGCACGAATTTGGCAATGGCTTCCTGGCCCGCGCCGCTGCGACATAAGGTCTTCATCAACTGGCATTACTGGTGGCAGGCGCAGTATCTCGACTGCCTGGTAGACGCAGCCAAGCGCGTGCCTTCTAAGGAGAAGTACCGCGCTATCCGCCAGACCACTCGGGGTATCCGCATTCGCAACCTCACGCTGCTGACCAAGAACAAGTACTACGACGATCGCGCGTGGATGGCGTTGGCGCTCGGGCGTGCCGACGCGGTCCTCGGCGCATCGGTGCCCAAGAAGACGACAGCACGGCTGATTTCATGCTTGGGTGATGGTCGGCAGGAGTCCACGGGTGTGCTGCCGTGGCGTGAGCAGGACCTCTTCTTCAACGTTCCCTCGAACGGTCCTGCAGCCATCGCTCTGGCCCGGGCTGGTCGTATCAAGGAGGCAGAGGAACTTATCGATTGGGTTTACGCCAACCTCCTGGCGGACTCAGGGCTGCTCTACGACGGCATTCGCTTGTCCATGGCAGGTGCCGTCGTACAGAAGGGCATGTTTACGTACAACCAGGGTGTCATGATTGGCGCTTGCCTCGAAGTGGGACTTGCGCTTCGGGCGCACGGCCAGCGTGAACAGGCGACGAAGTATTTCACGCGCGTGCAAAACCTCATCCACGCGGTGGCAAAGGATTTGGCGACCACCGACAATGTCATCGCCGGTGCCGGTGGCGGCGATGGTGGTCTGTTCAACGGCATCCTCGTGCGATACCTCGCCGATGCGGCGGTGCGTTTGCCTGGAGACAATCGCATGAATCGCGCGGCGGCCCGCATTGCTCGCCGACTGGTTCTGGCGTCGGGGGAGAAGTGCTGGTACCACCGCCTCGAGGTTGATGGCCTGCCGCTTTTCCCCGCAGATTGGAACGACAATGCTCAGTTCCCACAGGGCGGTTCGGTTGCGCAATCAGTCGGTGGCGCGGTTCGCGGTTCGGCGATTAAGGAGCGTGACCTCTCTGTCCAGCTGTCGGGTTGGATGCTGATGGAAGCGTGCGCCCGAGTGGCCGATTTTGTTGCGACCAAGCTGGAAAATGGTGAGTCGTTGGATTCGACGAAGCCGAGCTGCCCGGAGTAGTCGGGGAACGCTAGTTGGTCGTCATCTGGCGCTTGCCGACGTCGCACCACCACGCTGTGCCCGCCGTTGCCAACAGAGAGTCACATACTGAGCCCCTGCCATCGCCACGTGATGCCTGGCACAATAGGACGCATGAAACTCAATGACATGATGGCTCCTGCTCCCGTGAAGCTCCCCGTTCTTGACGAGGCCGTTGCTGCCCGCAACGGTGGCGCAAGCCCGGAGGCCGTGGTTCGCGCATGCCCGCGCGATTCCCAGGCTTGGGCGGATTTGGCTGAAAGCGCTTTGTCCGAGGGCCAGGAGATTCAGGCCTATGCCTTCGCTCGCACTGGTTACCACCGCGGTCTGGACCTGCTGCGTGGAAACGGCTGGAAGGGGTTCGGAGCCATTCCGTGGGAGCACGAGCCGAATCGTGGTGTGCTTCGCGCCTTCGCAGCGTTGGCTAAGGCTGCTAAGGCTATCGGCGAGGATGATGAATTCGATCGCATGATGGCGTTGCTGCGTGACAGTGATGAATCCGCGTTGCCAGAACTGGGTCTTTAATCGCGCACAGAGATTCAGCGGGCACATAAGAGTGCACAACAGCACAACGGGTACATAAAAAGCGCACAGTTTTTTACATGAGGATGGTGACTTCGGCATGGCTGGCATAGCTGGTGGGGAAGATAAGGATGCCGCAGCTGCCAGGAATCTAGAGGACCTTGCTCCCGCGCATGTCGACGACCTCGTCGAAGCTAAGGAAACGCAATTCGTCGAGGATAATCCGCGCCCGGATTTCCAAGATTTTCGCAATACGTACCTACATCCGGCCTCCCGCGCAGCAAACAAGTTGCGTCAGAAAGTGAGGCCCCGCACGCGTTTCCTCCATGCGATTGACCGTGTGCGCTCCCGTTGGATGCTCATTGTCCAAGCCACGTTAGCCGCTGGGTTGGCCTACTGGTTCGCACTTGAGGTACTGGGGCACCCCAACCCGTTCTTCGCGCCGATGGCCGCTTTCATCAGCCTCAACGTGATGACCGCAGGTCCTCGCTTAAAGCACTCTGTGGAGTTGGTGCTCGGTGCCTCGTTGGGAGTCGGCATTGGTGATGTGATTATCTCCATCCTCGGCTCGGGTATCTGGCAGCTGACCGTCGGTGTGTTCGTCGCCATGGTCATCGGTGTGTTTGTCGGTCGAGGACCGCTTGTGGTCAACCAAGCGGCATCTTCAGCCGTGCTCATCGCCACCATTATTCCGCCGGGCACCGCTGGTTCTTATTACCGAATGATCGATGCTCTCGTCGGTGGTGTGGTGGGCATTATTGTGCTCATGATATTGCCGCGAAGCCCGCTGGCGGGTGCTCGCCGCAAGGTGGCCAAGGTCCTCGACATGGGTGCAGATGTACTTTATGACATCGGCATCGGCATGAAAGAGGGCGACACCGATCGCATCCGCACCGCACTGAGCGTGGTGCGCTCCATGCAGGCGCAAGTCTCGCTGATGGACCGCACTGTCGCCGACGCGGGCGAGCAGGTCCGTATCTCGCCGTTGCTCTGGCGCTCCCGGGATCGAATCCACTCGCTGTCACGTATGGTTCATCCCGTCGACAACGCCATGCGCAACATCCGTGTGCTCGCGCGTCGCGCTATCACAGCACGTGAGGACCACATCGACTTCTCGTCCGAACTGTGCGCACTTGTTCTCGGCGTGTCTGAAGGTACGCGTCTGGTCAGTCATGTGCTTGACGACGAAGCCGCCGTGCGCCGAATCCCAGAGTGGGGCGAGTTGCCTTTCGAGTCCGGCGACATCGCTATCGCTCAGCTTTCCGAGGGATCCGGAGAGGTCAAGCTTGAAGACGTGGTTCGGTACTTGCGTCGTCTAGCGGCGAAAATGCACCCGCGCGTGATCGAGGACGCAACGCTGTCGGAACAGGTTGTGTTTGCGCAGTCCCGCTCCTTGGTGGTGGACCTGTTGCAGGTGTGTGGCCTGTCCAGACGTTCAGCTGTGGCAACGCTGCCGCCGACGACGCCGTTCCCAGCAATGCCGCCGGAGGTATGGGACGAGTAGCCGGTGAGGAGTGGGTGAGTAGCGGCTCGCTAGGCGCCCGTCGGTTACTGCCCACGTGCTCCGGCGCACATGCTACTGCCCACGTGCTATTGCAGCATGCTCTAGTGCGGTACGCGCTTGACCTCGACGCCGCCGAAAGCGACGAAGCCGCGCACAATAATCTTCGGAGCCTGTCCGGCGCCAGGAGCTGGAAGGTGACGTCCCGGCTTTCCAGTAACATCCGTGCCGCCGAAGATGGGCAGCACGTCGACATCAACTTGGTAGTGGTCGGGGACAATGACGTCGACTCCACCGAAGGCGCAGCCAATGTTGACGACAGTGGTTTCCGCGGTCAGGATGGCCTCGCGGAAATCCAAGCCAGTCCCGCCGAAGGCCGCTACCGTGGTGTGCGTGGGAGCGCACGTCCAAGGGCCTCTCTTGTCGGTGCCGCCGAAGATGCCGATGGAGAGCTTCGAACCAGTTGCCGCGGCGGAGCTATCAATCCGAGCTGGTTGATGATTGTTAGCTGCATTCGGTGCCACCGAATGGTGCTCGTCCGGGACGCTGTGTAGGTTCGGGCGCAGGTTAGGGTTTGGGTGTGCATGTGGAGTCGGCTCGGCCAGGTTCGCGGGCAGCGACAAGTCCTGTGTCAATGCGGGCAACTCATCGATGTACGTCGCCTTTTGGGCTTTCTCGGTGCGCTCCTGCAATTCCGCAAAGTCAATCTGGCCATCGCGGAATGCCCATTCCAAGCGTTCCAGCGCAGTGTGGCGGGCCTGGTCGCCAGCGCGTAGCCGTGGGGTGTTGTCAGTCATGATGCTGTCCTATCGAGGCAGTGGCGGGCAGTGGCTTTAACACCCAAATGTTATCTGTACTCGAACTTTCGCGCAGGCCGCTTTCGCGCAAGCCACTTTCTCATGGGCAGACCGTGGCTATTGCCCGACGCAGTTAGCGCACAATCTGCAAGTCGCGAAGGTGTCGGTACATAGTTGTCTTCTCTCGCGGCTTTCGAGACTCGACTCCATCGCGCACATATCGGAAGCCCAGGCCACCAACTTGAACCGCCCGACCCGTCATCGGACGGTGTAGCTCGCGGGCCGGGGCTTCTTTCGCTTTACGACGGCCACCGCGACCCAATCCGAGTCGGCTCAGCAGGCCTTTGCCGACTCCATCCTCGTTACCGATTTCCGCTTCCGGAGCCGGAACTTCGGCCGCAACGATGCCCGGGGCATCGGGGGTAGGGCGAATCTGCAGGCCGGTGGATGTGCCGGAGAACATCTGATGCTCGTCGACATAGACCTCGCCAGTAAACCCGTTTGTCGAGGACACTCCGGTAATTCCCGGCTCTGTCAGTAGGGCGTAACCAACAATTGCGTGGCCGGTGTCATCGCGAATCAGCGGCACTGGCGTCGTCGGGCGCGTGAGCGCGGCCGCCGCATCGAGCCCTTCTCCTCCTTCGATGCCCCAGTTTTTGGCCGCGGTCGACGGCGCGGTGGGGACATGTGCCACTTCAATCCACAGGAGGTTCTTGCGCATCAGGTAGGTTGCCACGGCAGCCAGTGCCGCGTCGGTGCCAACGACCACAATTCTTAACGGCTCGCTCGGCTTTTGCGGAGCGGGGTGCGGAGCGCCTAAGTGGTCGACTTTCTTCTGCTTGGAGATTTCCTCCGGTGTCGGTGCTGTATCGACAGGCAGTACGTCCTTGGCCAGGTCGTCGATGAAAGCTAGCTCCTTGCGGGTGGGGATCATCGCGACGTCGTGAAGCGCATAGGCGGGTGGTGCCGGAGTAGCTGGTGCTGATGGTGCGGACGGTGCTGATGTAGACCATGATTGGCGGAGCAATTGGGAAAACGCGGGTACATCGGGGCCACACTGCAGCACAACAATACGCATAGGACTACACTCTAATGCGTCGTCTGCAATCCCAGGAGTTGAAGTAGGACTATGGCCGCAATCATTATCGTCGGTGCCCAGTGGGGCGACGAGGGCAAGGGCAAAGCAACCGATATTCTCGGTGGCCGCGTCGACTACGTCGTCAAGCCCAACGGTGGCAATAACGCCGGCCACACCGTTGTCGTTGGCGGTGAGAAGTACGAGCTGAAGCTGCTTCCGGCGGGTGTGCTGTCGGAAAACGCGGTGCCGATTATCGGTAACGGCTGTGTGGTCAACCTCGAGGCGCTTTTCGACGAGATTGATGGCCTCGAAGCTCGCGGTGCAAAAGCCTCCCGCCTGCGCGTTTCCGGCAATGCCCACATGGTTGCTCCGTACCACCAGACGCTGGACCGCGTGACCGAGCGCTTCCTGGGTAAGCGCGCTATCGGCACCACTGGCCGCGGTATCGGCCCGACGTATGCCGACAAGGTCGGCCGTACGGGCTTGCGTGTCCAGGACATTCTGGATGAGTCGATTCTGCGCCAGAAGATTGAGTCTTCGCTGGCTCAGAAGAACCAGATTCTGGTCAAGCTGTACAACCGCCGCGCTATCGACCCGGATGAAGTCTTTGATTACTTCATGGGCTTCGCCGATCGTCTGCGCCCGATGATTATCGACTCGGAGTTTGAGCTCAATCAGGCTTTGGATGCCGGCAAGCACGTCCTCATGGAGGGCGGCCAGGCCACCATGCTCGACGTCGACCACGGCACCTACCCGTTCGTGACCTCCTCGAACCCAACCGCTGGTGGTGCCTGCGTGGGCACCGGCATCGGCCCGACGAAGATCACTTCGGTGCTGGGCATCATGAAGGCCTACACCACCCGCGTCGGTGCTGGCCCGTTCCCGACGGAGCTGTTCGACAAGTGGGGCGAGTACCTGCAGACCACCGGCGGTGAGGTCGGAGTCAACACCGGCCGTAAGCGCCGCTGTGGTTGGTACGACTCGGTGCTGGCTCGCTACGCCGCGCGCGTCAACGGTTTCACGGATCTGTTCATCACCAAGCTGGATGTCCTGACTGGTATCGGCGAGATTCCGATTTGTGTCGCTTACGACGTTGATGGCGTGCGTCACGACGAAATGCCACTCACCCAGTCGGAGTTCCACCACGCTGTCCCGATTTACGAGACCATGCCTGCATGGGACGAAGACATCACTGGCTGCCGCACCTTCGATGAGCTGCCGGACAAGGCCAAGGATTACCTGAACCGCCTGGAGGAGCTCTCCGGCGCTCGCATTTCCTACATCGGTGTTGGCCCGGGTCGTGACCAGACCATCGTTGTCCACGATGTGCTGGACAACTAGCGCTGGGCAACTAGCGCTGGGTACTTAGCCTGGGGGGGGCAGTGGCGAACTAGCCGGAAAATAGTCCGGCTTTCGACCCGACTTTATCGAACTGTTAGATAAAAAATCTTCGGTGTCGAAACTGCTGGCTGCTGTAAAAAAGAACATTTGCTAACCACGAGAAGGCTCTGGGAATTGTCAGTTGACACTGGCATCCCAGAGTCATTTTTGTATCGTAGGCCTCACCGCGTGGTCCAACGACAGAAGTCCAAACGACAGAAGGCGTGTGGTTTTCATGCAAAACACAGGACACCGAGTACAACGACTGGCAAGTTCCGCCGTACTTTCCGGCGCGATGGTTTTCTCCGCAGTAGGTGGAGCCGTTGCAGCTCCCGCGGCTCAGGCGGAACCGGCCCCAGTGCCGGCACCGGCTCCGGCGAAGGCAGATAGCTGTACCCCGAACCCGGCAGCACCTGAAATCCAGGAGGCCCTGGATAAGGTCAACAGGGAGCGTCCGAACAACCATGATGGGTGGAAGTACACTGGCACCTCCAACTTCAGCCCGTGTAGCGATTTGAGCTTTGCTCTCGCAGATCAGGCCAAGCAGGGCAACGCTCAGTCCTCCACTGTGCTGTTGATGTTCCACAAGGGTGAGTTCATTGGTACGGACTCTGACCGGCCTCAGCACATCAACAAGGTGACGCCGACCCCTGATGGTAAGAACATCTCGGTCATCTACCACGACTGGGAGGCCCAGGAGGCCGCAGGTGCGCCGAACGCTGATGCGGCCAAGTTCACCTCTAATGTTCACTTCTTCTGGAACGGCGATCACGTCGTCCACGAGGGCAAGATTCCCGGCGGGGCGAAGCCCGCTTCCTAAGGACTCCCGAGAATTTTCGAGAGCTTTCGAGAATTCTTGGACACTCCCGGGGTCTCTTGAATTTTCCCAAGTAAACTCAATTCAGAGTCGGACATGAGAAAGTAATGCTCCGTCGTAGCTCAGTGCTTGAGAAAACTTGAGAGAACAGAAGAGGTTCCAGCCATGAGTGGTCATTCAGTTCGTCGCGGGTCGATGCTGGTTAGCGCGGCGGTCGCAGGTGTAGTGGCTTTGTCCGGTTGCTCCACTGATGAGACCGCAGCACCGACCTCTGCTTCTCAGGTAGATCAAGAAACGACGACCATCACTACGACCACCACTGTCGAGGATGACAGTGAAAGTGCAGATACCCCCAATCTGGATGTCGATGACAACGACCCCGATGGGGGTTCTTCTGCGCCAACCCAGGAAGAGGCTTTCGAAGAAGCGGTTGCCGACCTGAACTCAATGGAAGGTGGCAATGGCAGCGGTTGGACAGTCACGGACGATACGAACTGGGATACCACCAGCGAGTTGACCTTTGCCTCAGCAGTACAGAATGAAATTACGCATTCAACTACCGCTGGTGCAGTGCTGCTGTTTCATAAGGGCGAGTACGTGGGGACCGCCGGTGGTCCGCAGACAATCAACTCGGTCGAGGGTGATGGCAAAACTGTGACCGTCAATTTCTTCGATGTCAATAAAATGATCGAAGACGGCGGTGCCTTCGCCTTTAAAGACCAGTACAACGCTCCCGTTACGTACTCCTGGGATGGGGCAGAGGTTGCTCAAGAAGGCGAGATTCCAAAGGCAGAGGGGAATTAAACGCTCACCCCGCACTCTCTCCAGATGCGAGTGCTGTCAGGCCGTTTTAAAGTAGTGGCGCACCACACAGTTTTCACCCAGATTTCTGTGTTCCGTAAACCTCCGACGGTAGTTTGTCGACACTGTGTTGTCGGTACTATGCCGTCGCTATGAAGTCGCTAATACTACGCCCAAAGAGGAAAAATCACCGGCCATGTCTTCTCGCAACTCATCTGACTCCATGTTTGACGAACGGACCAAGCAGAGCGAGCAGCCTCAGAATTCACGCGTCCACGGCACGCGCCGCGCAATCGCGGCCATCGCTATGGGCGCGTTTGCTATTTCTCCTATTGCAGCCTGCAGCAATGATGCAGACAACGACGCGGCGTCGTCGTCAAGCAGTGCAAGCGCGGTCAGCACTACGTCGAGCGAAGAGAAGACCTTTGAAAAGCAGCAGGTCGCTGAGCTGAATGCGGCCGCGAATGTGCGGCCGGCTGCGATGGCTAAGCTGCCGGAGGGTTTTGATCTGCAGTCACACCGTGGTGGTCGCGGTGAGTGGACGGAGGAGTCCAAGCAGGCGATGATCAACTCGTTGGAGCTGGGCGTTACGACGTTGGAGCTGGACATCGTCCTGACGAAGGATGGCGTGCCTATGGTCTGGCACGATCCGGAAATCCAAGACGACAAGTGCTCGGACACCGAGCCAGTGACGGAGGGGGATCCGCAGTACCCGTACGTCGGCAAGCTCGTGCATGACCTCACCTATGAGCAGGTACAAACCCTGGTCTGCGACAAGAAGCTCGAGGACTTCCCGGATGCGGAGCCAATCAAGGGCAACAGGATGATGACCCTGCCGGAGCTGTTCGAGCTAACTAAGGACAACCAGGACATCCACTTCAACATTGAGACCAAGATTGAGGGCGAAAAGCGCGCTGACTCGGCAGAACCACAGGAGTTCGTCGATGTGATTCTCGACGAGATTGACCGCGCGGGTGTGGCTGATCGAGTGATGATTCAGTCCTTCGATTGGCGCTCGCTGCCGCTGGTCGCGGAACGGAACCCGGAGATTCCACTGGTCATGCTGTGGGACGAGACCACCTGGAAGAAGGATTCTCCTTGGGTCGGCGATGTCAATTACGACGAGGTCAATGGCGACATCATCGAGGCCGCCAAGCAGCTCGGCGTGCAGGTGCTCTCGCCGACGCACAGCATTCCTTACGGCAAGACACCGTCAGATGCTGACTACCACCCGGTCGCCACGCCGGAGCTAATCTCCCGTGCGCATGAGGCCGGCATGAAGGTGGTGCCGTGGACCGTAAATGAAAAGGAGACCATGCGCGAGCAAATTGCCGCTGGTGTCGACGGCATCATCACCGACTACCCGACGCGACTGCGCGAGGTCTTGGCCGAGCTGAAAATGCCGCTGCCGGAGTCTGCTCCGGTGGGTGATGCAGCGATGTCGACGAACTAGTAAACCCGGCCAGCACCAGCGGAAACTCGTCTGTATCCCTGTTTTGCCCATGTTTAGCTCTGCGGGCCGAGCATGTTTCGTGTCACACTTGACCTTATGACGCGTTTGAAAGTGCTTGCCGACGTTGACACGGGTATCGATGACAGTCTTGCTCTCGTCTACCTCGCAGGGTTACATACCGCAGGCGAGATCGAGCTGGTGGGTGTGACCTGCGCAGGTGGTAACACCACTGCGGCATGGTCCGCTCGCAACACCAAGTACATGTTGAATCTCTGCGGTTGCCCGGAGGTCCCGGTTGTCAGCGGTTTCGAGGGGCCCGCTGACCGTGAGCTGACTACCACGCCTGAGACTCATGGTCCGTACGGGCTGGGCTACAACCTGGCGCCACCGGCCGTCATCTACGAGCCGGGGCGCGGAGGGGCGGCGGATCCGCTGGCGCTGTGGCGCCAGGTCATCGAACAGGCGCGGTCGACGGGGGAGAAGGTGCACCTGCTGGTCACTGGCCCTATGACTACCTACGTGGCCGCTTTGAAGAAGTACCCAGAACTCATGCGGGAGCTCGACGGTGTGACCATTATGGGCGGTGCTGTGGAGTACCACGGTAACGTTACCGAGTTTGCGGAATGGAACTTCTGGGTCGACCCCACCGCGGTCACCGAGGTCTTCGGCACCGCGGGCGCTGTGGCCGTCGAGCGCCCGGAGGATGCCGTGCGCAGCATCGCCACCGCCGCAGGCGCGCCGGTGCCGACGCTGGTTCCGCTCAATGTCACCGAGACCATCACCATTAGTGATACTGAGATTGAATCCTGGCGAGATGCCGGTATGAACTCGGAGCTGCTGCGTGTTCTGCGCCGCTCGCTGAAGTTCTACTTTGAGTTCCACCAGGGAGTTGGAGTCGGTTACAAGGCGCAGGTTCATGACCTCTTCGCTGCGATGGTGGCCGTCGGTGCGGTGACCGGGGAAGTGGAGAAGATGCGCCTCGTGGGCGTCGATAGGCGAACTTTTGCAGATGAGCCTGCGCGGCGCGGACAGGTGGTGGAAGATCCTGCCGGTTCGGTGGCGAATGTTGTCCTGGCCGCTGACCGTGAGGTGGCGCTGGCTGAGTTCCAGCGGGTGTTCCCGCGCTAGGTTCCCCGCCCGTGCCCGCCGCGGTGAATCCGCTCGCTGTCGTATGCTGGAGACAATCAATTTCACAGCTGCTGGTTGTGCAGCGTACGTGCCGTAGACGAAAGCGAGTTTATCTCGATGTTCACCCCTGAAGTCACCGGAACCCCGTACCAGCCGGAAGCAACGCGAGTTCTGCTGCTCGGCTCTGGCGAGCTCGGCAAGGAGGTGACCATTGCTTTCCAACGTCTTGGCGTTGAGGTGCACGCTGCCGATCGCTACGAGCATGCACCGGCACACCAGGTCGCTCACCACGCCTACGTCTTGAATATGTCGGATTCCAGTGCACTGCGGGATCTGATTCTCCAGGTCAAGCCCCACTTCATCGTCCCCGAGATCGAGGCCCTGGCAACCGAGGTGCTGGAAGAGGTTGAGGAAGACGAGACGCTGGACGTCACCGTTATTCCAACCGCACGGGCGACTCAGCTGACCATGAACCGAGAGGGTATTCGCCGTCTGGCTGCGGAAGAGGTTGGGCTGCCGACTTCCCGCTATCACTTCGCCTCCAGCTTTGATGAATTCACCGCAGCTGTCGATGAGATTGGCTTCCCGTGTGTGGTCAAGCCGGTCATGAGTTCCTCGGGCAAGGGGCAGTCCACGCTGCGTTCGCCGGAGGATGTCCAGGCCGCGTGGGATTATGCCATGAGTGGCGGCCGCGTCGAGTCCGGCCGCGTCATTGTGGAGGGCTTCGTCGATTTCGACTACGAGATCACGCTGCTGACCGTGCGCTCCGTTGATCCGGAGACCGGCGAGGGGGCAACGTGGTTCTGTGAGCCCATTGGGCACCGTCAGCAGGACGGCGACTACGTTGAGTCATGGCAGCCGGCTGCCATGAGTGAAAACGCCCTGGACAATGCGCGCTCTGTCGCCGCGCGCATCACCAACGCGCTGGGCGGTCGCGGTATCTTCGGCGTCGAGCTGTTTGTCCGCGGCGATGAGGTGTGGTTCTCCGAGGTCAGCCCGCGTCCGCACGACACCGGCATGGTCACCATGGGCACCCAGCGTTTCTCTGAGTTCGAGCTGCACGCGCGTGCAGTGTTGGGTCTGCCTATCGACGTCACGCTGGTGTCCCCGGGAGCCTCCGCTGTGGTCTACGGCGGTGCTGACATCGAGCAGCCGGGTTACACCGGGCTGACGGAGGCCATGGCTATTCCGGAGACTGATATTCGTATCTTTGGTAAGCCGGTCGCTGGCCCGCGTCGCCGCATGGGCGTTGCTGTTTCAACCGCGGATTCTGTCGATGCTGCTCGTGAGCGTGCATCGGAGGCGGCATCAAAGATTAAGGTCGTCGAACTGGGCTAGTTCGACGACCTAGTGTGCGCTGCTGGTGTTGCTTGGGAAAGGAACGCTGCAGCGCACTTTTTTGTGCCCGCTGTGGTGCGTAAGCTACTTGATCTACTTGGACTTCTGTACCGGTGGCTCGGCCGACCAGGGGAAGACGATCCAGTCATCGGTGTGCTTCCAGACGTAGTCCGGTGCAATCTCCGAGCGGGACTTGCCGTAGAGCACAGCGGAACGGACTTCAGCGCCGTGCTTCTTGAGCAGGTCGAGCACCAGATGCAGCGTGCGACCGGAGTCGGCCACATCGTCAACGACCAGCAGGCGGCGGTTGGAAATCGATTCGATGTCCAGGAGCGGCTCCAGCAGAACCGGATCCGGCAGGGTCTCCGCCACGTCGGTGTAGAACTCGACGTTGATGGCGTCAGAGAGCTTGACGCCCATGGTGTAGCTGAGTGCGCCTGCTGGCAGCAGGCCACCGCGGGCCACGGCGATAATAATCTCCGGGTCGAAGTCCGAGTCGACAATCTGCTGTGCCAGTTCACGGGAGGCGACGCCGAAGCCTTCCCAGGTCAGAACTTCCTTGACGTCCAGGTTGGATGAGTCTGCATGATAAGCCATGTATTAACTCTAATCCGAAAATCGACTGACGTGCATAATCAACTGTCCGGTTAGACCCGATGCGCTAGCTCGCGACGGTCTCCACAACAGCTTCGTGCACAGCTTCGGCCACGTCATCGGCATCTGGCTGCTTTGCGACGACCGTGGAGGCCGCAACCATGTCAGCCCACTCGACCAGCTTCTTGCGCTCGCGGCCTTCGGCTTCGCCCGCGGCACGCTCGGCGGCGTCGAGTGCGTGCCAGCCCTCCCAGGTGGTGACCTGGAGGCCCTTGTCGGCCAGGAACTCGTCGACGTCGTTATGCGTGGGCTTTGCAGGTGCGGCCAGGCGACCTGCCTCCCAGTCGGCGATGAGGTTGCCGACAGCTTCGTTGGCATCGCCCTTGGTGTTACCGATTAGGCCGACCGGGCCACGGCGAATCCAGCCGGTGGTGTACAGGCCCTGGATGTGGTTGCCGTCGATGTCGTCAAGCACGCGGCCGCCGGCATCTGGGATGGTGTGCGTGCCGGTGTCGAACGGTACGCCGGTGACTGCGTCGGAGCGGTAGCCGACTGCGCGGTAGACCGCACCGACCGGCCATTCGGTGAACTTGCCGGTGCCGCGGACGCCACCCTCGCCGTCGAGTTCGGTGCGTTCGGTGCGGATAGCGCTGACGTGCTGTACTCCATCTTCACCGGTCTCGCCGATGATTTCGACCGGGGACTCGAAGAAGTGGATGAAGAGCTTGTGCGGGGCGCCCTTTGGCTCGCGGATGGCGTAGTTTTCCAGAATCGTACAGACCTGATCGGTGATCTTGGACTCGCGACGGGACGTTTCGGAGGCGGCATCGTACTGGATGTCCTCCGGATTCACGACAACCTCAATGGTGTCAGAGTGGTCCAGTTCCTTCAGCTCCAGTGGAGTGAACTTTGCCTGAGCCGGACCGCGACGGCCAAAGACATGGACTTCGCGGGCGGCATTCTTTGCCAGGCCGTCGTAGACGTTGTCGGCGATTTCGGTGACGTGCAGCTCATCGGCAGTCTTGGCGAGAATACGGGCGACGTCGAGACCCACGTTACCGACGCCGATCACAGCGACCGACTCAGCAGAGAGGTCCCATTCGCGAGCAAACTCCGGGTGGGAGTCGTAGAAACCTACGAACTCACCGGCGCCGTAGTGCTCCGGCAGATCCGAGCCCGGGATGTTCAGATCACGGTCGCGGGTCGCGCCAGTGGCGAAGATGATGGCGTCGTAGAACTGGCGCAGTTCATCAACGCTGACCTGCTTGCCGACGTCCACGTTGCCCAGCAGTCGAACCTGCGGCTTGTCCAGCACTCGGTGGAGGGACTTAATGATGCCCTTGATTCGCGGGTGGTCTGGCGCAACACCGTAGCGGATGAGGCCGAACGGCACTGGAAGGCGCTCGTAGAGGTCGATGGCGACATCGCGGCCGGACTTCATCAGCGCGTCGGAGGCGTAGATACCGGCCGGGCCCGAGCCAACCACGGCTACACGCAGCGGCGTGGTGGAGTTGGCGAGATCGGGCAGTGAGGAAGCGGCCGTGTTCTGGGCTGCAGTCTGGTCGTTGGTCATTGGGTGGAATCCTTTTTCTACGTTTTCTTTGTCGCGATTGCTTATCGTAGACCAATCGGTCTATGCTTGCTGAAACAGAATATAGACAAACTGGTCTACAAAAAGCAAACACAAAACACCGCAAGAATCACTGCTTTGGCTTGAGAGGGTTTTGCTGCGCATCGCTTCTGCTGAATGAGCTCTGAAAGGGGCTCGGCGTGCGGGCATCGTGGCAACGGCAGGCTCTGGTTGGGTAAGCGGGGAAGGGCTTGTCATGGAAAAACTCATAGTCTTCGTGCTAATCGGCCTTGGCGCGCAATTAGTCGACGGCACTCTGGGGATGGCTTTCGGTGTCACCGCTACTTCGCTGTTTATTGTCGCTGGTAGTAGTGCTGCCACTGCGTCGGCGGTGGTTCACGTAGCAGAGGTGGGTACGACACTGGCCTCCGGTATTTCACACTGGCGATTCGGCAATGTCGACTGGCGACGCGCGCTGAGTCTTGGCGTGCCGGGTGCTATCGGTGCCTTTATTGGTGCGACCTTTTTGGCGAATCTCGACGGTGATGCTGCGACGCCTGTGACCTCGACAATCTTGCTTTTCCTCGGTCTGTGGGTGATTATCCGCTTCGCCTTTTTGGCCAGTGTTAAGCGCAAGAAGAAGGCCTGGGGGGCGAAGAAGCTCGCTCCGCTGGGGCTCTTTGGTGGCCTGCTTGATTCCACGGGAGGTGGTGGTTGGGGGCCTGTTACCACCTCAACTTTGCTCGGCGCTGAGGCTGACCAGCCGCGCAAGATTATCGGTACTGTCTCTGCGGCGGAATTTCTCGTTGCCTCGGCGGCTGTACTGGGCTTTTTGCCCAAGCTGCGGGAGGAATTTACCCAGCATGCCGCACCGGTAATTGGTTTGTTGTGCGGTGGTGTGATTGCGGCACCCTTGGCTGCGTACCTGGTGGGGCGCATTAATCCGCGGCTGCTTGGGATTGCGATCGGCGGCGTGTTGGTGGGGCTGAATATTCGCACTCTGTTTTTGTCGCTGGTTTCTGGTGGCGTGCTGGCAACGGTTCTGCTCGTGTGGGCTTTTGTTGTCGTCGCGCTGGTGCTGTGGGCGCGTTCGCACGACACTCTTCCGGGGCTGCGTCAGCGGATCCAACTTGAGCCGACTTCTCAGTCTCCCTCGGCTGATGTGTCTAGTTCTGGATCTCCATCACCCGCTTCGGTTGATGTCGGGGCCGAGGATGCTTCTGAAGGTGTCAAAGTGGGTGCGAAAAACGGTGTCCGCGTGGGCGAAGCGGGGGTCCGCTAGGTATCCGAGCGTGTCCCGGCTTGCACTAGCCAGACTGGTCGGTCTAATGTTGCCTGCAATGCAACGTAGACCAAACGGTCTATAAAGATTAGAAACTAATTCGGTCAACGAGAACAAAACGAAAGTGATTCGGTAGATTCCCCATGAGCTCTCCTACGAAAACCGCCGAGCGTCCAGCTTCCGCAGCGGCTACCCGACGTAAGAAGCGCGCACCGAAGCCACAGGGGCAGTGGCTTATCGACGGCCGCGAGCCACTTAACGACGACGAGCGCATTAAGAAAGAAGATGCTGGCATCGCCGTTAAGCAGCGTGTTATCGACATCTACTCCAAGCAGGGGTTTGACTCCATCCCCGCGGAGGACCTAGCGCCTCGCTTTAAGTGGATTGGCCTCTACACCCAGCGCAAGCAGGGGCTTAGCGGTGAGCACACCGGCGTGAAGACCAACGCCGAGCTGCAGGACAAGTACTTTATGCTCCGCGTCCGCCTCGACGGTGGCCAGACCACCACCGAGGGCATTCGCACCATCGGCGAGATTTCCCGCGACTTCGCCCGCGACACTGCGGACTTCTCCGACCGCCAGAACGTCCAGCTGCACTGGATTCGCGTCGAAGATATGCCGGAGATCTGGGAGCGCCTTGAGCGAGTTGGTCTCGACACCAACTTTGGCTGCGGCGACGTTCCCCGCGTTATTCTAGGCAGCCCGGTTGCCGGTGTTGCGGCCGATGAAATTGTCGACGGCACCAACGCCATCCGCTGCATCAAGGAGGAGTACCTCTCCGGCGACGAGTTCTCCAACCTACCGCGTAAGTTTAAGTCGGCAGTTTCCGGTTCCCCGCGTCTCGATGTCACCCACGAGGTCCAGGACGTTGCCTTCGTCGGTGTCAATCATCCAGAGCACGGCCCCGGTTTCGACGTTTGGGTCGGTGGTGGTCTCTCCACCAACCCGATGCTCGCCCAGCGTCTCGGCGCCTGGATCCCAGAGGACGAGGTTCCCGAGGTATGGGCGGGCGTGTGCCGCATCTTCCGGGACTACGGCTACCGTCGCCTGCGCAATCGTGCGCGTCTGAAGTTCCTCGTTGCCGAATGGGGCGCGGAGAAGTTCCGCCAGGTACTCGAAGACGACTACCTCAACCGCAAGCTTATCGACGGCCCCGCACCCGAACCTTTCGAGGGCGACCGTGACCACATCGGCGTGCACAAGCAGGCCGACGGTCTCAACTACGTCGGTGTTAAGCCCGCTGTTGGCCGTGTTCCGGGCTCTGACCTGGTCAAGCTCGCCGACATCGCCGAGCGCCACGGTGTTTCCCGCGTCCGCACCACCGTGATGAAGGAGCTCATTCTCCTCGACGTCGCCGACGACCAGGTCGACTCCCTGCTCGCAGAACTCGACGAAATTGGCCTGTCTGCCAAGCCTTCTGCTTTCCGACGGGGCATCCTGGCCTGCACCGGCCTAGAGTTCTGCAAGCTCGCACTTGTCACCACGCGCCAGCGCGCAATTGATTTGGTGGGCGACTTGGAGGAACGCCTCGGTGACCTCGACGTCCCAATCACCATTGCGCTCAATGGCTGCCCGAATGCCTGCGCCCGCACGCAGATTGCCGACATCGGACTCAAGGGGCAGATTGTCACCGACGACGAGGGCAACCGTGTCGAGGGTTTCCAGGTTCACCTCGGTGGTTCGCTGGGGCTCGATGCCAACTTCGGCCGCAAGGTTCGCGGACACAAGGTCACCTCGGCAGAACTGGGTGACTACATCGAGCGCGTCGTCAATCACTTCAAGGAACAGCGCCACGAGGGTGAACAGTTCCGCGAGTGGATTGTCCGCGCTGATGAGGAGGACCTGAAGTGAGTGAATCTCCCAATGGGGTTCGGTCGCAGGGGCCGTCGTCAAGCGAAAAAGACGAGACGCCAGCGCGACTGGGAATCGGTGGCCGAAGCGCACACCCCAATCCGAACCGGGGTGCGGTGATGCATTGCCCTTACTGCGGCGGTGATGATCTGTGGCCCGACCTGGAAACCGATTACGCCTGGCAATGCCGCGAATGCTGCCGGGTATTCACAGTGAAACTGCACGGACATATCGATAGAAAGGTGGCGTCATGAGCACGGGACTGAAAACCGCTGAGGTCATTAAGACTCAGGAGGCGCTCGCGCGTGAAGACGCGCTGGACAACCCGGAAACTGCTCGCCGTCTGATTGAGCTCGCACTGGAGTGGGGCTCCAAGCTGGAGACCGCCACTGCTGGGGAAGTATTGGAATGGGGTGCGGAGCACCTGCACACGCCACTGGCTGTGACCCTGTCGATGCAGGACACAGTGTTGGCGGAACTGGCTGCTCGGCACGCGCCGGAGGCAGATCTGATTTTCCTGGATACCGGTTACCACTTCCCGGAGACCCTCGACGTGGCAGAGCAGGTCGCACAGCGTTACGACAACCGACTGCTGTCGATTGAGCCGAAGCGCACCCGCGCCGAGCAGGACGCCGAAGAGGGCGTTGATCTGTACAAGACCGACCCGACGCGTTGCTGCGCATTGCGGAAGGTCGAGCCGCTGTCTGCCGTGAAGCGCCCCTACGAGGGCTGGGTCACAGGTCTGAAGCGCGTCGACGCGCCGACCCGCGCACACACGCCGGTACTGGAGATCGACAAGACTGGTCGCATCAAGCTCAACCCGTTGGCCACCTGGACAGATGAGGATGTTGCCCAGTACATCGAGGACAACGACCTCATTGTGCATCCGCTGACGCAACAGGGGTTCCCGTCGATTGGCTGCGCGACATGCACCGCGCGAGTGGCAGAGGGCGCGGATCCGCGCTCGGGTCGCTGGGCGGGCTCCGAGAAGACTGAGTGCGGATTGCACCTCTAGTTCGAGCGGCTAGCAGACAGCTACTTGCCGCCAGCCACTAGCCGCCCGCCGATAACCGATATCAGCTAAAACAGCGCAGTTACAACAGCCAACACAGCCCCAACAGAAAGAACCCCCATGACTAGCTCAACCACCGTTTCCGTACAAAACCGCCTCGACCCGCGGCTTGCCGAGCTGGAAGCCGAGGCCATCGACATTATTCGCCAGACCGCCGGTCAGTTCGAGCGTCCGGCACTACTTTTCTCCGGCGGAAAGGATTCCGTCGTCGTGCTCGAGCTGGCCAAGCGCGCCTTCGCACCGGCGGGTATCCCGCTGGAGCTGCTCCACGTCGACACCGGCCACAACTTCCCCGAAGTTATTGAATTCCGCGACAAGATTGCCGCTCAGCCGGGCATCAAGCTGCACGTAGCCAAGGTCCAAGACTGGATCGACAGCGGCGTGCTCACCGAGCGTGCCGACGGCACCCGCAACCCCTTGCAGACCGTGCCGCTGGTGGAGACCATTGCCAACCGCGGTTACGATGCCGTTCTCGGTGGCGCCCGCCGCGATGAGGAGAAGGCCCGCGCAAAGGAGCGTGTGTTCTCCGTCCGCGACTCCTTCGGCGGTTGGGATCCACGCCGTCAGCGCCCTGAGCTGTGGGGCCTCTACAACGGTCGCCACGCCGCCGGAGAGAACGTTCGCGTTTTCCCGATCTCGAACTGGACCGAGGCCGACGTCTGGGCCTATATCGAAGCCCGTGACATCGAACTGCCTCCCATCTACTTCGCCCACGAGCGTGAGGTGTTCAACCGCGGCGGCATGTGGTTGGCACCGGGCGAGTGGGGTGGCCCCCGCGACGGCGAGACCCTCGAGGTTCGCACTGTCCGCTACCGCACTGTCGGTGACATGAGCTGCACCGGCGCTGTCGAATCGACTGCCACCACTATTGCGGAGGTCATGGAGGAACTTCGCACATCCAAGCTCACCGAGCGCGGCGCTACCCGCGCAGATGACAAGTTGTCCGAATCCTCCATGGAAGACCGTAAGAAGGAAGGTTACTTCTGATGAGCCAGCCAAATTCCCCAGCTACCCTGATTTCCGCTGACCGCGCCACTCGCGCTCGTCGCACTCTTCGCCTGTGCACCGCTGGCTCCGTCGACGACGGTAAGTCCACCTTCGTCGGTCGCCTGCTGCACGACACGAAGAATATCCTCGCTGACCAGTACGAGGCCGTCGTCGCCTCCTCACAGGCGCGCGGTCAGGAAAACCCGGACCTGTCGCTGCTGGTCGACGGTCTGCGGGCCGAGCGTGAGCAGGGCATCACCATCGATGTCGCCTACCGCTACTTCGCCACCGACGTCCGCTCCTTCATCCTCGCCGACTGCCCAGGTCACGAGCAGTACACCCGAAACACCGTCACCGGTATGTCCACCGCCGAGGCCGTCGTTTTGCTTATCGACGCGCGCAACGGCGTCGTGACGCAGACCAAGCGTCACGCAACGGTGGCCGGTCTGCTGGGCGTTCGCCACGTGATTTTCGCAGTCAACAAGATTGACTTGCTGGACTACAGCGAAGAGGCCTTCCGCGCCATTGAGTCGGATGTGGCAGCACTAGCAGAGCGCCTGGGTCTGCAGAACACCTTCGTTGTTCCAGTGTCGGCTCTGGTCGGCGACAACATTGTCGATTCTTCTGAGCACACTCCGTGGTACGAGGGTCCGACCGTGCTGGAGCTGCTGGAAAACCTCAACATCGGTGCCGACCTGGAAACCGATGCCGAGGCTGACCTGCGCCTGCCCATCGACTATGTCATTCGCGATCACGCCACTGAATACCGTGGTTACGCCGGCCGTATCGCCGCAGGTAGCGTGCGTGTGGGCGATGTTGTCTCCGTAGACGCCAACCGTCAGGCTACGGTCACGAAGATCACCGTGGCAGCTGAGGATGTCACTGAGGCCGTGGCCGGCCAGTCGGTGGCCATCAGCCTGGATGCCGAGTTCGACCTAGCCCGTGGCGACCTCATCAGTGGCACGCGCCCGGAAGACGTGCGCCGTTTCTCCGCCGTGGCCGTCCACCTTGCAGACAAGCCGTTGGCAGTCGGTCGCGTCGTAGAGGTGCGCTATGGTGCCGCGCTGGTGCGTGGTCGTATCGCTTCCGTCGATGCGCTCATCGATATCGAAACCGGTGAGCCCACCGGTGTGGCTGATCAGCTTGCAGTCAACGACGTCGCGGAGATCACCGTCGAGGTCGCACAGCCGCTGCCGGTCGATGCCTACCGCGTCGGTGGCCGTGTCGGTGCATTCCTGCTCATCGAGCCGGGCACCGGTGACACCCTCACCGCAGGCCTCGTGCGTGGCGCTGCCCAGTAGAGCCGCCAGATAGAGAAACCAGAAAGCACAGCTAGCGAGCCTGAGGAGACCATCGATGACCGCACTGATTCTGCTTGCGCACGGTTCCCGGCACCCAGAGACCAAACCGGTGCTCGAAGAGGTGGTCGCACTCGTGCGCGAGAAGATGCCGCTCACCCGTCTGGATGCGCCCTCTCAGATTCGCCTCGCCTGGCTGGACCTCGACGAGCCCTCGCTAGATGCCGTATGTGGTGAGCTCGCCGCTGCCGGCGAGACTCAGGCGCTGGCCGTACCGCTGCTGTTCACCGATGCGTTCCACTCGCGAGTCGATGTTCCCGAGCAGGTTCGACTCTGCGATCGGCATGGTGTTGACATCACAGTGGCTGAAGGACTCGGGCTTGGCGACGGCACGAAGCGCGCCGTCGTGAAGCGAATCATTGAAGCGGCGGAGAATGCGTCTTTTTCCTGGCCGGTCGATGCGCTGGTGATGGGGGTCGGCTCCTCTGATGAGGAGGCCAATGCGGCGGTGCACCAATTTGCGGCAAATCTTGGCGGGATGCTGCCGGGACATGTGAGTGCAGCATTCGTGGTCGGTCCTGAGAAGATCAAGGGATCCGATGCTGTGGCCGTGGCACAGGAGCGCGCGGCCAAGCGCGGTCGCGGACTCGTAGTGGTGCCGCTGTTTACCGCGCCGGGCCTATTGTGGGATCGAGTCATCGAGGCGGGCGCTGCCGACGGTGCTGGTCAGGTGGCTTTTGGTGAGCCATTGGCCGAGCTGTTGGCGCCGATTGTGTGCTGCCGCTGGGACTCGCGCGCCGCGTACACGGACGTGAAGGTAGTGGCGTAGCCGACGCTTTTTATCCGTCCTAGTTACTCGCCGTTACTCGCCCTTGGAGTGGGTGACCATCTCATCCCACTCGACATACTTCTTGCGTTCGCGGCCCTCGGCCTCGCCAGCGGCGCGTTCCGCAGCATCGAGCTTGTGCCAGCCCTCCCAGTCCAGGTAGTCGATGCCTTTGGACTCCAGCAGCTCGTTGATAGCGGACAACTCCGGCTTCGACGGGTTGAATTTCTTGCCCTCTGCGGCATCGGCCAGCAGATTGGCCACGGCCTCGTTGGCATCGCCCTTGGTATTACCAATCAGGCCGACCGGTCCGCGGCGAACCCAACCGGTGGTGTAGAGGCCAGTGATGGCCTCGGCTGCTTCATCCTCGGTGTTGTCGGATTCGATGACTCGACCACCGACGTTGGAAATGACATTCTTCACGTTGTCGAACGGGATACCCGGCAGCGCATCAGAGCGGTAGCCCACGGCGGAGTAGACAGCGCCGACCTTCCAGTCGGTGGTCTCTCCGGTCGGCCGCAGCCCGCCAGCACCGTCGTATTCCATGCGCTGAGTGCGCAAGCCTGTCACATGCTGCTGGCCGTCGGTACCCTCCTCGCTGAGGATTTCCACTGGCGACTCGAAGAAGTGAATGTAGAGCTTGTGCGGTGCGTTCTTCGGCTCACGGATGGCGTAGTTCTCCAGGATGGTGCAGACCTGGTCGGTGATCTTGGAGTTGCGGCGCATGATCTCGGATGCAGAGTCGTAGTCAATATCGCGTGGATCGACCACGACCTCTACGTTCGGCGAGTAGTCCAGTTCCTTGAGCTCCAGCGGAGTGAACTTGGCCTGTGCCGGCCCGCGACGACCGAAGACGTGGACTTCCTTGGCCTTATTGGTCTTCAGAACCTCGTAGACATTGTCCGGAATCTCCGTGACGTGCAGTTCCTCGCCGGTCTTCGCCAGGATTCGGGAGACGTCCAGCGCGACGTTACCGACACCGACGACGGCCACGGACTCCGCCGAGAGGTCCCAGGTGCGCTCAAAGAGCGGATTGCCGTCGTAGAAGCCCACGAATTCACCAGCACCAAAGTGCTCCGGCAGATCCGCACCCGGCGTTGGCAGCGCGCGGTCGCCGACGGCACCGGTGGCGAAGATGACGGCGTCGTAATGCTCCTTTAATTCGTCGAGCGTGATGTCCTTGCCGAACTCAACGTTGGAAAACAGGCGCAGCTCCGGCTTTTCCATCACACGGTGTAAGGCCATAATGATGCCCTTGATACGTGGGTGGTCAGGGGCGACGCCGTAGCGGATTAGACCGAATGGAGCCGGCATCTTTTCAAACAGATCGACTTCCACGTCAGTACTGGATTTCATCAGTGCATCGGAAGCATAAACACCGGCCGGGCCAGAGCCAATTACGGCAACGCGGAGCGGGCGATTCATGAAGCGTGTCCTTCTTTCTCTAATGCTTTACGACGGCCACGAGACCGCGGCGTAAGTAGCTGCCAGCGGTGACCTCGTGGGGAAAGGAGTTATTGGTGAGCTATCGGTTTATTCGACATTCCCAATGGTAGCGCCCCCAATCGTAGCGATAACTTACGAAAAATCGAGAGGCGAGCACCACATCATCGGTGAGATGCTTTTGAAGGCGTACAAAACTAAATGTGACCTTAGTCACGTCCAATGTGGGAATTTGGGATAGTTCACTAGAAAAACCGCCTAAAAGGCGCGATTGTGCGGGAAAATTGTTGGAATCTGTGGGGAAAAGTGTGGCTACCAGGGGTAACCAAAGAGGTTTGAGTCCGTCGTGAGATGTAAGGTGACTCACAATAAGATGAAAATAATGATTTGGGACTCAGCGGGATTGGAAGCTCAGCATGATCTTGAGCCTCCGGCAGTCCAATGGCTCGAGCCAAGTCAACGTTCAAATAAGTCAACGATTAAGCGCAGTGCGAGAAAGGAACGTCGGTGAGCGATAAGAACGCCCAAGCGTCCACCAACAACTCCGCAGTCCTGATTACTTCAGTGGACCGCGCAGACGATCTACAGGATGTCATTACGGCATTGTCTGAGGCACTGGGTGGGGCACGTTGCCTCCACACTGTCGGTGGGGCTCACGGCGCCACTGTGGATCAGGTTGTTGTGGATCCGGAATCCGCGCTTGACACCATCGTCAGTGCTGTTGAGGACGACCGCGCTGCTAACGAGGGGGCGGCTGTTCTGACCGGCTCCGGCAACCTCGATTTTGACTTCCGCATCGCCACCGTCGCCGGTGCCGGTGTCATCGTTGTCGCTGGTGGCGAGGGCTGTCACACAGAGGCCGCAAAGGCTCGCGTTCGTTTGGCGCTCAGCAGTGCAGCTCAGCGTCACAGCGAGGTACTCGCTGTTGTTCTCACAGGGGAGGAAGCAGTCGAGGCTGCTAAGACTCTCGATCTCGACGTTCCCGTTGTTGCCGTTGACGATGCTGAGGGGCTTCGCAAGGTCGTAAGCCGCGAGGTCACCGCAGTGATGACTCCACAGCGTTTCCAGTGGTGGCTGTTGCAGCGCGCCAAGACTGATAAGCGCCACATTGTGCTGCCAGAGGGGGATGATGACCGCATTCTTGAGGCCGCTGATTACCTCCTGCGCGAGGACATCTGTGAGCTCACTATCCTCGGTGACCCGGATGCTATGAAGGCGCGCGCCGCCGAACTTGGTTTTGACATCGACGCCGCCCATCTCTGGAACCCACAGACCTCCGAATATGTTGAGCAGTTCGCGGAACAGTTCGCAGAGATGCGCAAGGCCAAGGGGGTCACGCTGGAGCAGGCCCGTGAGACGATGCAGGACATCTCCTACTTTGCGACGATGATGATTCACAACGGGCTTGTCGACGGCATGGTGTCCGGTGCAGCCCACACAACTGCGCACACCATTCGTCCGTCCTTGCAAATCATTAAGACCAAGCCGTCGGCTTCCACGGTGTCGTCGCTGTTCCTCATGGTTATGGACAACTCGCTGTGGGGTTTTGCGGACTGTGCGGTGCTGCCGAAGCCGGCTCCGGAACAGCTGGGTGAAATCGCGGTAGTATCCGCCGAGACTGCAGCTTCCTTCGGTATCGACGCCCGCGTCGCCATGCTGAGCTACTCCACTGGAGCATCCGGCACAGGTGAGGATGTTGACCGTGTGAAGGCGGGTTTGGCCAAGGCCAAGGAGCTGGCCCCGGACCTCGCTGTCGATGGTCCGCTGCAGTTCGATGCCGCTATTGACCCGTCTGTGGCTGCGAAGAAGATGCCGGATTCCTCCGTTGCGGGTAAGGCAACTGTTTTCGTGTTCCCGGATCTGGACGCCGGTAACATCGGTTACAAGATTGCCCAGCGCTGTGGTGGTGCATTGGCAATCGGCCCGATTCTGCAGGGCTTGAACAAGCCGGTCAACGACCTCTCTCGTGGCGCCACGGTGCCGGACATCATCAACACGGTTGCAATTACCGCTATTCAGGCTGGAGGAAACTAATTATTATGTCCCGTCACGTACTTGTTTTGAACTCCGGTTCCTCCTCTATCAAGTTTCAGCTGGTAGATCCAGAGAAGGACTCAACGCAGCCGCCGTATGTCTCCGGTCTGGTGGAGCGCATTGGCGAAGAAGACGGCATTATTAATCTGAAGTTCTCCGGACAGAAGATTGAAATCACTGAGCCTATCGCTGACCATGCCAGTGGCCTTGACCGCGCGTTCGAGCTGATGGATGAGCACGGTGTTGGTCCGGAGTCGGTGGATATTGCCGCCGTCGGTCACCGCGTCGTTCACGGTGGTCGCCTGTTCTCTGGACCGGAGCTGATTACCGACGAAATCGTCGGCATGATCCGCGACCTTATTCCGCTGGCGCCGCTGCACAACCCGGCCAATATCGTAGGCATCGAAGAGTCTCGCAAGCTGCTTCCGGACGTGCCTCACGTCGCCGTCTTCGACACTGGTTTCTTCCACACCATGCCGCCAGCTGCTGCTCTGTACCCGCTCAACGCAGAGGTCGCATCGAAGTTTGATATCCGTCGTTACGGCTTCCACGGCACCTCGCATGAGTTTGTTTCCAAGCAGGTGCCGGACCTTCTGAATAAGCCGGCAGAGGAAATCAACCAGATTACGCTGCACCTGGGTAATGGTGCGTCGTGTGCGGCTATCCGAGGTGGCCAGGCGGTGGATACCTCGATGGGGCTGACTCCGCTGGCTGGTCTGATGATGGGCACTCGTACCGGTGACATTGACCCGGGCGTCATCTTCCACCTCTACCGCAACGGCATGAGCATCGATGAGATCGACAATTTGTGCAACCGCCAGTCTGGTTTGAAGGGTGTCTCTGGTGTCAATGACTTCCGAGTCCTGCAGGAGCGCATGGATGACCACGACCCGGATGCTTGGGCTGCATACCAGATGTATGTTCACCAGCTGCGCCGCTACATCGGCTCGTACATGCTGATTCTCGGTCGTCTCGATGCCATCACCTTCACCGCCGGTGTCGGTGAGAACCACGTCGGTATCCGCCGTGATTCGATGGCTGAGCTTGAGAACTTCGGTATCAAAATTGATGACGAGCTCAACTCCCAGCCGAATGACGGCCCACGTCTGATTTCGGCGGATGACTCGAAGGTCAAGGTCTTCGTGGTACCGACCAATGAGGAACTGGCCATTGCCCGCTACGCAATGAGCTTCGTGGACTAGTTCTTTGGACCGGAACCCTGACGAGTAGGCAGGGTTCCGGTAACCCGTAATCGACGGCTGCCGTGTACCTCACCTGTTGAATCCGCGACTGTAACTCAACAAAAAATGAGCTCGCCTCCACTGCCTTCCAAACTGGAAGAATCTAGTGGGGCGAGCTCATTTTTCACCGCCAGGGAAACTGCGCCTATGCCTCAATAGGCTCAGTCACCTGTTCATTATTTCAACGCATCAGCGCGGGTAACTACCAGATGTAGACGCCGTCGCCGACCTGCAGAGTGTTGAAGTACATCACGGCATCATCGTGATTCAGATGAATGCAGCCGTGGGACATCTGATTGACCGAACCCTCGTGGAAAGCCTCACCGTCGTTGGTGAAGTACACAGAGAACGGCATCGGGCCGTTGTAAGGAACCGACCACTCATCGCGGACCTTGCGGGTAACGCTCAAGTGGCCACGGGTGGTTTCGTAACCTGGCATACCGGAGGACATTGGCACCGGGCCGTAGGTGATGTTGCCGTTTTCCTGCAGCCAGGTCTTCTGGTTAGCCAGGTCAACGCATGCGCGGGCGCTCGGCGGGCACGGGTTGTTTGGCTCTGGGCGTGGTTCAGGGCGTGGCTTCTGCTCTGGCTGTGGAGCAGGGGCAGGCGCCGGCTCAGGCTGCGACGGCTCGTCCTGGCCCCCCAGCAAACCGAAAATCTCGTTGACGACGCGGGTGGCTTCGGCCTTCTGTGCAGCTGGCAACGGCAGGCTGTCGATGGCGTTCAGCAGCTGAGTTTTGACCTTGTCCGCCACCTGCTTGTTGTTTTCAGCGAACTTGAAGTTTTCATTAATCAGAGCGACGACCGAATCCGGCAGCTTCACCGAAGAGGAATCCAGTACCTCAGAGAGCTCAGGGGCAAGGTCGCCCGAATTCAGAGTCGAGATCTCCGGCAGCTTGAGGTCCCGAACACTCTGGCTAAGCGACTGCAGGTCTGGAGAAACCGGCAGGGCAACGGCAGTGCCGGCCCCAATACCAAAGGCGGTGGTGAGGGCTGCAGCGCTGATAATTACGCGCTTAGCGCTGCGGAGAGAGGATTTCGAAGAGGCAAACATAGAGGATATCTTAAACCACGAAAGGCAATTCTCTCTTTATTCACCAATTCTGGGGTGGCGCTCAGGCCCACAACAGCATGTTTGACCAGGTTCGGTAAGGAGCTGTTAGAGAGCTAACGCCAAGTCCGTGGCCGAATGAGATTTGCGATATCCACCAAGTTGTAGCGGTGTCGCGGAAACTGCGAAGAGCGTGCCAGCATCCGTAAGTCTTTTTCCAATCCTTCACGCAGGCCGGCCACGGTAAAGGGCGCATCGAAAAGACCATTGGAGCTAGCTGCATGGTCGAGGTTCGAGCTGCGCAACCAGTTCAGCGCGGACGCCATCACGGCGATGCGCAGCTGTGGCATGCGCGGTTCATTCGTCGGCAGCTCCACCAGACGACGCGCAGCACGGCGAATTCTCGATTCAGTTAACTCGGAGGGCATCCCTGAGGTGAGCATCAGAATCGTCGTCAAACGTGCCATGCGATGGTGACGGGAGTTACCGGGTACGCGGTCAAGCTGGGAGATAGCCATTTCGTGTTGGCGCTCAGAGGCCAGCTGACGAGCTAGCCCGAAGGCGGAGGATACCGTCGTCGGGTTGGCCGCCCACACGACGGCGTAGAGACGCAGGGTGTTGAAACGAATCGTCTGAGGCGACAGGGACTCGCTGGCCCAGGCGGGGGAGAAGATCTCGGGCGTATCGGCAGCGACATTATCCAGCGCGCTGCTCAAGTTCGCGGCGGCGCGGGCGACAGCGGGCTCGAGGAGAGATGCGTTGGCGATGCCCAAGCGCTGTTGAATCAACTCGAGAGTCGCTGCCAGCGCCAACTTCGGGGCGGGCTCGCCGGGCAGCATCGTCAGCACGTGGTGGAACGAGGCGAGGGCATCGTTGAATTGGTCGAGAAGCAAATAAGTCACGCCCTCGTACCAGTGGTAACGCCAATCGCGCTGCAAACGTTCAGAGACATCGCGGAGGCTGTCGCGGGCCTCATCAATTAATCCGAGGTCCAGTTTCGCACGCACGATGCCCAGTGGAATTTCCACGGAAGAGCCATACTCGGGTTCGGACAGCGCATTGGTCAGTGTTTCGATAAGTTCGTTGGGCTCTGTAAACGACGAGGCACTCAAGATGCGCGCACCCGGATCTGTCGGGTTAATCAGTGGTACAGGCAGCGCGAAGGTCACTTCTTGCGGAGTGATTTCCACGCCGCGGGTGATGCCGTCGACAAGCTGATCGGTGCGGAACACCAGGTGCTTGGTGCCGTACGTGGAACGCTGCGGCGAGAAATTCGACACCGCCTGCGGGAATTGCACGCCGTCGCGCACCGCCAGAATCTCGCGCAATACGCCGATGAGCTGCACACTCATCTCTTCGGCAGAACCGAAGCGAGCCTCCGGGTTCTCGTGGCAAGCGCGTAGTAGGAAGCGGTAGAGCGAGTAAAAACGGCGGAATAGAGGCTCTTCGACAGGTGAGGGTAGCCCCGGGTCGTAGATGCCGTTGGTCGCCGGCAACTTCAGAATCAGCGAGGCCAGCGTGCGGCCGACTGTGTAGATATCGCTGGCAATCGTTGGTCCCGTCGTGGCAATCTCCGGCGCCTGGAAACCGGGCGTGCCGTAGATATGGCCGTAGGCGCCGATGCCGGTGACCGCGCCAACGTCGATAAGCGTGACGTGGTCTTCGCTGAGCAGCACGTTGTCCGGCTTCAAATCGTTGTAGACAACGCCGCGCGAGTGCAGGTAATCCAGCGCGGGGAGCAGCTCCAGGATGTAGCCAATCGCTAGGTCACAGGGCATGACGCCGTCTGGGTAGCTCCGTCGCTGCTTGCGTAACGACGGGCCGCCGACGTACTCCATCACAATGAAGCCGGTGGCGCTGTTGGCGTCCGTCTCATCGATGAAGTTGATAATCTTCACAATTCCCGGATGCGAGATTTCCGCGAGGAACTCGCGTTCCGCCTGGACTACGGCGAAATCCTTCTCGTTTTTCGCTGCCATCATGCCCTTGAGCACGACCCAACGATCCGAGACATTGTGGTCAATCGCCAGGTAAATCCAGCCGAGCCCGCCGTGGGCAATCGGGCCCACGATCTCGTACTGATCCGCCACGATATCGCCGGCTTTCAGGCTCGGCGCCGGCTTATTCGTCGCTCGAATCTTCTCATCACTCATTACTGCATCGCGCGGATCCTGCGTTGTGATGTACGGCAGGTGCACCATGCCGTCGGCGACAGTGCGTCCGCGGTGTGCATTCGATCGCCTCCGGCGGAAGTCCTCCAACGCTTTCCGGTGCGAGGCCATCGACGGATCTGGCGTCTGGGCGCCGGGTTGGGTCGTCGCGCTTGACGACGAGCCCCCGCGCCCCAACAATTCGGCGATATCGAACTCTTCGTCATCGTCATCATCGTCCGCAAAAGGGTCGAAGGCGACAGCGGCAGTGCCGGGCTCTTGTTCGTCGTCTTCATCGGCGAATGGGTCGAAGGCGACGGCCTGAGTGGCAGCTGCCTCTGCCTCTGCGTGAGCATCCTCCTGGGGCTCCGGCGTGTACTGGGGATGCTGGGCTTGCTGGGCATGCTCGGAGTACTGGTTTTCGTCGCTCATCGGTTATCCACCTCGCCTTCTGGAGCAGCTTCCGGTGTGGGGGAGATTCCAAGTATGTCTTCGTCGTCGCTGTACTGTGGCGATGGCTGTGTACCGCTTGGCAGGAAGGGGCCGAACCAAGTGTCGTAGAGGGACTGCCAGGTGCCGTCGCTCGCCATACGCTCCAGGGTCGCGTTGATTTGGCGAACTAGGCCTGGGTTCCCCTTGGATACACCGGCCGCGTAGCTTTCCTCGTTCAAGCCCCGCTGGACAATGGCGGTAGCCGGATCTTGGTCGTTGATACCAGCGAGGATGGTGTCATCGGCAACGACAATCTCTGCCTGGCTGTTTTGAAGTGAAATGAGGCAATCCGACCAGTTACCGACCAACAGCAGCGTATTGTTCGGCGAGAGCCGTCGAATCAAATCCTCGGTAGTGGATCCCCGGGAGACACAGATGCGACCGTCCTCGACGTCCTCGGGGGAAGCATCGCCACCCGGCGAAGAGACTAGAACTCCAGCTCGTGCTGTCAAATACGGTGTGGAGAACAGCACCCTTTCGCGCCGGGCATCGGTGACCGTCATAGTGCGCAAAACGACATCGACAGTGCCGTCTTCGAGTGCGGCAGTGCGTTCGTTGCTGTCGACGAACCGAAACTCGACAGCATCGGGATTGTCAAAGATGTCCCGGGCAATCTCTTGTGCCAGGGATACTTCAAACCCCGAGAGCTCTCCGCTGCTGAAGTCGCGGAAGCTGAGCAGGTTCAATGATTGGTCAACACCAACGATGATGCGGCCGCGCTGGTAAATCTCCGGGATTCGCTCTTCCGGTGTTTGGTCATCGGGGGCGAGTGTGGACAGATCTGGGGTGTTGGCTTCTGCCGCAGGCTTCCTCGAGGAGGCTTTGTCGTAGAACGCGCCCGGTGGCAGGGGGAAGTCACCGGTGGCCTCCAGGATTGTGCGCGAGTAGGGATCGTCGGCAAGCGAATCGGTCGCGCAGGCACTGACGGTGAGCCCGGCGATGGCGAGTGCACCAAGGACGGCCCTGCGCCGCCAACCGGCGAGACTGTGGAGCGACGGGGAGAACGAAACAATCATAGGTACTCCAGAAGCCGGTGTCGGAAGCCGAAAACAACCAGAACTGCCGCGATGACGGTCAGCGTAACCGTGGCGAGGGACAGTGCCGCGATAGCGCGACGGGATTGGTCGAGGTTCTCACGGGCGGTCAGGCGGGACTCGGCGATGGAATTCTGTAGCGACTCATCGACCTGGTTGAACGCAGTCGCCGACGAGCTGGCATTATCCACATCGGTCGCGATGCGAACCGCACCGGCGTAGTCGCCTGAACTCAAGTGCTCCATCATCAGGTTGTGGCCGGACTCCCAGCTGTAGATACCGTGGATGGCGGCTCTGACATCGTCGTCCGGCGCGTTGGCGTCCACTCTTTCCAGCTCGCCGACCAGGGTGCGCACCGACTGCGAGAAGGACTCCGCATCCGCGGGCTGACGGCGCACTAAGCCGAGGGTTTCGCTGGCGCGTAGCTGCTGGGCATCAATGCGTACTTGGGTTAGGGCATGAACGTCCGGGCGCTGCTCTCCGAAGAGGGAGTTAGACTGCCACGGCTGAGTGGTGGCGATTCCCACACCGACAAGTGCGATGGCCATCAGCATGGTTGCACCAAACAGGCCGACGTTGAATAGTCGACCGGTGCGGCGAGTCAGCCACCACTGTGTGATTAGCAGCATCAAAATTGCCGCTGCCAGGCCTGACATCGGGAAAAGAGGCGGCTTCGATAGTTGGCGCTGCTCCTCATTAGTGGTGGTACTGGTGCGTTCGTAGAGCGATTTTGCAGCTGGCAGAATCTGGACCTGCATCAAGTTTGAGGCAGAGGCGAGGTACGCGACACTGACGGGGTTGCCCTGGCGCGCATTCGCGCGAGCTGTCTCGACCATGCCGGTGTAGACCGGCAACAGTCGCTGTACAGTCGCGACATCCTTCATCTCTGGATCATCGACGTTTTCAATGCCCGTAGCTGCGCGGGTAGCGGACATGGATGCTTGTGCGATGACATCGTCGAAGTTGCTGACCAAGTCCTGGCTGCTGTTGAGCGTGCCGCGGGAAAAAGCGGTGTTGGCCGACGCATCGGCAATCGTCAGCGAGGCATAGAGATTCTGCGAGGCATTGGCCATCGGCTCGCTCAGCTGCGAAATGCGGGTGAGCTGCTGCTGGCGTTGCGAGGTTGTTTGCCACATGGATAGGCCGGCGGCCAGGATTGCGACGATGAGGATGAGGGCGACTATGGTCAATCGGCCCGGCGACGTTATCAAAAATGACGCTGACCGGCGCACATACGTGGCCGACGGGCCGAGCTTGTCGTAGAGGCGCTCACCGAGAAAACGTGTCAATCTCCGGTTGCGCGGGCCAATCTCCAGGGCATCCACGCGCAAGTCTGTATCGCGCGGAGAGTCTGCTAGGGCTGTTGGGGTTGTGGCCGTTGCTGGGGCATTAGCCGAGGACTCTGTAGTTTCCAGAGCAGTTGATGGTGCCGCACTCTCGGTAGCCGGGGTGGTGTCGGGAGTATCTTTCGATTCTTTTGCCGCCTGAGCCGCAGTGTGTATGTCTAAGCTTTCGCCACCGGGAGTGGTGCGACCGCTGAAACGAGTTCGGCGTGGAGCACGATTCTTGCGGTGGAATGGGTTTCGGTTTTTGTCGTGGGCACGGGAATGAGGCGCACTTGAAGTGGTTTCACCCATGTGCACGTGTCCTTCCGACGTGACCGAAGTCGCCTGCGACGATCTCTCCGCTCAGAGCAACGTTAGTTCCTTGCAAATCTTAGTCGCTCGGGCTTGTGACGGAAAACACAAGGGTATCTGGCGTAGGGTGGAGACATGCTTCAGGATGGAAATGGTTGGGCAGCCGGCCCCAACGGTACGCGCTGCTGGGGACGCTTCGGAGCTGCAGGGCTGCTGATTGTGAGCCCTCAGCGCACGGTGCTTATGCAGTATCGAGCTGACTGGACATCGTTCCCCCTAACGTGGGGTGTTCCTGGTGGGGCTTGTGATTCTCATGAGACTCCTGAGGCGACCGCGCTGCGTGAAACGGCTGAGGAAACTGGGCTGCTGGAGCATCAGCTTCGCATCCTCGACACGCAGGTCACCACCGGGCCCTTCCCGGCCGATCCGGACCGCCCCGAGCTCGCCGGCGGCTGGAAGTACCACACGGTCTACGCACTAGCTGCCGAAGAGCTGGAGACGAATCCGAACGAAGAGTCTCTAGAGCTGCGCTGGATTCCGCTTGACGACGTCGACAGCCTCAATCTGCTGCCGCCTTTCGTGGAATCGTGGCCCCGGGTGCGCGCGCACCTCGAGAAATTGTTGGAGGCCCTTGGCTAGGTGGCTAAGGTCTGAGGTTAACACCGACCATTGAGGCTGCACGCTGAGATTTGGCACACCAAAGCCGCTCCCCGGCGCGACTTTTAAGTCGGGAGAGCGGCTTGTCTACTTGTTGCTTACTTGGAGTCGGCAACTGCTGCTGCGCCAGCAGCCAGCGCGGTGACGGTCAGGACGGACGGCCATGCGCCAATCTTCTTAGCCAGCGGGTGTGAGAGGCCGAAAGCGCCGAGGTAGGCGGCCACCAGACCAGTGGCTCCCAGGGCGCCGGTCTTTGCGTTCCAGGTGCGTGCTGCATATGCGCCGGCGGCGCCCAAGATGACGCCACCGAGCGGGCGAATGCCTGTTTCGCGAGCGGTGAGCCAGCCGCCGATGAGGCCGGTGGCCACCAATGGAGCGGTCTTTACGTCTTTTGCCTTCTTCAAAGTAATAGCCATGAGCATCATCGTACCTAGTAAGAAGGGTTTAGCGGCGCGCTTTTAGAACGGCTCCTGGCGGCGCTGGTGCTCCTCAACATAGCTTTCCGAGTGCTCCGCCAGCTTCAGCAGCGAAGGCAGTGCCTTAATTAGCGCACGCACGTCCTTTTGCGACATTGTCCGCACAATTTCGTACACCAGCGCACCCCAGTGGTCGATAAGCTGCTCCAGCAGGGTCTCGCCATCGCTGGAGACATAGAGGTTCTGCGCACGGCGATCCTTTGCATTGTTCTCGCGTTCAATCAGCCCGTTGTCGAGTAGGCGGCGGACTGTTGCCGAAACGTTGGACGGGCGCAGGAAACGCAGGCGTGCAATGTCGGATACGCCGCAGCCCGGGTGGGTCGAAATAAAGTGCAGTACTTCCATTTCCGACTGGGAAATGTCCATCCTGGCATTCGGGCGCTCACCGAGGCGGCGAGTCGACGCAAGGAAGTCATACAGGCCGATGGAAATCTTCTGCACGCTTTCGCGCAGGGATTCATCGGACTCAGTTGAGTCATCCGCGGTGGGGAAGCCGCTCGCTGGCTCCGGGGTAGTGGTGCGCTGAGGGGAGCGTGCAGAAGTCATGATCTTCCTTCCCGACGTAATGAATTGATGTTCTGAATAAACACCTTATATCGTCGAAATAACTTTCTGTGGTGAAAATTTGTAGATTGAACAAAAAGTTAGACTCATAAGTGTTGTGCGGGTGCTTTATCGCCCATTTCTGCCCCTGATTTTAGGGGCTGGCAGCAAAGACTCCGCTTTACGACGGCCCCAGCGACACCCCCTAGTAGGAACTAGGCCTACGCGCTTTTCCGCCCGTTTATCTACACTTCGTAATCCACAATCACCGGAGCATGGTCGGATGCGCCTTTGCCCTGACGCTCTTCGATGTCGATGAATCCGGCGGACGCCTTTGCCGCGAGGTCGGGGGAGGCGAGCTGGAAGTCGATGCGCATGCCCTCATCCTTGAAAAAGCGGCCAGCCTTGTAATCCCAGTAGGTCCACTGGTTTGGGGTGAATTGGCGAGTTACTTCCTTCATGCCCGCCTGCTCCAGCGCATAGAAAGCTGCGCGTTCAGGCGGTGTGACGTGTGTTTTCCCTGCGAAGGCTGCCATTGACCAGACATCGCCGTCGGTCGGGGCAATGTTGAAGTCGCCGCCCATCATGAAGGTGGCCTCCGGGTCGTCGTCAAGCGTGGCGATGATGTGCTGACGGAGCCGCTCCAGAAATTCGAGCTTGTACTCGAAGTGCGGGTCGGTGATGTCGCGGCCGTTCGGGATGTAGAGGCTATGGACGCGCACGCCACCGCAGGTAGCGGCGATATGGCGGGCCTCCAATGCGGGAGTTGCGTCGGGGTCCTTGTTGAAACCCGGCTGACCGGGGAACTCTGCCTGGATGTCCTCAAGGCCGACGCGGGAGATGATGGCAACGCCATTCCACTGATTCAGGCCGTGGTGGGCGACTTGGTATCCCAGCTCTTCAAAAGCAGCGGTGGGGAATTGGTCGTCCTTGCACTTGGTTTCCTGGACGGCCAGGACATCAATGTCATTCCGGCGCAGCATTTCCACCATTCGGTCGAGGCGAGTTCGAGCCGAATTGACGTTCCAGACACAGATTCGCATATCAACGATTGTAAAAGGGGAACGAAACGGCGGCCTCATGCGTTGAACAAAGCAGTGACAAAATAGGCGGACAAAAACGGATAAGGTGGGCGGAAGCCCGGTAGGAAAGGGAGTTTCGAGGTTGGCTAACTGGGACGATCGCCGTTACGGCGGCGAGTACAGTCCGACGGATTACCTGGGTAGTAGTGGCAGGAACGCTTATCGGGAACACGACGCATATGCGGCGTACGATGCGGCAATGCCGTATCAGGAAGTGCCATATCCGGTAGCAAACATTCCGGTCGGCTATGAAAGCGGGTACCCCGCTAGCTATGGGGTGTCTTCCTTCGGTGAGCTCAGTGCTAATCCCAAAGTCGCGCCGCTGACCGCTCAAATGGCAGTACACCTGGGCTTTGACCCCAATCTGGCCAATGGCTCAGTGGCACGTCGTGGTGGTGCGCTGTTGGTGGATTCTGTCATCTACACTGCATTGATTGCCTCCATTGCAGTTCTCACTAGCATCGTGGGGACATCGGACAGCGGCGTAATGGTGATGCTGATCAGCCTCTTCCTCGGTCCCGGTGGTTTTTACCTCTACCGCGTGGCGGGGGACTCCATCTTCGACGGGTCGCCGGGTAAACACGCCATGGGCATGAAAATCGAAGGTGCACACGGGATGCCAGTCTCAGCCCGCGATGGTTTTGTGCGCAATGCCTGGATTCTGCCGTCGATGATTCCGGTCGCCGGTTGGTTTGTCTCTGCGGGCCTGGCCGGCTGGATTGCAATGGCTGCCTCACGCGATCCGCTGGGGAGAGGTCGTCATGAACTCTCGGTCCACACCCGTGTGGTGGAAAAGCCGGAGACGCGCGAGCTGCCGCGTGGGCAGCGCCGCATGGGCAATCGCATGGGTAGCAAAGAGCAGCAGGGCAAGCAGCTGAAGCGGATTAAAAGGGTTAAGCGCGGGAAGTAGGGCAATCAGGGCGAGTAGCGCAGGGCCGAAACGTAACCCCCGGCCCCTAAGCCCCTGTCAGCTCCGCGTAGCGGTGCCGGTGGTGCTCGGTAAAACCGAGTGTCCGGTACAGCGCAATGCCAGCCTCATTTGAGCCCAATACCTGCAGATATGCAGAATCTGCCCCGTGTTGTGTGCCCCAGTGCATCATGTGAATTCCCAGTAGGGTGCCAAGTCCTCGGCGGCGCATATCGGCTGCGACTTCCACAGCGGAGAACCCGAGCCACACACGGCCGTCGTCCGATTCGGTCAGCGTGCCGCGCGTAATGGCTACCGTGCGTATGCCTTCAGGCGCATTGTTGTCAGGCACTTGCAGGCGTCCGAAGCACATGCGGCCATCAATTTCATTGCGCAGAAGCTGTAGTGCATGCTCGGGCAGCGTGGTACCGCGGAAATGGTAGAGCCCCAGCCAGTCGTCGTCAGGTTGATCAGCGATATCCACCTGCACGTCTGCAAGCTCGACGCTGTGCTCATCGAGCACCTGTTCGGCGCTGTGCTCATCAAGCACCTGTTCGGCGCTGTGCGATTCAGCTGCCAATTCAGCAGGCGGCAAATCCCCATCGAGTGAGCGCGTCATAACCACAATGTCCGGCCCGACCGTCCACTCCGGCCCCGCGACCAGCGCCTGTGCAGGTTTGGCGATTCTATCCGGAATCGCAATCCGCACCGGCAAATCGTGGGAATCGTAAAACGACTTAATCTTCTCCAACGGCACCGGCTGAGTGCTGGCTCCGGGTTCGAGCGGCAGCGCGGAGTTGGAACGCTCCGTAATGCCATCGCCGGCTCGCAGCAGCCAGCCCGACTCCACCACATGCGCGATACCCGGGAAGGCCTTCGCTGTCGCAGTTTCCACGGCGCGAATATCCGAATTGCGCACCGGATGATCCGGCAGGGCCTTCACAATCAAAATGTGCTTATCGCTAAAGTCCACCGCTGCCACGGATTCGTCGGCACGCACGCCAGCATGAACCTGCGGACGCACGACGAACGGATCCATGCTGAGCACATGCCCAATGACGTCCGTAGTCTTCTTGCCGCTGGCCAGCGCCTCTTCATCGGTCAGCGCACGCCGCACAATGACACGACGTCCCACCGTCACTTCACCGACGCCCCAGCGGGAAATCGGTAGCTTCTGTGCTGCATTTTCGCTTGCCGACGACTCCAATTGCCTATCCGCCACGATTTAATCCTCGTGGCCGAACGGATCGGGATCCACGCCCGGCATCCAGGTCAGGCCGCCCTCGGTCCAACCGGCGCGCTTGATTTCCTTCTTGGCCATGCGCTTCCAACGACCGGTGAGGCAATCGGTGTAGAGGAACCCATCCAGGTGGCCGACCTCGTGCTGCATGCAGCGGGCGAAGAAACCGGTGGCCTCGATGCGGACCTCTTCGCCGTTTTCATCCAGGCCGGTGACAACAGCCTTCTCCGCACGGTTGGTGGGGAAGGACAGGCCGGGCACAGAGAGGCAACCTTCGTCATCGGAGCCGTCGTCGTTAGGCATAGTCTTCGGGATTTCACTGGTGGTCAGCACCGGATTGATGACGCAGCCGCGGTGCCAGACATCGTCGTCATCGGGGCAGTTGTAGACGAACAGACGCTTGCCGACACCCACCTGGTTGGCAGCCAGCCCCACACCGTGGGCGCGGTCCATGGTTTCGTACATGTCCTCGATGAGCTCACGCAGCTCGGAGGCATCCTCGGTCACCGGCTGGGTAGGAGTGTGGAGAACGGGGTCTCCGGCAATCACAATGGGACGGATAGTCATGCCGCTGATTCTACTCGGCGTCCATGTTTTCTAAATCGCCTGGTGATGCCTGAGTTGTGTCAGGGAGTTGTAGGTGGGGCGTAGGTGAGGCTGGGTGGCTAGATCTGACGATGTATCTTCACTAAGTATCTGCATAGACAGTGTCGTGCAGAATAGAGGATCAGGGCGAGCGAGAAGGAAAGCGGGGTGCGGAAAGTGGTGAACAAGAAGCCCATAGGTGGCAGCCACGAACCTGAGGCCGAGCGGCGGCTTGACTCATCCGAGCATCTCGGACTCGTGGGTGATACCAGCGGCATTGAACCCGTTTTGGCTCAGAAAATGCTGGATTTTGAGAAAGAATGGCTGAAAGTTGCCCGCCGTGGACCGCGTATGGCCGGTGCGCGGCAGGAGGCAATTCGGCGTCGCTTTGCCGAGGACTTTGGAAACAACACAATCCGCTACCACCAGGTACTTTCGCGACTTCTCGACTCTCCAGCAGCCGAAGCAGCCGAACCCGTGTTGGTTCATCGGCTGCGCGCCGTGCGGGACAACCACGACGCATAAGGTTCAAGTTTCACTTCACGGTTCGGCGGCAGAACATATAGGATGTGGGATGTGTCTGACCAACTAAACCCTCAGAATTCGCCGCGTCCGGGCCGTCATCGACTCGATGACGACTACGACGACTTCGATGAGTACAGCGATTACGCGGAGGCTCCCGCCGCTGGCGGCGCTCACGCGTACTCCGAGCCGTCGGATGCTCAACACGCAGCTCCCAGATCTGCGGCCTCGGCCGCTGGCGCAGCCGCTGCTGGTGCTACCGCTGCCGCCACTACCGGTGCTGGCTCTCGGGCTGCTGCTAGCAATTCCGCAGCTGCTGATGGTGCTGATGACGGCGACATCGGCGACGGTGCCGGTGATGGCCGCTACATGCGCGTTCTCGCTATCGTGCTGCTCGCTATCGGCGTGTGCCTGGTCGCCTACGGTGCCTATGCACTCAGCACACGTGGCGACGATGCCGAGAACACCGGCCAGAATGACACCTCGGCATCCGCTCCGGTTGACTCTGGTGTGCCTGCTGACTCGGCCAACGGCAGTGATCCGGCAAAGGATGGTGCTGTTGGAGATGGTGACGGCGAGGTTCCGCCGCCGCCACCGGCAAATGAGCCAGGCAAACCGGTTCCTCCCGCTGAGAATCCGCCGGCACAGGATGAGGCCAACGAAGCGCCCCAGATTGACCGCAAGACTGTCAAGGTCAGTGTCCTGAATAACTCTGAGGTCGTGGGCCTCGCCGATGACCTGTCCAAGCAGATGGGCGAGCAGGGCTGGGGCGCCGGCGAGACCGGCAATGCTCCTGAAGAGAAGATGGGTGTGTGGGAGAAGACCACCGTCTACTTCGACCCGAGGAACGAAGAGGAAAAGGCCGCCGCTGAGCAGATCGCGCATGACAACGGTTGGGAAGCCGCACCTCGCGATGACCGCCTCCGGGACGCTCCGGCGGGAATCGTCGTGGTCGCCACTGACCCGGCTCACTAGACTCCCGGCCCACCAGGCTTTGGTCTCTCACTAAGGTTTGCGGCCTAAGCGTCAAAACCTGCCGCCGTGGTGCGAAGCCCCATAGCTTTCCAAGTCCCGCGTAAGCCACACATTTCATGGCTTACGCGGGGCTTTTGCATATTTTGCAGTCTCAAACAGATCACGGCTGAAAAAGGGGTACTAGAATTCTGCTAGTAGCCAGTGAGGTCTGTGAGGTTTTTATGTTCGCCGTAAAGCGTCGTCGTGTTGCTGTCGCCACCGCGTTGGGTTGTGCTGCAACACTGTTGGTGTCCTGCTCGGGGGTTGAATCCAGCAGCGACAAGGACGGGAACGCAGGCGCGTCGACAAGCACTGCGCCAGTGAGCGTAGATCCGGCTGCACCGAAGCTGACCGAGCGAGTCAGCGCCTATAACTTCATCCGAACAAACGACGACGGATCAATGAAAATGCTGGCAACTGTACAGGTCATGAGCGCCAAGGGATGGATGGGTCTTTCCGACGAAAAAGGTCAGTTCACTACCTTGGATAAGGGCAAGTACACAGTGCAGGCGCGCGGTGCATCTGGCTGCAGTGGCATCGGCAGCCCCGCAACCGAAGGGTTGGGTGTCATCGGCGAAGTGCACGTCGATGACAAACGGAATGCAGATGTCTGGAACGTTCCGTCCAAGGTGGATGAAGACAGTTTCACCACAGTTGCGCTTGTCGATTCCAACGGTGACCTTGCCTCCTGCGCAAAAACCGTCACCTGGACGGAGCCAACTGAGGAAAACGACTCCTAGTGTGAAAAAATAGCGGTATGACTGAGCAATTTTCCGGATCGGCGCAGCCATCACTGGGAGTGGAATGGGAAGTGGCGTTCGTTGACCGACGAACGCGCGACACCGCCCCCGCTGCCGCCGAGGTGCTCGACATCATCGATGCGGAGCATCCCGGACATGGGCTCCAGCGAGAGTTCCTCGCCAACACCGTAGAGCTCGTCACCGGTGTGCACACGAACGTGCCCGGTGCCGTAGCGGAGCTCCAAAGCCAGCTGGACATGGTTCTCGAGGCCGCTGATCGCGTTGGGGTGGATGTGTGGTCATCGGGCTCGCATCCGTTCGCCCGCGGTACTGCTCAGCAGGTCAGCGCTAAGGGGCACTACTCCGAAATCATCAACCGCACTCAGTGGTGGGGTAACCAGATGATCATCTGGGGAGTCCACGTCCATGTTGGCATTAAGGACTCCGAACGCGTTTGGCCGATCATTCAGGCCCTGGCAACGAAGCTGCCGCACATGTTGGCGCTGTCTGCCTCCTCACCGGCCTGGAACGGTGAGGACATGGGTTACGCTTCCAACCGAAGCCTGCTCTACCAGCAGCTTCCCACCGCTGGTCAGCCGCCGGCGATTTACACGTGGCCCGAGTGGGAGTCCTACATGCACGACCAGTCCCGCTCCGGCGTCATCAATCACACCGGCTCGATGCACTTGGACATTCGCCCGGCATCAAAGTACGGCACCATTGAGATTCGTGTCGCTGACGCTACCTCTAACCTGCAGGAACTCGCCGCTATCGTGGCATTGACGCACTGTCTGACGGTTTACTACGACCGCATGTGGGAGGCTGGCGAGGAGCTACCGTCGCTGCAGTCCTGGCACATCGCCGAAAACAAGTGGCGCGCCGCCCGCTACGGCATGGACGCGCTGGTCATCGTCAATCGCGATACCGACGAGCGGTGGGTTCGCGACGAACTCCGTGAACTTGTGGTTCAACTCGCCCCGCTTGCCGACGAACTGGGTTGCCGAGCCGAACTGGAATTCGTCAACAACATCGTGGAAATGGGCGCGGCATACGAGCGGCAGCGCACTGTGGCGGATGCGGCCGGGGCGCTGCCTTCCATGGCTACCGAGGACGACGTACGGGCGAACGAAGAGCGCATTGGCCACACCCCGTGGCGTGCCGCCGTGGATCTTGCGGTGCAGGAACTGCGCGCCGGGCATCCGATAGCGCCTGCAGATTTCCACGAGCAAGTAGACGACTAGCCGTCGTTAAGCGGTGTGTGCCCAGACAAAAATTAGTGACTAGGCCTATAGCACTTTTGGGGTGCATAAACCTAGCCACTAACTGAAGAAAGGCGCCCCCCCCTGGGCGGCCCCGGTCGAACCCGGTTCCGCTCCAGGTCGGGGTCCAATCTTGACGGGGAGTGTCCTCTCGTTATTCCCGGCTGTCATCGCGGGCGAGGCTGTCCTCGTCGACGAGCCTCTCTTTGAACGCCTCGTGGCCAACGCGGTTACTAACAATTGGCGATGTACCCAGAGCAAACAGGATAATCAGGGTCAACAGAGCCAAGTCACTACTAGTAGTTGTGTGAGCTGACGCGTGCGTGGCGACGTGCAAAAGCGAACCCGACAGCGTCAGAATTAGCCCCAGCGTTTGTGGCTTGGAGGATGCATGCATGCGACTGATGGTGTCGCGGAAGCGTATTAATCCCACGGACGCTGCAACGCACAGTAGCATTCCGGTGATAATGAGTGCGATGGCGATAATGTCTGCCACGAGAATCATTTGGGCTCTCCCTTTATGGTTGTCGGAGCTGCTGTTGGCGTTGCCTTAGGCGCTGCTTTCTGTGCGGTTTTCTTTGTGGCGACCTTGCTTGCAGCTTTCCCCGTGCCCTTCCGAGCGCTCTTCGCGGGTTTCTTTCCTTCGTCTGGGACACGGAACTTGGCGACTGCCAGCGAAGACAGGAAACCGAGCAGCGCAATGATGAGCATTGGGTAGACCACCGAAGTGTCCAAACTCCATGCCATGAACGCAGCGAGCATGCCCTGCAACATTGCAGTCATGGACTCCAGCGCCACCAGGCGGTCCAGCGAGTTTGGTCCTGCGATCATGTGCCCGAGGGTAATCATCACCGCAATGAAATAGCCTGCGGCAGCCACTCCGAGCAGAATGTTAAAAACTTCCGGGTTCATCGGCTACTCCTTTCTCCCCTTTTTCGCTGCTCGTTTCGCCTTGCTCGCCGCTTTTCGCACTGCTCGGCTGCTCTTCGCCAGAGCCTGGCTTAGTCGGTTGCTCATGTACATCGCGGTTCTCAAACGCGCGAATCACCCGTCGCTCGATTCGGGTCAACTGGTTGATTTGTTCAGCTACCTTGCCTGTCGACGAAGCGTCGAGAAGATGCATGGTCAGCGTCTTTTTTCGCTTATCGATGTCCACGATGATGCCGCCCGGCTGCAGATTAATTAGTGCCATTGCAGTCGTGAGCGAAATATCGTCATTGGTCCGCATGGGGACCTTGATAATGGCAGTCGGTGGCGGATCATCTCGTCGGATGGCCAGCCAGGCGACACTGATAGAGGCCTTCACAAAGTCGATTGTCCAAGAACCGAACAGTCGCACCATGCCACCGAAGTTGATATCCAGCGCGCTGTTTGGCGGGATAGGCATGGCGAGGTTCAGCAACGTGGCTACCAGGATTCCCGAGAGCACATTGGCAAATGTCACCTCGCCCCACAGCATGACCCAAATAATCACTGTGAATAAAAAGAGCAGGATTGAAATACGTGGTGGTCGCTTTGCAGCCACCTTGGCGCGCGTTTTACTCATCAGCTTTCACCTGCTCCTTCCAGCGTGCTGGTGGCACGTTCGGTCGCCGAATCCGACTTCCATGGGCTCTTGGTGCGGCCTGGGTTTTCCAGCTGCTCCAGGCCCTTGTCATCGGCCGAGTCGATACCGAGGACCGCTGCGCGGTACTCATCAACATTCGCGACGTTGCTTGCCGCTTCGGTAGCCACATTGGACAGTGGCCCGGCCAGAACGGTAACCCCCACAGAAGCAATCACCAGCAGAGCCGTCGGCATCACCATGCCGAGTGGCATCTTGCCGACGTCGTCACGCTCTGCGATAGCAACCATCTGAGTCCTTTCCCGGAGCGCGGCTGGCTGCGCAAGCACAGTGTCGCCCTCGGGGGCGTCGGAACGGTCGCGCCAGAAGGCCTTCGACCAGACGAGAATCATGGTGTAGAGGGTCAGCAGGCTGGTGATGATAGATCCCGCAACCAGAATCCATGCGGTGGCGGATCCGTTCTGTGCGCCGGCCTCGATGAGCATGACCTTGCCCAGGAAGCCTGAGAACGGTGGGATACCACCGAGGTTGAGCGCGGGCACGAGGTATAGCAACGCCAGCAGCGGCGACGTCTTGGCCAGGCTACCGAGGCTGCGCAGGGAGGACGAGCCCGCCTGGCGCTCGATAAGCCCGACCACCAGGAACAATGCCGTCTGCACCAGAATGTGGTGGACGATGTAGAAAATCGCGCCGCCGAGTCCCAGCGTATTGCCGACGGCAATACCGAAGATCATGTATCCGATGTGGGATACCAGCGTAAAAGACAAGAGACGTTTAATGTCATTTTGGGCCATGGCACCGAGAATGCCCATGAGCATTGTCGCTAGGCCAGCCCACATCAGGACGTCGTCAAGCCTGCCGTCTGGGAAAACGACACTGCGCGTGCGGATGATCGCGTAGACACCCACCTTCGTCAGCAGCCCCGCGAAGACCGCGGTAACCATCGACGGTGCGGTGGGGTAGGAGTCTGGCAACCACGCCGACAGCGGGAACACCGCCGCCTTCACTGCGAAGGCGACGAGCAGCACTGCGAAGATCGCGGTGCGGGTGCCATCGGGGATGTCCTCCATGCGCAGGGAAATGTGTGCGAAGTTCACCGTGCCGACCGCTTGATAAACCAGGCCAATCGCCAGCAGGAACACCATCGAGGACAACATGTTGACCATCACATACGACACGCCTGCGCGAATGCGTGACGACGATGCCCCCAGCGTGAGCAACACGTAGGAGGCTACGAGCAGAACCTCGAAGCCGACGTACATGTTGAACAGATCGCCGGCCAGGAAGGCCATGGAGACGCCCATGTTGAGCAGCATGTACGTCGGAACGAAGACGGAGATCGGCTCATCTTCGTCACCATCGCTAATACCCTGGCCGATGCCGAACCACATCACGGCAAAGAGGACCAGCTGAGAGACGGTGATCATCAACACTGCGAGGTTGTCGGCTACGAGCGTGATGCCGATTGGTGCGTCCCAGCCGCCCACCTGGACCGTGTGGACGCCGTGCGCGTAGATGAGATACACCAAGGCGCTGGCGACTCCCAGCAGGCTGCCGAGCGAGATTAGCGCGATCGCCTGCTGTGCTTTGGGAAAACGTGCCAGCAGCAGAGCAATTGCGGCGGTGGCGGCGGGGACGATGATAGGCAGCGGAATTAGTGCCAGAATTATTTGCTCAGTCGTCATCGTCGTCACCTCCTGGGGAGTTTGATGGCGGGGTCACGGGCTTTTCGAAACTGGCCGGACCGAAGCTATCGCCGGCCTCTGTGGGACGACCGGTGGTGGGATCGTCGGACTTGTCGTGGTCCGGAGCAGCTGATGGGTCGCTGGCCCGACGCATTGCCAGGCTGCGGTCCTCGTGGTCATCTTGCACGTGATCGCCGATGCGGTAGCGGTGCTGGCGATAGAGCAGAGCCAACAGGAATGCGGTCATGCCCATGGAAATAACAATTGCGGTGAGGATAAAGGCCTGGGGCAGTGAGTCTGCCTGAGCATCGCTGACCAGCGATTCCCTATCCCAAATTGGTGGCCGTCCCGGCGAACCAGAGCCAAGCAGGATGAGCAGGTTGATACCGTTGCCCATCAGCAACAGTCCCATGAGCATCCTGGTCAACGAACGATCGAGGAACAGGTACACCCCTGTAGCAATCAGCGTGCCGACAGTTGCTAGCAGAACAAAATTGAGAATCACGGGTGTGTGTCCTTTCCTTCGGTCCTAGCTGGGGCTGTCGGTTCTGAAGCCTCTGAGGTGGCTGTGTTGGCAGAGTCTGCGGGTTTAGTGCCGGCAGGTTTAACGCTTGCGGGATTAGCGCCTGCGGACTTAACACCTGCGGGCTTAGCCGCCGCCAACTTGCTGCGCAGCTGGCGGGACTGGCCGAGTGCGGCTCGATTCACACGACGTGAACGATCACGCTCAGCGCGAAGGTTTATCTGAGCGTCGATGCCACCGCCCAAACTGCGCAGGATGTAGACAATCGTGCTAACCACGATCATGTATACGCCCAGGTCAAAGAGCATCGGGGAGACAACAGTGACATCTCCGAGCAGCGGAATTTCCCGCGAGCCATACGTAGAAGTTAGCGGTGCCCACCCCACAAACAGTGGCCACAACGCGCTGAGTGCCGACACCAGCAAACCGCCGCCGAGAAGCATCTCGTTAGGAATCGGCAGAGTTGCCGCCAACTCACGACGACCACCGATGAGATAACGCATGGTCAGTGCCAGCGCAGCCACGAGACCACCGGCGAAGCCACCGCCGACATCGTTATGGCCGGCAAAAAAGAGATAGAAGGAAACCACCATCATGGCGGGGAAGAGCACGCGCGATGCCACCAGCACCATGATCGGGTAGCGCAACCGCTCGGCTTCACCGGACTCATCGAGAGTGTTCAACCAACGGTTGGTGCGGCGAGCTCGATTCCGCTGCGGCTTAATCTTTGAACGCATATGCATGGTATGCGTGCGGAAGACCAGTGAGGTAATCCCCAGAGCCACCATCACCAGCACGGTGATTTCACCGAAGGTGTCCCAGGCGCGGATGTCGACAAGCAGTACGTTGACTGCATTCTGGCCGTGTCCAATATCGTGCGCCAGCGGCGGAATGTCGCCCGAGATTGGCTCAGTACGACGGGAGCCCATGGCGTAGGCGGCCAACACGGGAACCGTGACACCGACTGCAATGGCCAACCAAGCACGGTGTCGTGTCCACCTCGGGTTCGATGCCGGTGCCCGCGGGGAGAGCGTACGCAACACCAACACGAAAATAATCATTGAGACCGTCTCGACCAGCAGCTGCGTCAGGGCCAAGTCAGGAGCGCCGTACATGGCGAAAATAATGGCCAAGCCGTAGCCTGTCACGCCTACCAGGATGACCCCGGAAAGCCTGTTCTTCTGCCGGGTAGCGGCCAGCGCCGCGATAATCATGATGAGCGCAACTGCACCCTGCGGAGCAGAGTCCCACAGTTCCATTCGCAGCTCATCGCGCTCGCCGAGCAACAACGCACCGATGGACAGCACGATGAGGGTCAGCAAAATGACCGCTTCATTCAACGGGAGGGAACCACGCTGGGTCGCAGCAGTGACACGGAGAGAAAGACGGCGGGCCAAGTCCAGGATTCCGTCGTAAAGCGCATCGGCACTACCGAGAGCCGGCTGATCAAACTGCAGCTGACGCACCAGATTACGCTGCCAATGCATGATGGCACCCACGAGTAGAATTGTGGCCGTCAGTGCCAGCGGAAGGGTGAATCCGTGCCAGAGCGCCAGGTGCGTTTCTGCTTCCGTATTCGGGAATGCGCTGGTGAGGTAGGGCGAGATAATCGAGTCGAGGACGCGGGGAACCAGGCCGAAAACCAAACCTGCCAGCGCCAACAGCCAAGCCGGGCCAATCTGATCCCACGTCGGGGAATCCATCTCTGCCACGGCAGGGGAAGTGCCACCGCCGCTGGCGTGGGTGCTGGACTTGGTCGCAAACGCGGCGCGCAGCAGGTACAGCGAGTACGCTACGGTCAGAATCGAACCCACGACGAGGCCAATGGTGGTAAACACCGACGGCATCCCATGCAGCGGATCAGCATTGAGCGTGGCCTCCAGCGCAGCTTCCTTGGCGACGAAGCCGAAGAACGGCGGCACACCCATCATCGATGCAGCGGCGAGAATCGAAATCACCAGCAACTGCGGCGACTTTCTACCGAGCCCAGAGAGCTCACGGATATCGCGCGTACCAGTCAGCCTGTCAATTGTGCCCGCGACCATAAACAGCGCGGCCTTGAACATGGCATGGCCGAGCGTCAGTGCCAGGGCTGCCAGCATCGTCGCACGCGTGCCTATCGACGCGACTGTGATGATGAATCCCAACTGGCTGACAGTGCCATACGCCATAATCAGCTTGAGATCCTTCTGGCGCAGGGCCATCCAGCCGGCCATGATCATGGTCAAGAGGCCGAGCGGGATGATGATTGGCTGCCACGCGTTGGTGTCATTGAAGGTCGGCGCGAGCCGGGCAACCAGGAACACACCGGCTTTGACCATCGCTGCCGAATGCAGGAAGGAAGAAACCGGGGTAGGGGCGGCCATTGCACCGGGTAGCCAGAAGTGGAAGGGCGCGATAGCGGACTTCGACAGCGCACCAACGACCAGCAGGATTGCGGCCGTGGATACTGCCGTGGAGTCCAGCTGTGCCGCTGTCAGAGCGCCAGGCGCGGTGAGTTCGGAGAAGTTCCAGAAACCGGTGGTCACTCCCATCAGAACGATACCGACCAGCATGATGAGGCCACCCAGCGTCGTGACCAGGAGCGCCTGGCCTGCTGCGCGACGGGAGGAGGCGCGCTCGGCGTAGTAGCCCACCAGGAGGAAGGACAGAACCGAGGTAATTTCCCAGAAGACGAACATCAGCATGATGCTGTCGCTGATGACCAGGCCGTACATCGCCGCAGCGAAGGCGATCATTTGGGCTGCGAAGGAACCTACGCGGCGACGTTTGCCGAGTGGCGGGTTGATGAAGTAACCGGAGCAGTACACCAGTACGAGAAAGCCGATGGTCAAAACCAGCGTGCCGAAGAGCGATTCAATAGGACCTAATCGCAGGTTTACATCCAAGTGGATAATGGGCATCCACGAAAAATGCGTGACGGCGGGTTGCGTGAGTGCGGAAGTTTCCCCGTTGCCATTGTCTAGAGCTAAGCGAACGAGATGGGTGCCGGTGTAGATGGCACCGCCTGCCAGCGGGAGGCTGAGTACGAGGAACCCGCGGGTTCCGAGCCACTTAATCGTCCATGGTGCAAGCGCTGCCGTAACGAACAGGATGCACAGGAGAGAAGTCACTATTCCATAATGATTGGAACACGCCAGTTCATGCAACCCCGTTTTAGGGACTTAAGCATTTGAAGCGGTGTTAACCGAGTGTGTGAAAACGGTCAATTGTTTCTGGGAAAGTGAAAATTTGGGGGTGAGTTGTGGGGGGGGGCGGAAGTTGGGCATTTTTTGGGGCTTGAGCGGCTGACTGCTCAAGCCCCAAATCAGTGCCATTACTGCCCCCCCCAACACCACCCCACCCCAAAGGTCAATACATTGAACTTGGTGATTCATTGAACTGACCACTATTCTTGGCTGCCATGAGTATTAGCGTCCAGAACTTGAGCGTGAGCTACGGCGCGAACACCGCGATTCGGAACATCAGCTTCACCCTCGACTCCCCCGGCATGCACGGCATCATCGGCCCCAACGGCTCAGGCAAATCCACCCTCATGAAGGCGATGCTCCAGATCCTGGACAAACACAACGTCCACGGCACAGGCCCCACCGGCGCCCCTGCCGGCTACCCCGTCACCCTCGACGGCAAGGCCCCCGCCGAGCAGCGCCGCGCAATCGCTTATATCGAGCAGCGCTCTGACCTCGACCGCAACTTCCCCACCAGCGTCTTCGACACCGTCCTGATGGGCACTTACCCGCGCCTGGGTCTTTTCCACCGCCCCGGCAAGGCCGAACGCGAAGCAGCCACCCAGGCTCTCAAGGACGTCGACATGTGGGACTTTCGCCACCGCCACATCAGCGAACTCTCGGGCGGACAGTTCCAGCGCGTCCTCTTTGCCCGCGCCATCGTCCAGGACGCGGAGTACATCTTCCTGGACGAGCCCTTCGTCGGCATCGACGTCCCCAGCGAGAAGACGATCGTGACCCTGCTGCGGCAGATGGCGGACGCGGGCAAGCACGTCGTCGTCGTGCACCACGACATGAACACGGTGCGCGGCTACTACAACGACCTCATCGTCCTCAACGGCGAGCTCGTCGCGGCGGGTCCCACCGAGGAGGTCTTCGTCCCCGACGTGCTGCAGAAGGCCTTCGGCGCGCTCGTCATCCGCGAGCCGTCAGCACCAGCCCACCCCACGCCACGGCAGGCAGCCCTCCAGGAGGAGACAGCATGATCGCGGAGTTCCTCGACTCACTACTCAGCCACGGCTACCTGCAAAAAGCGCTGATCACCTCGGTGATCGTGGGCGTGGCCTGCGGCATCGTCGGCAGCTTCATCGTGCTGCGCGGCATGGCCCTGATCGGCGACGCCATCTCGCACGCCGTACTACCGGGGGTCGCGGCCTCCTACCTGCTCGGCACGAACCTCTTCCTCGGGGCGGTGGTCGCGGGTCTACTCGCCACACTGGCGATCGGGCTGATCAGCGAACGCTCCACTGTGAAGAACGATTCGGCGATCGGCATCGTCTTTTCCACCTTCTTCGCGATCGGCGTGCTGCTCATGGCGAAAGCGCAGACGGCGACGGATCTGACGGAGATCCTCTTCGGCAACGTCCTGACCGTTCAGGACGCCGACCGCAACCTCTCGATCGGTATTGCCGCTGCCGTGCTGATTCTCACGCTGGTCTTTTACAAGGAGCTCAAGCTCAGCACCTTCGACCCCGTCATGGCGCAGTCGGCTGGCGTGCCCGTGCGGGCAATCCACTACGGGCTGATGGTGGTGCTCACGCTGGTGACGGTCATTTCCCTGCAGACGGTGGGCGTGATCCTGGTGGTCTCCCTGCTGATCACTCCGGCGTCGGCGGCGTACCTGCTGACGAACCGGCTGGGAGTGATGATCGGGCTTTCAGTGGCGATCTCGGCGCTCAGCTCCGTAGTGGGGCTGTTCCTGAGCTATAGCTACAACGTGTCCTCCGGCGTGACGATCGTGCTGACCGCCAGCGCGCTGTTCCTGCTGGCTTTCCTCTTCGCGCCAGGCAAGGGACTGATTGCTCGCTCGCTGGGCAATAAGCCACTGGCCGCGCTGTTGGCCCTCCTGGTGGGCGGTGCCCTCGTGTTCGGGGCCGTGACCTTCTCGACGGAGGAGAAGGCAGACGGTGAGCAGCTGAACGTCGTCACCACCTTCACGCTGCTGGCGGACCTGGTGGAGGAGATCGGCGGCGAGGCGGTGGACGTCCATAACCTCGTGCCGACCGGCACGGACCCGCACGACTACGACCCCCTGCCCGCGGACCTGGATGCGACGAGCGACGCCGACCTGCTGTTCTACAACGGGCTGAACCTCGAGGGCGGTGAGCACGGCTGGCTCGCGAAACTGAAAAACACCGCGGGCCTGGACGATTCCCAGATGGTCGAGGCCACCAAGGGCGTGGAACCGAAGTACCTCAAGGACGAAAAGGGCAATCAGGAGATCAACCCGCACGCCTTCCTGGACCCGACCGTCGGCATCGCGATGGCCGAGAACGTGACCGCGGCGCTGGCCGAGGCCCTGCCCGAGCGTGCCGAGCACATCGAGGAGAAGGGGGCGGAGTACAAGGCCATGCTGGAGAGCATCGACGCCGACTACCGCGAGCAGATCGGTGCGCTGCCGAAGGAGGATCGTGTGCTCGTGGCCAGTGAACATGCCTTCCAATACATGGTCGACACCTACGGCATGGAGCAGCTGTATATCTGGCAGATCGACACGGATGAAAACGGCTCCCCCGCGCAGATCGGACACCTCGTGCGCCAGCTGAAGGACAAGCGCCCGAAGCACCTGTTCGTGGAGTCGAACGTGGATACGCGCCCCATGAAGACCGTCTCGAAGGAGGCCGGGATTCCGATCTTCGACGAGCCACTGCACTCCGATGAGCTCGGCAAGCCGGGCACGGTCGCGGGAACCTACGAGGATTTCCTGCGCAGCAACTTGAAGACCATGATCGCGGGGCTGAAGCGCTAAAACGCGAATGCTCGAGGCCCACATGCGTTGGGCTTCCCCGGTCGCATTCCCGTTACCTTGTGAGTGTCCCCGATAATGGGGATAGTCGCTGGTCCCGGTATGGCTTACCTGCCCTGTAGTTTCCATAATCCGGGGGGGTGTTGCCGCCGGGTGCCAGGACTTTCGATGACAGCTGATAGGGACACGGCCAGTTTTAAACTAGGTCTCTTTGTAACGTGGGTGCTTGCAACGAAGGTCATGACACCAGCGACTGGAACAACGCCATACCCATCTCGTTTTCTAGGAGCTCATCATGTCTCCGGAGCATTCCATCGACATATTCCTTGGTCTAGACGTCGGCAAATCTGAACACCACGCCTGCGCCTTAGACCGTGATGGCAACAAGGTCTTCGACAAACCGTTGCCTCAACTCGAATCCGAACTAGCAGGCGTTTTTCACCAGCTTCAGAAGCTTGGCACCGTGCTCGTGATCGTCGACCAACCCAACACCATCGGCGCACTACCGATTGCTGTAGCCCGGGACTGCGGTTGCGAAGTCGGATACCTGCCAGGTCTTGCGATGCGCAAAGCTGCAGATCTCTATCCGGGACGTGCAAAAACAGACAAACGCGACGCATTCATCATCGCCGACACCGCCCGCACAATGCCCCACACGCTACGTGCCGTCGACCGCAATGATGAGGTACTCTCCGCCCTAAAGATGCTGTCCGGCTTCGATGATGACATCGCCCGCGATTGCACTCGCACTGTCAATCGGCTTCGCAGTGTCCTCACCCAGATCTACCCCAGCCTGGAACGAGTTTTTGCTGGTAGCACCCTGACTCGCACGCCGATCCTGGAATTATTGATCCATTACAAGGGACCGCAGGGGCTAAAAAGAGCCGGATACCAACGAGTGTTGAACTGGATGATCAAGCGCACACGTAAAGACCCCACCCCGCTGGTAGACGACATTTTTACAGCGCTGAAAGCTCAAACAGCCACCGTGCCTGGAAGCGATGCCGCCGAGTTAGTAATTCCTCAACTGGCTGCAAACATCCAGGCCCTCAAAGAGCAACGAAACACCATTGCTGAGCAGGTTGAAGAGATGCTCGCTGATTTCCCTCTTTGTGAGGTCTTGATGAGTATGCCCGGAGTCGGCATCAAGACCGCAGCGCAGATCCTTCTTGCGATCGGTGATGGCTCCGACTTCGCTAGTGCTGGCCACTTAGCTGCTTATGCTGGAATAGCACCCGTGACTAGACGATCCGGTTCGTCGATCAGAGGTGAATTCCCGGCACGGTCAGGCAATAAACGACTGAAAAACGCCTTGTTCTACTCCGCATTCGCAGTTATCCGCAGCCACGAACCGTCACGGCGGTATTACGAACGCAAACGCGCTGAAGGAAAACGCCACAACGCAGCAGTCATCTGCCTGGCACGACGCCGATGCAATGTCATCTACGCGATGCTGAAAAACAAGGAGTTCTTCCGCGAAATCCCGCCACGCCCCGTCGCCGCATAAAGCCCCAAAGACGAAGCCGACCAGCACACGCTGGCCGGCTCCTAGGCACGCCTAAGAAACTACTCCCAAGACTGTGCTCGTCAACATCGGTCTGGCACTTGACAAAAACATAGGGACACCCCCCGTTTACTAAACGAGCAGCATCCGCGTCCTACCCATGCAGGCGGTTAGCAGCGCAGACCAAAGCGGAAAGCACGGAAGCCTCCGGAGTCTGGCCGAAGCCCATGGTCCACACATGGTCATTGTTGTGACCTGCATAGACAAAGGTAGCGGTAGCTTCGAAGATTTCGAACTGGTGGAATTCCACGATTTCCACGCGGTAACCTGCATCAGCCAGCAGATTAGTGCAAGCCGACACCGGCCCCATAGCGGTAATCTCCTGGGTGAAGGTGTGGGTGTGGTCGTCCTTGTCGGTCAGTGTTAAGTCAGCGTTGAAATTCCAGCGCCCCAGGGTGCCGCGGGTTGCCTCGAAATTCTTGATCTGAACCGGGCCGCTCGTGGGGGAGTAGGTGTCCTTGAACTTCTGCCAGTTCATGCCACGAGCTTCTTGCCTTAAGCCTCGAGGCAGGCGATGTCCGAATCGAGCCCTAAATGGATCGTCGGAATAAGTTCGCACATTGCCGTCGTCCTGGTGCTCCAACGAAGGGCGCTTGCCCGTGAACGTCGTCGAAGTGGACATGTTCTTCTGGGTGCGAGTGGGAAACATTCTTTTCTGGTCCTTTGCTTAGTTGCTTTTGCTGTGAGTGGCGGACCAACCAAGTGCTTTGAGAAGTTGCGGCCAGAGACCCCGTGTGGAGGGGTCAGTCCTGTCGGCCTCCACCGGGGTTCGTAGCCTTCGCTACTCGAATAAGAATGTTCTGCTGCATGGGTGGAACCTTACTACAGGTAAAAGATGTGACACAAGTCATTCAATCAATATCTTTGGTGGATTCTTTGCTGTCCCCGTTAAATTCCGTTGACAGAGGCCAGGAAAACCGCCTCGCCAATAGCGATGTCGCGAATCTCGTTCGGGTCGACCGATTCATCAGCCGAGTGGATGCGAGCCTGTGGCTCCTCCACGCCGTAAAGCGCGATGTCAGCACCTGGTACGGCGTCCAGCAGGGTGGCGCACAGCGGAATTGAGGCGCCCTCGCCCATGCTTGCGGTCTCCTTGCCATAGGCGGCCGACAGGCTGTCAGCGACCAGTTGCACAACCTTGCCCTCAACGTTGGCCCGGAACGGGTTAGCCAGCTCGTCGCGTTCGACCGTCACCTTCACGCCCCACGGAGCATGTGCGCGCAGGTGATTTTCCAGCGCGTCCTGCGCCTCAGCCGGATCAACGCCGCCTGGGATGCGGAAGTTAATGTGCGCCATGGCGGTCGACGAAATCGCGTTGACAGCATTGGTTGCCGGTGGGCAGTCGATGCCGGTCACAATCACCGACGGGCGCGCCCAGGTCAGATCGGAGACGGAAGTGTCCTCGTTGCTAATCAGGCCCACTCCATTGAGCACGCCGGCGTCAGCGCGGAAAGTCTCTGGCGAGTAGTCCAGGCCCTCCCACCGCTGCGAGCAGTCCAGGCCCTCCCACCGCTGCGAGCAGTCCAGTCCATCAATAGAAGTAAAGCCATTTTCATCGCGCAGGCTGTCGAGCATGCGAATCAGTGCCGCCAGCGCATCCGGGGCTGCGCCGCCGAACATGCCCGAGTGAACCGGCTGCTCCAGCGCATCGACGCGTACTTCCACATCGGCGGTGCCGCGCAGAGTGGTCACGAGCGTCGGCTGGCCAACCTCGGCATTGCCGACATCCGCAATGAGGATGACGTCGGCGTCGAAAAGCTCTGGCTGTGTGGCGATGAGGTTGTTCAGGCCCGCCGACCCGCGCTCCTCGGAGCCCTCCACGATGAGTTTGATGTTTGGCATGTCGACGTGGCCCGCAAGAGCGTCGTCGCGCAGCGCGCGCAGCGCAGCCAGGTGCATGACCACGTTGCCCTTGCAGTCGGCAGTACCGCGTCCGTACCAGCGACCGTCGCGCTCATCGAGCGTCCACGGATCCGCGGTCCAAGCGGATTCGTCGCCCGCCGGCTGGACGTCGTAATGGGAGTAGAGCAGTACGGTCTTCGCGCTTTCCGACGACCCGGGGATGAAACCCGACAGTGCAATCGAACCGTCGATGGTGTGATGCGCCTCTAGCTCGATACCCAGCTCTGCGTACATGTCAGTAACCGCCTGGGCTGCGTCGATGCAGGCCTGCTTGGTTTCTTCGGTGCCGTGTACGGATGGGAAAGCGACCAGCTCGGTCAGCTGAGTGCGGATGGTCTCGCGTTGGCTGGAGATGTGGTCTCGCAGGGCGTCCGTGAGTTCCTTATTAATAATGCTCATGTGCGACAGTGTAGGCGCACAACCATGATGACGTTGGGAGTGACGTCGGGAGTGGTATTGGCGTTGGGAGTTGCGGCGCTTAACCTTGCACTCGATGGGGTTGAGTGCTAAAAAAGTGAATTAGCACTTGCTCTAATTGAGTGCTAATAAAAACAACTTCACACCTTGTGTATGTGTGCGTTGTATGCGAGTTGCAGCAAACTGCAGCACATACTGCAGCGCAGGCTGAAACAAGTGTTGCAAAGTCGTTAAAAAGTACAGTGTTGACTCCGGTGATGGAGAGGGCGGCGCTTCCCTCGAATCACATGCCGTCGCGGGCGCCTGGGTCAACTTCCAATGTAAGTGCCACATAAATAGACGGAGGATTCTTCAAACCTCATGGCTAAGATGATTGCATTTGACGAGGAGGCCCGCCGCGGTCTCGAAACGGGTCTGAACACCCTGGCAGACGCTGTCAAGGTTACGCTGGGCCCGAAGGGTCGCAACGTAGTCCTCGAGCGCAAGTGGGGCGCACCGCTGATCACCAACGACGGTGTCTCCATTGCACGTGAAATCGAACTTGAGGATCCTTACGAGAAGATCGGCGCTGAGCTGGTCAAGGAAGTTGCCAAGAAGACCGACGATGTCGCTGGTGACGGTACTACTACCGCTACCGTTCTGGCTCAGGCTCTGGTTTCCGAGGGTCTGCGCAACGTTGCTGCTGGCTCCAACCCGATGGGCATCAAGCGCGGCATCGAGAAGGCTGTCACGGCTGTTACCGAGAAGCTCCTGGAGTCCGCTAAGGACATTGAGACCAAGGAGCAGATTGCTGCTACCGCTGGTATCTCCGCTGCTGACCCGGCTATCGGTGAGCTGATTGCCACCGCTATGGACAAGGTCGGCAAGGAAGGCGTCATTACCGTGGAAGAGGCCAACACCTTTGGTCTCGACCTGGAGCTGACCGAGGGTATGCGCTTCGACAAGGGCTACATCTCCGGTTACTTCGCCACTGACATGGAGCGCCAGGAGGCCGTTCTGGAGGATCCGTACATCCTCCTGGTTTCCGGCAAGATTTCCAACATCAAGGACCTGCTGCCGCTGCTGGAGAAGGTCATGCAGTCCGGCAAGCCGCTGCTGATCATTGCTGAGGACGTCGAGGGCGAGGCTCTGTCCACCCTGGTCGTCAACAAGATCCGCGGTACCTTCAAGTCTGTCGCTGTCAAGGCTCCGGGCTTCGGCGACCGTCGTAAGGCAATGCTGCAGGACATGGCTATCCTGACCGATGGCCAGGTCATCTCCGAGGAGGTCGGCCTGTCGCTCGAGACCGCTGACCTGCCGCTGCTGGGTCGCGCTCGCAAGGTGGTCGTCACCAAGGACGAGACCACTATCGTCGAGGGCGCTGGCGAGCAGTCCGCTATCGAGGGCCGCGTCAACCAGATCCGCGCTGAGATCGAGAACTCCGACTCCGACTACGACAAGGAGAAGCTGCAGGAGCGCCTGGCTAAGCTCGCCGGCGGTGTTGCAGTTATCAAGGCTGGCGCCGCAACTGAGGTCGAGCTCAAGGAGCGCAAGCACCGCATTGAGGATGCCGTCCGTAACGCAAAGGCTGCTGTGGAAGAGGGCATCGTCGCAGGTGGCGGTTCCGCACTGCTGCAGGTCTCGCACGTGCTTGACGACGAGCTGGGTCTGACCGGCGACGAGGCAACCGGTGTCCGCATCGTGCGTGCGGCTCTCGCAGCTCCGCTGCGCCAGATTGCTCTGAACGCTGGTTTCGAGGCCGGCGTCGTTACCGAGAAGGTTGCTTCCCTGCCGCAGGGTGAAGGCCTGAACGCTGCTACCGGCGAGTACATCGACCTGATGGAAGCTGGCATCAACGATCCGGTGAAGGTTACCCGCTCCGCACTGCAGAATGCCGCTTCCATTGCGGCTCTGTTCCTGACCACCGAGGCTGTTGTCGCTGACAAGCCGGAACCGGCTATGCCGGCAATGCCGGGTGGCGACGAGATGGGCGGCATGGGCTTCTAAAAGAGGTCCCGACTGCTTGAGTTAGCCTAAAAAGCGCCGCTGAGGGAAATCCTCAGCGGCGCTTTTTGCTGTGTAACTTGAGAAAGTTTTAAGTCCCCGAACCCACCCTCGTTGCATCAGACGCCTCAGCGCTTGGTAGTGAAAAATAACCGATGATCTGTACCCATGTACGCAATGACGAGGACTGTCTGTTATTAATCCTGCTGCCTCAGTACAGGTGAGATCTTTAGGTGTCCCTTTAAGGCCAGAGACAGGCCGTCGCGCTCGCCGACAATCTGGATGCAACTACCGACTTATCAAAATGTGAAATTCTTCTGGTTTCGCTACCGAACCCTGCCACTTTGCTATTCGGCCGGCTTATCCGCGGCCTCGATAAGCTCGGTTGACCAGTTCGCCTGCTGAATACGGGTATCCAAGTCCCGGTATTCCTTCGCCGCCTTGTCGGCTTTCTGGCGCAGCGACCGGATATCCACAGTGGCGACATAGCGAATCTCCGAGGCTGAGTATCGATCCCGCCGACCCGAGCCCTGATCGGCTGCGGAGGTGTAGAACCGCCGCCGTGTTAGCAGGTGGTCGCGCTTCGCAAGTGCGTCGCTAAGCGTTCCGTCCTCGAAGGCAGTAGCGGAATTCGTTGCGTTAATCGAGCGCACCAGCCATTCGAAGCGCGCCATCAGACGCTCGGCTTCGGCAATAAGCGCTTGCGGATCTTCATCAGGCGTATCGCCTTCCTGCACCTGCGCTACTAGCGAAAGACGGCGATTAATCTCAGCCAGCCGGTCGGAAACTTCGGATCGTGCGGCAAGAGCTTCGGATAACAACATGGCATTTATTGTACGCGCAGTGCTTATCGACGGTCGCTGCGTGCAGTCCCACCCCTCAATTTCGGTAAACCGGAACGTTAACTGCTGGGAAATTGCAGGTAAGGGCACCCGCATGGGGGACGCGTGGCAGAGAAATTCAGTAGGATAAGGGGTATGGCTGACAAGAATGAAGAGGAATTCCACATCGTCGATTTGGCGAAGACCGAAGGCTACGTCGTCGATGATTCTGATGAGGATGATCCGGTACTGGTCACTCCAGACGGTGAGCGGGTTGATACCTGGCGCGATGGCTACCCGTACGAGGAGCGCATGACGCGCAAGGAATATGAGTCTATTAAGAGGAAGCTGCAGATTGAGCTTCTGAAGTGGCAGAACTGGACCAAGGAAACTGGTCAGAAGCACATCATCCTCTTCGAAGGCCGTGACGCCGCCGGTAAGGGCGGTACTATTAAGCGCTTTAATGAGCACCTGAATCCGCGTGGTGCTCGTACTGTGGCTCTGGAAAAGCCGTCGCCGCGTGAGTCCACCTCGTGGTACTTCCAGCGCTACATTGAGCACTTTCCGTGCGCTGGCGAGATCGTCTTCTTCGACCGTTCTTGGTACAACCGTTCGGGCGTTGAGCGCGTGATGGGTTTCTGTACTGAGTCGCAGCACGCAGAGTTCCTGCGTGAGGTCCCGATGCTGGAGAACATGATTCTGGGCTCCGGTATTTCGCTGACCAAGCTGTGGTTCTCGGTGACTCAGAAGGAGCAGCGCACTCGCTTCGCTATTCGCCAGGTTGACCCGGTGCGTCAGTGGAAGCTCTCTCCGATGGACCTCGCATCGCTGGACCGTTGGGGTGACTATACCCGCGCAAAGGAAGAGCAGTTCCGCTACACGGATACCGATGAGTCCCCGTGGATTACCATTAAGTCCAACGACAAGAAGCGTGCCCGCATCAACGCAATGCGTTATGTGCTTAGCAAGTTCGAGTACACGGAGAAGGACCACGAGCTGGTTGGTACTCCGGACCCGAAGATTGTTAAGCGTGGCCGTGACCAGATTGGTGACTAGTTCGGTGGTCCGTGACTGACAAAGTTCTTGTCTAGAAGAAACGCCCGCAGGAGTGCTCAGGCACTCGGCGGGCGTTTTCTTATGGCTGACGGTGGCGCTGGCAGGCGATGACGTGGTCACGGCTTGCGGCTACGAGCAGGCAGCCGGCGTCGGCGTAGGTGCCGTCGATGAAGATTTGGTCGTAGATTCGGTTGGGGGCTGGGGTACTGGGGACATCGATGAGCCACAACGAGGTGAACCGGCGGTCGAGCGTGCGCCGGGAGACGTGCAAGGTGTCGGCGACCTCGGTTAAAGAAGCAGTGCCGGTGACGTAGGCGTGAAACGCTTTGAAATCCCGGGTCTGGGTCTGATCGAGGCGGCGGTGTGTGGTGGAGGTTCCACAGTCAGGGTTTTACACCGCCACCTGGTTGTCCCTTTGGTTGTGGTGCCGTTTTTCTTCATTTGCCCAGTGCATACGGGGCATCGGGGTCTGTTATGAGTCACCCAGAAAGACAACCAAGACCCTGCTACCACATGTAGGAGCCATTCCGGTGGATTGAACAAGAAACGGGCTTGAATAAGGTCTGGAACCTTATTTAAGCCCGTTTTATGCAGCTTGATCAGCAGATATGCTGAAAATCAGACACACTTTTGGGGATGCGGACGTATTGTCACTTAACCCTGGGTTGGAGTGGGGCTTGGGTTGAAGCAGGGGCAGGTTGTTGGCTTGTCCGGCACTTATGGCCAGTTTTCGGGGACTTATCGATGTATTCCCCTGACTTATCGATGGTTTTTCGGCACTTATGCGCAAGCTGCGGGCCAGGCCCTCTCACTTGTCGATGCGCTATTCACTTGTGGCCACGCTGCAGCGCATCGATAGGTGAATAGCGTGGCCACAAGTCGTCGGATGCGTCGGCCAGCTAGCATTGCAGCCCGTCAGCTTTTTAGTCCGTCAGGCTTTGGCCCGCCAAGTCAGTTTTTCGCCGCCAGCTTGCAGCCTCTACCCCTCAATCAGCTCCTGACCCCAGTAGGAATCCGGGGTAGTGCCAGGGGCGATCCAATACACAGCGGAGCCGATGTGACGGTTCCACTCATTGAGCAAATCGCCGCGATCCAAACGGGCCTGGATTGCACTGAATTGGTTGTCCGGGTTCTTCTGGAATGCAACCCAGACCAGGCCAACGTTCGGTCCTTCGAACGGGAAGGCCGGCTCACCGGGCTGGTCTTCGTAGGCATAGGCGCGGCGACGCAGGGCGTCGTCAGGCTGACCATCCTGCTCACGGGAAAGCGCCAAGTGAGACTGGCGGTGGATGAGGTACTCGCCCTGGTCATCGACGGCGTCCATGTCCTCTTCATCGAACTCGTCATTGCCGCCGGAAAGAGGAGCGCCGGTGTGGAAGTCACGACCGATAACGATGGAACGTTCGTCGGTGCTGAGCTCCTCCCAATTGTTCAAGTCGAGCGCAATACGGCGAACAACCATCACGCAGGAGTTGTTAATCGCCTTGTCCTTGGAGTCAATCCACACCTGTTCGGACCATTCCTCCGGAGTGGACGGGTTGACGGTGCCGTCGAGCTGGCCCAGCGGGTTGCGTGGGGTAGCGCCGTGAGGCTGCGAACCCCAGGCGTAGGAAAAGCCCTTCTGGAACCACTTCACGCGAGCCCACGGAGCCGCCTTCTTTTCCAGTAGACGGGACGCGGCCGAAACGGTGACGAGGTCATCACCACACAACTGCAGAGCGAAGTCAGACTGGCCCCACTCAGGGCGGAGCATGTCATGCTGGAATGACGGGATATCGTGCAGACCAGCCGGCTTGCGCTCTGGCTTGCCGAGCACATCGAAGATGCGCTCACCGAAACCTGCGGTAATGGTCAGGTTTGCAGTGGCTGCAACCATTTCCGGTTCCAGATACCCCTCGATGTCCTGGCCTTGGGTGAGGCGGCGGGCAACGTCGGTAAGCGAGGAGAACAGTGCCTTCAGATCTGCTGCGTCGACGCCGTCCTTCAAATCGAATGCGACGAGGCGGAGATGTGCTTGGCCGGGCTGTTCAACGCCTGACTGGACCGGGCCATCGAACGGAATCTTGGCGCCCCTCAGGGAAGGTCCGGAAGCCTGTGTCACTCGAGGTCACTCCTTGAAAAGAGGTAGAATAAATAGCTTTTATGACTACGAGCTTAATCACTTTGGTCCCAGCAGGAGAGCATCAAAGCAAAGGCTCGGGGAGGGGGCTAAGTGAATGAGATATTTGTATATTGCGATATACTTCACATCCACAGCCGCCTCGAAGGTGTTCATTAAGGAAAGTGCTGCATATCGCACGTTTTCCGCGCAAGGTGTGTTTTGAGCCTAGCGCGCATAAGGCCTTCGAGTTATGCAGGGGAATCCCGGTGCAAGTCCGGAACTGTCCCGCAACGGTAAGCATCACTGCCAGAGCTTTGGTTTATCCGACGCGTTGATAACCAATCTTTTCAGTGATGACAAGTCCGAATGCCTGCCGGTTGTGCAATTTCATACCCGATGCTGATCACGACTGACGAGGAAATCACGAGATCATGGCAATTCACGCAACCCTCGCGGGCATTCCGCGGATAGGGCGTAATCGTGAGCTCAAAAGAGCTCTGGAAAACTACTGGCGCGACCCGGCGACCGGCGGCCTGCTGGCCGCGACGGCGCGCAACACTGTCAATAGCTACATTGGCGCAGCGCTGAAGGCAGGAATCGACTCGGTTCCGACAATTGGGCGCTCGTTCTACGACTCTATGCTGGATACATCGGCGCTGCTCGGAGTGCTTCCAGCCCGCTTCCAGAATGTCCCGAAAACGGACGGTTCCAACCTACCGGAATGGATCAACCACTACTTCGCCGCCGCTCGCGGTACGAAGACGCAACCGGCATCCGCAATGACCAAGTGGTTCGACACCAATTACCACTACATTGTTCCGGAGCTGTCAGCCGATACTGAATTTACCTCTGACCTCACTGACTGGTTGGATGATTCCTGCAGCTTAAACAATGGCGCCACCACCATGCTGCGCCCTCATTTGATTGGTCCTGTGACCTACTTGAGCCTGTCGCGTACCGACGATGATTCGAACCCACTTGGCCTTTTGGAAAAGTTGACCGATGCGTACGCGGAAATCATCGCTCAACTGGGGGATAAGGGCTTTGAGTGGATTCAGCTCGATGAGCCAGTATTGGTCACTGACCTCGATGAAGTGACTCTTGCTAGGACTCGCCAGGCCTACGAGAAGTTGGCCGGCGTGGCGGAGTCTGCGAATACCAAGTTGTGGGTGCAGACCTACTTTGGTGATGGTGATCAGGCGCTGGAAACCCTTTCTGGCACAGGCGTGCAGGCCATTGGTTGCGACCTGGTAGCAGGTAGCTCCGAGCTGCTGCATTGGACCGGCAAGGAACTGCTGGTTGCGGGCATTGTCGATGGTCGTAATGTGTGGCGCACCGATTTGGATGCAGCCCTGGCGACGCTGGAGAAGCTGGCAGCCCGAGGCCCCATCGCGGTGTCGACTAGCTGTTCGCTGCTACATGTCCCGTACTCCCTGGCCTCGGAAAACCCGAGCGAAGAAGATGCCGAGGTGCTGCAGTGGCTGGCCTTCGGCGATGAGAAAATTGCCGAGGTGACCCTTTTGGCGAGGGCGCTTGATGCCAAGTTGAATGACCGCCAACTCGATGCCGCGGATTTAAAGGTGTTGAGGGAGTCCCGGGCAGCACTGGCATCGAGGGCAGAGTCGAAGCGGATTGTTAAGCCTGAAGTTCGTGAAGCTTTGGCGGCAATCGAGGATAGCGACCGTAACCGTTCCCCGTTTGCGGCTCGCCAGGCGGCTCAGGCTGAGACCCTCAATCTGCCTCCGCTGCCGACCACCACAATCGGTTCCTTCCCGCAGACCAATAGCATTCGTCGTGCACGTGCGCAGTTGCGCGCGGGAGAGCTCACCCCAGTCGACTACGAATCAGCAATGCTCGCTGAAATTCGATGCTCCATTGAGCAGCAGGAAGAATTGGGACTCGATGTGCTGGTTCACGGCGAACCTGAGCGCAATGACATGGTGCAGTACTTCTCGGAGCAGCTGGACGGCTACCTCGCGACCGCCAATGGCTGGGTCCAAAGCTATGGTTCCCGCTGCGTGCGGCCGCCGATTCTCTACGGTGATATCACCAGGCCAGAGCCAATGACGGTGCAGTGGTACAAGGCAGCGGCAAACATGACTGACCTTCCCGTCAAGGGAATGCTCACCGGGCCGGTGACCATGTTGGCATGGTCGTTTGTCCGTGATGACCAGCCCATCGGTGACACTGCGGATAACGTTGCGCTGGTTTTGCGCGATGAGATTGCAGATCTCGTGGCCGCTGGAGCGCAAATCGTGCAGGTCGATGAGCCAGCCATTCGCGAGTTGCTGCCCCTGAATGAAGCGGACCAGCCCGCCTACCTGAAGTGGGCCGTAGGTTCCTTCCGTCTGGCTACCTCTGGTGTGGCTGACGACATTCAGATTCACACGCATATGTGCTACTCGGACTTCAATGAGCTTATCGACACCGTCGATGATCTCAACGCCGATGTCACGTCCATCGAAGCAGCTCGCAACGGTATGCAGGTGCTCGCAGCGCTGAAAGATGAGGGATACGTTCGCGGGATTGGTCCAGGTGTCTGGGACATCCACTCGCCTCGCGTGCCGACGGACGGAGAAGTCAACCAGCTCGTGGAAGATGCGCTTGAAAGCGTTGACCCCAACCTGCTGTGGATTAATCCGGACTGTGGTCTAAAGACCCGAGGTTGGGAAGAGGTTACGGCTTCACTGAAAGTATTGGTAGCCGCAGCTCAGCAGGCTCGGTTGCAGCTAGCAGAGTAAGTCGCGAACTGCATAGCCGCAAAATAAATAGTGGGTTAAGTAGCAAAAAGTGTGTCCGCTCGGCGTGTCGCCGGGTGGGCACCTTTTGCTACTTAGCCCTACTTAGCCCCAATGCGAGTTAGTGACCTCGGTTATGGCTGGCAGCGGGCCAATGGAGTTACTGACCGCGTTTATAGCAAAAATTGTCCGAAAAATGGCTTGAAAGTGTCATAAACTCTCACAGTTTCACATTTGCAGCCCGTCGTGCCTACCAGGCTCCTACCTAAGCCCCCCACTCAATCCGGGCTACTTCTTGGCCACCACTGGCTCAATTGGGTTACCTCGCCAGGAGGTGTGCGCAGGAACATGGTCACCGCGCATGACGAGAGAACCGGGTTCGACGCGGCAGCCGTCGTCAAGCACAGATGCCGGCAGTGCGACTGAGTGCGGTCCTAGGACGGAGCCGTGTCCGATGTGGACGGTGTCGAGCGTCATCACGCGGTCGGTGAACAGGTGCGTCTGAACGACACAACCACGGCCGACAGAAGCGCCCCGCTCGATTTTGACAAGGTCGGTCTCGGGCAGCCAGTACGTCTCCAGCCACACCCCGTGGCCAACGTTCGCGCCGAGCAGACGCATCGCGCGTGCGATACCGCCGGTGGCCATCGCCGGGTTCAGGTACCACGGTGCGGCAACCATTTCGACGAATGCATCCTGCAGCTCATTGAGCCAGACGAACTTGCTCCACAGTGGGTGATCACCGGGCTTGTGCTTGCCGACGCACACCCACTTGGCCACGACCGTGATGAGCAGCCCCAGCACACCAACAATCAGTAGCACGGCAGGGGAGAGCAGCCACGCGACCAGCAGGCCGAGCAGGGCAGCGCCAACGCCACCTGCAGTGACCAACTCCGCGGTGAACATGCCAAGGGCCTGCAAGATAAACAGCGTGACCGTAGCCAACATGAGAGAGACCATCGGTGCCAGGACGCGCAGTGTCTCGACGATGCCGCGGGCGACCTTCAATCCCGTAGTCGGACGGTAGGTCTGCGCCGACTCATCGCTGGAGACGGTGCCCACGCGGCGCATGCGCTCTGGCGGCGAACCCCACCAGTTGGAGCCGGACTTGGTCTTCTTCGGGGTAGAGGACAGCACGGCCACCAGCGAGTTCTTCGCCAGCTTGCGTTCTGGAAGCGTGATGCCGGAGTTGCCCAGGAAGGCGCGCTTGCCGATGCGGGAGTCACCCACCAGCAGCCAACCGCCGCCGAGCTCGTAGCTGCCGACCATGGTGTCGTCAGCCAAGAAGGACTCGTCCTTGACGTGCAAGAACTTCGGAATACCGATCGCGGTGGAGACTTCGCTGTCGTGACCAATTTGGGCGCCCAGTGCACGCAGCCACAGCGGCGTCAACATGGAGGCGTAGATGAAAAATAGGTCGTGACGGGCAGCGTCCATCAGGCGAATTGTCGCCCACGACTGCCAACCCACGCGCGAACGCACCGGGAACACTCCCGGCTTCAGGCCGATGCTGAACAGGCGCACGAGAATCAGCGTCAGCAGGGCATACACCGCAACACCGACGAAGGTGGCGGGAATAGCCCACAGCACGGCGCTACCCAGCGTTGGCCAGAGATTCGAGGTGGTTAGCTCGGTGGTGCCGTCGATAAGCCCCGTGCCCCAACCGATGACAGCAGCCATCGCGACCGCAGCGGACAGCGGTACGAGTGTCAGCAAAACAGCGGTGAGACCGTAGATAGCCACCCAGTGGCGGCGAGCCGGCGGAACTTCCTCCGGGAAGCGGTGCTTGGACCGGCCGACCTTGCGAGCCGGGGAACCCGACCAGCGCGCGCCAGCCTTGACCTTCTTCTCACCGGTGACGGTGGAACCCGCCTCGATGTGAGCGTCATTGCCAATACGCGCGCCGGGCAGCAGCGTTGAACGGGCACCGATGCGGGCGTGCTTGCCAATAGTGACCTCGCCGACGTGGACGACATCGCCATCGACCCAGTATCCGGACAGGTCTACCTCCGGCTCGATCGAGCAGTAATCATCCAGTTTGACCAGACCCGTCACCGGCGGCAGCGCGTGCAGATTCACACCCTTACCAATGCGGGCACCCAGCATACGGGCGTACCACAGCACGAACGGAGCACCCGCTACTGAGTGGGCACCGGAGCTCTCTGCCAGACGTTCGGCCGCCCATAGTCGCAGATGTACCGAACCGCCTCGCGGGTAATCACCCGGGGTGATGTTGCGCGTGAGCAGGCGTGTCGTCGCCGCGTTGATGGGCATGACCCCCAGCGGGGTCAGGAACAGCACGGCCAGTACGGCCACCAACCAGCCTGGTAGCGCCAGCGGTCCGTCGATAACCCAGTTGATAATCGCAAGCCACGTTACCCAGCGCATGCCACGTGCCCACTGCAGCGGCACCATGAGGCAGACCTGCGCCCAACGGGTCTTACGGGAGACAGGCGTCGGCTCGGGCACCTTTTCCAGGTGAGCGGTGGGGTCGCTGGTGTCGTCGGCAAGCATGTCGTCGCTGATGAAACCGCGCGCTACCAGCTCTTCAGCGAGATTGCCCAGGCGCGGGTGGTCGTAGAGATCGCGCACGGCGACCTGTGGGGCGCGCTGGCGAATGCGCGCAATGACGCTCGCCGCCGCCAAGGACGTGCCGCCCAGGGCGAAGAAGTCCGAGGCCGCGCCGGGCGCAGGTACGGACAGCACGTCCGCCCAGATATCGGACAGCCACTTCTCTACAGGGCTCAGCTTGTCGACGTCGCCCTTACCCGCACGCGCAGGCAGTGGCCACGGCAACGCCGCCTTGTCGACCTTGCCGGAGGTACGAACCGGCAGCTCATCCATGATGTGCAGGCGTGGCACCATCGCGGCTGGCATGGCATCGCGGAGAGTATCCATGCACTTGTCGTAGTCCATGGCTGCGGCGTCGCCACCGGCGCCGACGTAGCCGACCAGGATGGAATCGCCAGCACCGGTCTTCTGCACCACGACAGTCGCTTGAGTAGCGCCGGGGAGGGCAGCCAGGTGCGCCTCGACCTCGCCGAGCTCAATTCGCCGACCGCCGATTTTCACCTGATCGTCGACGCGGCCGGTGAAGTACAGTCCGTCCTCGTCCATGATGACGTGGTCGCCGGTGCGGTACGCGCGCTCCCAACCGAGAGCTGGCAGCGGTGCGTACTTCTCGGCGTCCTTCTCCGGGTCCAGGTAGCGTGCGAGTCCCACGCCGCCGATGACCAGCTCGCCCTTGGTGCCCGGTGGGACGGGGTTGCCCTCTTCGTCGATGACGGTGAGGTCCCAGCCGTCCAGAGGAAAACCGATGGTCACGGGCTTGCCGGGCCTCAGCTCGATGCCGGAGGCCACGACGGTGGCCTCGGTGGGGCCGTAGGTGTTCCACATTTCGCGCTCTGGGGTGGACAGGCGCTCGACCAGCTCTTGCGGGCAGGCCTCGCCGCCAACGATGAGCAGGCGCACGCTGTCGAGCGCCTCGGCGGGCCACAGGCCGGCCAGCGTCGGAACTGTGGAAACAGCGGTGATGTGGCGGGAAATCAGCCATGGGCCCAGGTCCACGCCGGAGCGCACCAGCGAACGCGGAGCCGGCACCAGGCAGGCACCATTTCGCCAGGCCAGCCACATTTCCTCACAGGAGGCGTCGAAGGCGACGGATAAGCCGGCGAGAACGCGGTCATCCGGGCCGAGCGGTCCTTCCGGGTGGTTGGCCAAGAACCAGCGGGCCTCCGCATCGACAAAAGCGGCGGCGCTGCGGTGGGTGACCGCCACGCCCTTGGGCTTGCCGGTGGAGCCAGAGGTGAAAATAATCCAGCAGTCATCGTCAGGAGTGGGCTCCTGCGAGATGATCTCGCGTGCGCTCGGCGGCGTCGGTTCCGTCTCTTCCTCGTCGGAGTCGGCGTCGGAGTCCAGCGGGCGGGGGCGATTACGTGCCGTGGAGCCAGCCAAATGCAGGCCTTCAGCATCGAAGTAACCGGCGATACCGGCCTCGCCGAAGACCATTTCTGCACGCTCGTCGGGGTCATCCGCGTCCACCGGAACGTAGGCGGCACCGGCGGCCATGATGGACAAAATTGCCAGGTAGAGCTCGCGGCTTCCCGACGGCATCCGCACACCAATGCGGTCGCCGCGACGGATGCCCTGTTCGTACAGCCACGTAGCTGTGGAATCAATCTCGTTGATCAACTCCGCATACGTGACGACAACCTCGCCGTCATCGATGGCCTCAGCCTCGGGGAACCTTCGCGCGGTCGCCCGGACAATGTCAATGAGTGTGCGCTCAAGCGGCTGTTCCGTAGCGCGTAGGAACTTCGCTTCAGTGGTTGTCACTTGAGAGCCCCCTTCTTATTCTTCTTCTTGCGCTTTTTCTTCTTCGACTTCTTACGTTTAGGACGCGGGGCATCGCTTGACGACGTCGCCTGCGTCTTATTCTCCGCCATGTCCTTGGTGTCTGTCTCAGTGGCCGTGACCTCTGGGATAGCGGCCTCGGGGTTCTTCGCGCCGGCATCGGTTTCGGGGCTTGCAGCGGAGTCGTCGGCAAGCGATGCAAGCAGCGCGCGTACCTCGGGTGCGCATTCGGCGACGGCGGCGCGTTCGGCTCTGCGGAGTGAGCGTCGCAGAGATGCGCGGGTGGTGTTGCCCGTTTCTGTCAGCGCGATGAGCTGGCGGCGTCGATCCTTGGAGTCTCGGGTGCGTTCGACTAGATTTGCCGACTCCAGAGAGTCAATCAGGCGAACCATGTCAGAGCGGTCCATGCCGAGCAGCGCGCTCAGCTCGGTTTGAGCCATGTCGCCGCCATCGGCGATGGCCTCCAGAACCCAATAACCGCGGATGGAAATCGACTCAATCTGAGTGCGGCCAAGAGCCGCGTTGACACTGGCGCGGACAGCCGCATCGAGCTGCGCCAGGCACCAGGACGCGGATTTGCGCAGGGCGGCCGGTGCGACGGCGAGTTCGCTTGCGGAGCCGGGCTTGCACTTGGACTTAGCGCTGGCCTTGTTTTTGGCTTTCGCTCCCTTGCGAGCCTTCTTCGCCTTGGTGCCGCTCTGTGCGTCGACAGCAGGCACCTTCGCGTCTACGTCGGCTGCCACACCACCGCTGGTGTCGGCTGAGTCCGCCGAGGAAAGTACGGATGAATCAGACATACTTCCCATACTAGACAATCTGGGGAACCATCAATAATGGGACATGGCCAACTAATAATGCCCATGTTTGCCTGCGGATTGTTAGAAGGTCGGTGCTTTGGGGTGGGTAAATAAATGAAAAACTGCCCTGCAGGTAGGCAGGGCAGTTGTAGTTGATTTAGTTGGCTTTCTCCATTGGGCGGCCGAAGTGCTCCCAGTCGATCATGCCGCCGGTGATGACGATGGTGTCGATACCGTTCTTCTCCAACCAGGAAGAAACCTGAGCGGCGCGTCCACCGGAGCGGCACATCAGGTAAATGTCGGAATCCAAATCTAGCTCGCCGTAGCGGGACGGAATCTCTTCCATGGGGATGTGAACGGCGCCGGTGGCGTGGCCGTCATCCCACTCCATCTGTGAGCGGACATCAATGATCTGTGCGTCTTCGGGTACTTCAGATACGTTTACGGTTTCCATAGTGCGCACTATACGCAATCTGACCTTATCGCCGGAAGCACAAAGGCCGCCGGAGGAAAACTCCGACGGCCGTAGCGCTGAATCACAGGAACTGCGTCAAAGGTGCGAGCCCCAGGAAGGGAGATTGGCTAGCGCAATTCTTACTTGTGGCTCTTACTTGTGGCGCTCGATAGCCTCAGCCAGGATGCGCTCAGCCTCAGCCTTGTTGCCCCAGCCCGAACCGGAAACTTCCTTGCCCGGCTCCAGGTCCTTGTAGTGGACGAAGAAGTGCTCAATCTCGTCCTTGGTGAACTGGGAAACATCGTCGATGTCCTGGTAGTGGTCGAAGCGGACATCATCCAGGACGCACAGCAGCTTGTCATCGCCGCCGGCCTCGTCGGTCATCTTGAAAACGCCGAGCGGACGAGCCTTGACAATAACGCCCGGGAAAACCGGCTCCGGCAGGATCACGAGAGCGTCCAACGGGTCGCCATCCTCGCCGAGGGTTTCATCGATGAAGCCGTAGTCGGCCGGGTAGGCCATTGGGGTGAACAGGTAGCGGTCGAGGTAGACCTTGCCGGTCTCGTGGTCGACTTCGTACTTGTTGCGCTGACCCTTCGGGATCTCAATAGTGACCTCAACGCTCACGGCGATGACTCCTTATAATCGGTGTACACTTCTCTGACGGCTATCTTATGCGAAACCCGCTCAAAACCGTTTATTTGTGCACCTTAAGTGAGGTTTTGTTTTCAGGAAGAAGGTGTTTGTGACCGTGGGTAGTACCGACTCTGACAGCTCCAAAACCGCCGCTAAGGGCACGCAAAAATCGCCCAGTTCCGTAAAATCCGGCAAATCCAAGAAGTCGCGCGGACTGAAAATCGGCGGTGCCATCGCCGGTGTTCTCGTTATCGCAGCGGGCAGCGGCGTAGCGGTTGTCGTCAATAACAATCGTCAGATTGTTGTCGATGCACCGCCCGCGGTCAGTCATGTCTCTGCTCCTGTGACGGCGGCGCAGTCTTCGCTTGACGACGGCGCTCTGGCCCAAAAAGTCAGCGCCATCATGGACGCTGCTGCGGCCGATCCAGCCTTCGGTGAGCTGCATGGAATTGTTAGCGATGCTACTACCGGCCAGAAACTGTGGGGGATCAATGACACCGCGGTGGCCTTGCCGGCGTCCAGCATGAAGATTCTCACCGCGTCTGCCGCACTGTTGGACTTAGGTGAAGATCATCGGGTTTCCACCCGCGTCTCCCGGGTTACGGGGACTAATGACATCGTTTTGCACGGCGGGGGCGACCCTACCTTAAGCAAGGACGGGGAAGGGTTCTTCCAGGACTCGGCTTCAATCGCTGAGTTGGCGAAAAAGATTTCCGTGGTCATTCCGGAGGGGGTCGGCAAGGTTTATCTCGACAACTCTCTATTCACCGAGAGTTTCCACGAGACCTGGGAGCGCGAGGGGTTGGAGGACGGCTACATCGCACCGGTGGAGTCGGTGATGATGGATGCCGGTCGTATCGATCCGACGAATGAAGAATCGCAGCGCAGCGCCACGCCCGCTGCGGATGCAGCTGATGCGCTGGCCAAGGCGCTTGGTGCGGAAAACGGAGGCAGCCTGAGGGATGCAGCCAAGGATGGTCAGTCACTACCTCTGGACCCAGACATTGTTGCGCTCGTGCAGTCGGCTCCGCTAGTTACCCGTGTGCACGAGATGATGATTTACAGCGACAACGTGCTCGCAGAGTCCATTGCCCGTGAGGTGGCTATCTCTCGCGGTCTGCCGCCGACCTTTGAGGGGGCCGCACGTGCCGTGCGTGACACTCTCGCGGAGCACGGTTTTCCTCTCGATGGTGCGGTGCTGTCGGACTCCAGCGGCCTGAGCACGGATAACCGTATTTCTCCGCAGCATCTCTCCGAGGTGCTCAATTCCGCCGCGGGGCCGGTGGAATCGGCTGAGCAGGGAGGACTGGCGGAGTCGCAGGAGTCGTCGGAAAGCACTGCGTTGCGGTTGCGCCCACTGTTGGACAGCCTGCCGGTGGCGGCAGTGTCCGGCACTCTGGCGACGCGCTTTGCTGGTCAGTCCGGGGCGGGCATCGTCCGTGCGAAGACAGGCACGCTGAATAAAGCCTCGGCGTTGGCGGGATATGTGGTGACGAAGTCGGGGCAGGTGCTGACGTTCGCACTGATTTCCAACGAGGCGAGCCTGTTGCCGGCAAGAGCTGCGTCCGATAAGGCAGCGAGCGCCCTTGCGGATATCTAAACTGAGATTCATTTGCCACTGAAAATAATTTGAGGAGATGAATCCGCAATGGCCTCTCACACTTCCGCGATTAGGAATTTGCCAACCGTTCGCGAGATTGCCGCACTGGTCCGCGAGGGAAAGCTAAGCCCCGTGGACAGCGTGCAGCGCAGTCTCGACGCTATCGCCAGACTGGATGGAGGGATTCATGCCTTCCGCGAAGTGTGGGCGGATAGGGCTCTGCAGGCTGCGCGGGAACTCGAGCAAAGCGAGAAACTCTCGGAGTTGCCGCTTGCAGGTGTGCCATTTGCGCTGAAGGAAAACACCGCTCTAGAGAACCCGTTTGTCCAGCAGTTGACTAGCGCCGGTGCAATCGCGGTGGGAACTACGGTGAATCCGCAGTTCTGTACGTGGGGGACGACGACGCTGCCGGGGCTGGCAGTCGATAATCCGATTCTGCCGGGGCACACTCCGGGTGGGTCCTCCGGTGGATCCGCAGCGGCTGTCGCCGCTGGGATGGTTCCGTTTGCGCAGGGCAACGACGGCATGGGGTCACTTCGTATCCCTGCAGCGTGCTGCGGGCTTTCGACTCTGAAGGCGACCCCGGGAACAATGCCGGGGCGCGTGGGCGGCAATGACTGGTACGGAATGTCTGTCCAAGGGGTGCTCACAGTCAATAACGATGACTTGCGCCTGATCACCAAGATCCTCACAAATGGCATGGTGGATGCGGAGGACCCGGCGAAGACCCTGCCTGAAAACTTCGCAGTCAGCGTGGACACCACTGCGCCCGTATTCGGTTTGAAGGCTGCACCGGAGTACGTCGATGCGGCACAACAGGCGGCGAGAGTATTCGCGGACAAAGGCTTTGCCGTCTCGGAAAAGAACATGCCGTACCCGCTGAACCCACTGCCGATGCTCGCGCGCTGGACTGCGGGGGTGGCGGATCAGCTTCGCGACGAGCCGCGCCCCGATCACCTGGAGTGGCGCAATCGAGTCCACGCCGGCATTGGACGCTTGCTGCGTTTCACAATCAATGGCCGCCAAGTGGCACGCGATGGCGCTCGCATCGAGCGTGAGCTGCCGGGTGACACCATCTTGATTACTCCGGCTCTGGCCAAGAATCCACCGCGGATCCGCGCATGGCATCGCATGCCCTGGATTGTAAACCTGTTGTCCAATCTGCGCTTCACCCCTTACGTTTCGACGTGGAATTACCTGGGATTCCCGGCCGGCATCGTTGTGGAGCCGACTTCTGGATTGCCGGTGCAGCTGATTGCGCGCCCGACTCAGGAGCGAATTCTGCTCACGGCGATGGAGACCATCGCAAGTGGTGGGCGCGTTGGCTAGACCTTCCACGTTGGCTAGGCCTTTTTGGCCGGACCGCAGCCCTCATTTCCTCATCATTCGGCAAGCTGTCCGCGCGATAGTGCCGCAGGTGGGGCAGGAGTTGGGCGGCGGTATCGTCATTGGGCTTTCCGGCGGTGCGGATTCGCTCGCCCTGACCGCCGGGGCCTGTGCGGAAGCTTTCGGGTCCAAGGGGGCACTGGCCGGCCGCAACGTTCACGCCGTCGTCGTTGATCATCAGCTTCAGCAGGGCTCTGCAGAAGTCGCTGAGCGCGCCGCCCACATAGCTCGGGGGATGGGGGCTACGGCCGAGGTTATCGCGGTCGATATCAATAACGATTCCGACCGCGGTCCCGAATACGAGGCGCGTTTGGCTCGACACCGAGTCCTACGGCAGATCGCCCAATCTCGAGGTGCGGCACTGATGCTCGCCCACACGTTGGACGACCAGGCGGAAACAGTTTTGCTGCGACTGGCCAGAGGGGGCGGCCCGCAGGCGCTGTCCGCTATCCGAGACAATCTCACGTGGTCGGACGGGACTCGGATTCTGCGTCCGCTGCTCGGTGTGCGACGCACCGACACTCAGCGCTGCTGTGAAGAGCTGGGCCTAAAAGTCTGGCATGACCCACACAACCAGGACGACCATTACGCCCGCGTCCGGGTTCGAAAGACGATTTTGCCGCTGCTGGAGCAGGAGCTGGGTCCGGGAGTTGCGGAAAACCTTGCTAAGACCGCGGGGATTGCAGCAGTCGACAATGACTTTTTGGACGCTCACGCTGAGTCGGCTCTGGATGCGCTGCTGGGGGAGGAAGTGGCGTCGGCAAGCGGGAGCCTGTCTGTGCGAGGGGTCGCTGAGCTTGACGACGCCATCGCGGTGCGTGTCCTCGCACGTTGGTTGCGGCAGGCGGGTGCGGAGCCCAGCAGTAAACAGATCGACATGGTGATGGCGCTCGTGCACCGCTATCACGGCCAGGGCGAAGTGCCGGTGACCCGCGGTCGCGATGGTGCTGACAGAAATGCCAGGTTGGTCGTTGAGCGAAAAGATGGCACTCTACAATTGGTAATGAATCGTCCCGCGGTGCCTTAAGAAGGGTGCCGCAATCCAACTTCCGGCGGCTGAGAACTATCGGTTGCCATAACCCTGAACTTGCACTGGGGCAGTTACGCTCCATCGACACGCCGCCATAGAAGTGCGGAAAGGAAATGCGATGCATGATGTGAAGGATTTCAACGTCCCCGCAAACCCCTACGGCGATGAGGTAGAGGCAGTTCTCATTGGCGAAGAGGAGCTGCATGCTCGCATTGCCGAGATGGCGCATCGTGTGAATGAGAAGTACAAGGATGCCGACAGCGATCTGATTCTGGTCGCAGTGCTCAAGGGTGCGGTGTTCTTCCTGACTGACTTTGCTCGTCAGCTCAGCATTCCCAGCCAGATGGAGTTCATGGCGGTTTCCAGTTACGGAAACTCCACCTCGTCGTCAGGCGTGGTGCGTATTTTGAAGGACCTGGATCGCGATATTGAGGGACGCGATGTCGTGATTGTCGAGGACATCATTGACTCCGGCCTGACCCTGTCCTGGTTGATGAAGAACCTGCGCAACCGTAATCCGCGCTCCCTGGAGGTCATTACGCTGTTGCGTAAGCCAGAGGCTGTGCGCACCAGCCTGGATGTTGCGGATGTTGGCTTCGACATTCCGAACGAGTTCGTCATCGGTTACGGCCTGGATTACGCCGAGCGCTACCGCGATTTGCCGTACGTCGGCACGCTTCACCCGCGCGTTTACCAGGGCTAGGTCTGTCTTCGGCGCTTATTGCACAGTGCCGATGCTTGACGACGGGCATTGCGCGCTTACCCTCCCGCAGTTCTAGCTGTCTTCTAGCTGTGAAAAGTAGGAGTTGGAAACTTTTTTCGGTTGCGATGCGTTATGCCTACTGTGGGGTCAGGTGCCATGAGCCCTGGCCCCACGTTGTGTCATTGATGTGTCTTCGAGAAGAACTCGTTGATGCGTACAATTAATAAAAGCAACTAATAGATGTAGAGAGCGAAAAGCGAACCCACTGTATGGACAAGAAAAAGGTGTTCCGGTTTGCCACCGTTGCCGGCATCATCCTGATTATCCTCTTTGCTATTACTCAGCTGGCGGATGATTCCCGGGAATACCGCGAGGTGGATACGTCCGTTGCCCTGACCCAGTTGGATAAGGGCAATGTCACGGAAGCTCAGATTGACGATCGTGAACAGCGAATTCGCCTCACCCTGAAGAAAGGCGTGGAGGTCGAAGGTACTGAGGACGTCACGAAGGTGATGACCAAGTACCCAGCGCGTGCGACCGACCAAGTCTTTGACAAGGTCACCGCCGCCAAGGGTATGGAGAAGTTCGATACCAAGGTCACGCAGGATTCCTTCCTGATGTCCACCTTGGGCTTCCTGCTGCCGATGGTGATCTTCTTCTTCGTCATCATGTACTTCTTCAGCCGCATGCAAGGCGGCAAGAACGGCATGTTCGGCTTTGGTGGCAACCGCGCCAAGCTGCTGAACAAGGAGACCCCGACCAATACGTTCGAGGATGTTGCTGGTGCCGATGAGGCCGTCCAGGAGCTCGACGAGATTAGGGATTTCCTGCAGCACCCAGCTCGCTACGAAGAGCTCGGCGCGAAGATTCCGCGTGGTGTTCTGCTCTACGGTCCTCCCGGTACCGGTAAGACCTTGCTGGCCCGCGCCGTCGCTGGTGAGGCAGGAGTGCCTTTCTACACCATCTCGGGTTCGGACTTCGTTGAAATGTTCGTCGGTGTCGGTGCCTCTCGTGTCCGTGACCTGTTTAATCAGGCCAAGGAAAACAGCCCGTGCATTATCTTCATCGACGAGATTGACGCCGTCGGTCGCCAGCGTGGTGCCGGTATGGGCGGCGGCCATGATGAGCGTGAGCAAACCCTGAACCAGCTGCTGGTGGAGATGGATGGTTTTGGTGATCGTCAGGGTGTGATCATCATGGCTGCGACCAACCGTCCGGATATTCTCGACCCGGCGCTGCTGCGTCCGGGCCGTTTTGACCGACAGATTCCGGTGGGCGCACCAGACCTGAAGGGCCGCGAGGCAATTCTGAAGGTCCACGCCCGGAACAAGCCGCTTGGACCGGATGCGGATCTGACGTCGCTGGCGAAGCGCACCGCCGGTATGAGCGGTGCTGATCTGCAGAACGTGCTGAATGAAGCTGCGCTGCTGACCGCTCGCGTCAACGGCAACATCATTACTGCGGATGCGCTGGAAGAGGCAGTCGACCGAGTTATCGGCGGTCCGCGCCGTACCTCCAAGGTGATTTCCGAGCAGGAGAAGAAGGTCACCGCCTACCACGAGGGTGGCCACACCCTGGCTGCGTGGGCGCTGAAGGACATTGAGCGTGTTTACAAGGTCACCATCTTGGCTCGCGGTCGCACTGGTGGACATGCGCTGACCGTCCCCGAGGACGACAAGGGCATGTATAACCTGCCAGAGCTCTTTGCCCGTCTGGTCTTCGCCATGGGTGGTCGCGCTGCCGAGGAGCTGGTGTTCGGATTGCCGACTACCGGTGCTTCTGCCGATATCGAGCAGGCCACCAAGATTGCTCGCGCCATGGTGACCGAGTACGGCATGTCGCCGGAGCTCGGCCTGGTGAAGTACGGGGAGGAGCAGGGCGACCCGTTCGTCGGCCGCGGTGGCAGCGGCTCTTTGGACTACTCTCCGGAGGTGGCAGCAACCATTGATCAGCAGGTTCGTTTGCTGATCAATAAGGCTCATGACGAGGCCTACGCCATCTTGAAGGAAAACCGCGACACTCTCGATGTTCTGGCTGAGAAACTGCTGGAGAAGGAGACTCTGCGTCGTCCGGATCTGGAAGTTATCTTCACCGATGTCGTTCCCCGTGAGCGCCTGAACTTCTTCGATAGCGACACTAAGCACCCGGCCGATGGCCGCGAGCCGGTGAAGACACCGGTGGAGTTGGCAATCGAGCGCGGCGAGGAACCGCCGAAGCGTGTCAACATCTTCGCGCCGGTGCGCCGCCGCGAACCGGAGAACCAGGACGCGGGCAACAACGGCAATGGTCAGGGGCCGGCAGGCTCCGCTGGTGCCGGTAATGCTAGTGTCCCGGGTTTGCCGGGCGCCCAGCAGGACCGACCGAATGTTCCGGTTTACGGTGGCACCCCACCGCCGGCTGGTTGGACCGCTCCAGGTTGGCCGCCGAAGGATACCGGCAGCACGCACAGTTCGGCTCCCGCACCGGCACCGGCGCCTGCGCCGACTCCTCGCCCTGATGGGCAGAACCAGCCGGGTTCGCAGGAAGGCCAGGGCAACGCGCGTGGCCAGCACCCGGGCACTGCTAACTACCCGGCAGGTGCGCCGGACTTCGGCTCGAAGGCAACCGGTACGGGTAGTAACGGTGGCAACGGCCCCGCGAATATCCCTGCCCCTCCGAAGATGCCGTGGGACAGGCAGGGCGGACGTCACCGCCAGGACAACTCTGGCAGCGATGCCACCCCGACTACGGTGATGCCGTCGGCAGGACAACAGCAGGAGCTGCGCGGATTCCGCCTGCCGGATAACGAGCAGCCGGAACACACAGAACGTCCGGAAAACCCGAAGAACGCCGACAATTCCGATGACAAGGGGGCACAGATGCACGATTCGGATAAGGACGGCGTCGTCAAGCGAAACGAAGACAACAGCGCCTGGCAGGACAAGCCGGACACCAACGAGGAGCGATAAGTACACATCATGGAGCGCGAATTCGATCAGGGGCGGGCCGAGGCTGCGGTTCGTGAACTGTTGATTGCCGTCGGTGAGGATCCCGACAGGGAAGGCCTGAAGGAGACACCGGCGCGAGTGGCGCGAGCCTACCGTGAGGTTTTCGCGGGCCTGTTTGAAGATCCGTCTGAGGTGTTGGCGAAGACCTTCAACGAAGATCACCAGGAACTCGTTTTGGTCAAGGACATCCCGATTTACTCCACTTGTGAGCATCACTTGGTGCCGTTCTTTGGCGTTGCCCACATTGGTTACATTCCGGGCAAGGACGGTCGTGTGACGGGCCTGTCCAAGCTCGCTCGTCTGGTCGATGGTTATGCGAAGCGCCCGCAGGTGCAGGAGCGGCTGACCAGTCAGGTTGCGGATGCCTTGGTGGAGCGGCTGGATCCGACCTCGGCGATTGTCGTTATTGAAGCGGAGCATCTCTGCATGGCCATGCGCGGTATCCGCAAGCCGGGTGCGCGAACGGTGACATCAGCCGTTCGCGGTGGCTTCAAGGCGGATGCCCGTTCGCGCGCAGAGGCAATGGCACTGATCCGCAAGAGCTAACGCAACAGTTAAATGGTCGATTGGAAAGGCTGGACAACAAGGTGACTGAATCCCCCTTGCAAGCGCAGGCAGGACAGCAGGCGGAGATGGGTGTCGGGAATCAGCTCTGCAAGGTGATGGGCATTGTCAACGTCACCGAGGACAGCTTTTCCGATGGCGGCCTGTACAAGACCTTCGACGCGGCGATTGCCCATGCGCACGAGCTGCTCGCTGAAGGCGCGCACATTCTCGACATCGGTGGCGAGTCCACTCGCCCTGGCGCACACCGCGTTTCCGAGGATGAGGAAATTGCTCGGGTCGTGCCGGTGGTCCGCGAGCTCGCGGCAGACGGGTACCTGATCAGCGTCGATACAATGCGCGCAAGTGTCGCAGAGGCAGCAATCGCCGAGGGTGCGGTATTTATCAACGATGTCTCCGGCGGTCTCGCAGATCCCAACATGTACGCAGTCTGCGCCGATGCCGATGTGCCCATCTGTCTGATGCACTGGAAGACCGATCGCTTCGGCTCCGCTTCTGGACGCGCTGAAACTCACCCGGACGGCATTGTCGCCGATGTCCGTGAGCACCTGCTTCAGCTTGTCGACGGTGCCATGGGCGCCGGAATCGTCGAGGAAAATATTGTCCTCGACCCAGGCCTGGGCTTTGCCAAAAACGCCGATGACAATTGGGCGCTCCTCCACAACCTGCCGGAGCTTATTGACCTCGGTTTCCCCGTGTTGGTCGGTGCTTCCCGCAAGCGTTTCGTCGCCGCCGTTGGCAGTGAGGCACGCGCACCAAAGCAGGCTGATGCCGCGACTACCGCAATTTCCGCGCTGTCCGCAGCGGCGGGCGCATGGGCGGTTCGAGTTCACAATGTGGCCGACAACCTCGACGCAGTGCGTGTGGCGCAGGCATGGAACCTCGGACGTTCACTGACCGGTTACACAGCGGTCGGCGACTATCCGGAAGGTGGGGCTAACCGCGCGGCGCAGCACGACGAGTCGGCTGCGGAATCGCCAGCCGAGTCGACTCTGGAAGGAGACGCGTAAACACAGTGGCTGATCGCATTGAACTCAAAGGTCTGAAAGCCCACGGCTACCACGGTTGTCTCGACTTCGAGCGCCGCGATGGTCAGGACTTCATCTGTGATGTCACCCTGTGGCTAGATTTCTCCGGTGCCGCTGCCAGCGACGAGCTGGACAACACGGTCAACTACGCCGACATCGCAGCCACAGCGCACGGGATTTTGACCGGCACCCCGCGCAACCTCATCGAAACCGTCGCGACCGAGATCGCCGAAGCAGTGCTTGCCGACGACGATGCCCGCGCCGAACGCGGATTGTCCCCGCTGTTACATGCGGTGGAAGTGACCATTCACAAACCACATGCGCCCATTCCGCTCGACTTCGATGACGCTGCGGTGACAGCCCGCCGTTCGCGGAAGAAGCGGTTGGCATGATTCGCGCAGTTCTTTCTATCGGCGCGAACATGGACCGCGCGCGAGAAAACCTAACAGGTGTGCAGGCCTTCTTCGCCGACGAATTGGTCGCGGGCTCAAAAATTTATGCCACCCCGCCTTGGGGTGGGGTAGAGCAGGGTGACTTCCTCAATGCCGTGCTCATTGTCGATACGTCCCGGACACCAATGGAGCTGCTGGAAGCTGGTTGGAAACTGGAAAATGACGCTGGTCGAGTGCGCGAAATTCACTGGGGGCCACGGGCGCTCGACGTGGACATTGTGCAGGTCATCGACAAGGACACCGGCGAGGAGATCATCTCTGACGATTCGACTCTGACCCTGCCGCATCCGTGGGCAACCGAGCGTGCCTTTGTACTGGTGCCGTGGCTCGATGTCGACCCGGATGCCGAATTGGAGGGAGTTCGGGTCGCGGAACTCGTCGATAAGCTGGCACCTGAAGACGTAAACGCAGTGCGTCTAGCAGACAGCGCGGATGGAGAAGAGGCCTAGAGATGAAACCGACCTCACCGATTACGTTGGCTGCATCTGCGCTGGTTCTCGCGCTGGCGTCATGGATGATCCTGGCACAGTTTTTCGGTGCGCTCGGGCCGCGAAGTTGGTGGGACCTGGGGTTTCCCTGGTTGCTCACAGCCGTCTGTGTGGCAGCAGCGCGGTGGATTAAGTCGGTATTGAAAGAAGGGAAGGTCGGGCAGGATCGCAGCCAGGTGCAGCCGTTAACGTTGTCGCGATGGCTGGTGGTCGGTACGGCATCCGCGTGGTTGGGTGCGATTCTCGGAGGACTGTACGCCGGTGGCGTGCTGTGGGCCTTGCCGAAGTGGACGGAACTTGCGGCTGCACAGGCCGACGGACCGATTATGATTGTCGGCACAGTATCCGGAATTTTGCTCGCTGCGGCGGGGCTGTGGCTGGAAAAAGTTTGCCAATTGCCAACTGATGGCGAAAATTCTTCGCCTCCTAGCGGGGAAATGGGAACTAACTCGGTAGGGTGGGAGTTATGACTGACCTCTCCAACGCCGGTAATGACCCGAAGCGCTCGGGTGATGCCGCATATTTTCAGGGCGACGCGGCAGCTACTTCGTCGGATATGGCCGAGTCTCCGTCTCCGTCGCCTTCTTCAGCTTTCGAAAGCTACTCCGCTGGGGCTAACTCCGGGGCTGATGCGGCATATGCAGATGAGCAGAGCAATGATGTGACGAAATTTAGTTCTACCGATGGTATGACGGAGAAAACCGCCGTCATTCTCATGGTTGTGCTGCTGGTGCTCGCGGTGATTGCCAGTATCGTCATGCTCTTTGCCTCCTCTGCCGGGTGGATGAAGGTCGCCGTGCTGCTGGCGTTGTGGTCGGCAGTTATCGGGGCTGTGCTGGTGACTCGATACCGCAAGACCATTGCGCTGGAGCGCAGGCGGTTGGAGACAATCGAGGAACTGCACAAGGTGGAGCTTGACCGCGAGCTGGCTACTCACCGTGAGCAGGAGCTGATTCTCGAGCAGAACTACCTGGACTCGCTTGAGGGCAACAACGATGACAACATTGCGGCGCTGCGCGCTGAGGTCTTTGCACTGCGTGCCCAGCTTGCTGAGTTCATGGGGGAGGATTTCGACGACGAGCAGGTTGCTCTTCGCGCCCAGGCCGAGCGTCTGCGTGAGCTCGACTCGCCACAGCAGGCCTCGCCGATGAAGGATCCGACCGGTCACGACCGGCCGACACCACGCGCGACTTCCCACCGCGCTGAGATGACCGCTAACGGCACTGTTGGCGCTCATACCCAGCACGGCGGCACGGGCTCCGCTTCCTCCGCTTCGCCGGTTGAAGACGCCGAGGCTACCGACATGCGCCGTACATTCTCGCCGTCTGGCCAGCCGGTTGACGTCCACGAAGTCGCCGATTCCAAGGGTGACGAAACCGTTTCCAAGGAGAAGTTCTCCACTAACTCTTTCCGCGCCATCAACTGGCAGGAAACCCCGGCCGAGGACGCTGCAGAGGATGATTCTCAGGGCGGTGCTCACGAGGCACACGGTGCACGGCACCCATTCGCTGCGCCGGAATCGGACGATGCCTCGGACTCTCCGACTCGCCAGCTGCAGGCCATTCGCGATGAGGACCTCGCAGAAGAGCCAGCTCAGAAACCGGCTCAGGCTCCTGAGCAGGAGCCTGCAAGCCACGGTCGGCGCCGTGCTGAGGACAACAAGGGCAGCCTGACGGTTGCCGAGCTGATGGCGCAGATGCGCAAGAAGAGGGAGCAGCGCGAGGACGAAGAGGCCTAGTCGCTTACCGAGTATGCGCGGCCTACTCACTGCACATAGCTGGTTTGGTCTAACCTAGTCAGTCATGACGCAAAGCCAGCATGATTCCCATCCCCATCGGACAACCGCTCCGCGGTTGGCGGTGGGGATTATTTCTGCCGGAAAAGTCGGGGTCGCGCTCGGCCAGGCGTTAGAGCGCTGTGGGCATCGTGTCACTCACGTGGTCGCGCGCTCACCAGAATCTGTCACACGAGCGCATCTACGTCTCCCGAACGCACAGGTTAGTAGCATTGCCGACACAGCTTCCACCTGCGAGCTCATCGTCATCGCCGTGCCGGATCGCGCCATCGCAGAGGTCGCCGAGGACGTCGCCCGCCATGTCGGCCCCGGACGCATCGTCATGCATACTTCTGGTTCCCTCGGGCGTGCCGTGCTCGATCCGGTCGCACTCACCGGCGCGCTGACCATCGCCGCCCATCCCGCAATGACATTCGCAGGGCTTGACGACGACTCCGAGCTCCTGACCGGCTGCCCATGGGGTATCACGGTTGGGGATGAGCTCGCGAAAACAGTCAGTGAACTGCTCATTGGTGAACTCGGCGGTCGTCCGGTGTTCATCAACGAACGTCACCGCGGCCTTTATCACGCGGCTATGGCTCACGGCTCAAACGGTCTGGGCGCAGTTGTGGTCGATGCAGTAGAAATGCTGGCAACCACTATCGGCGGAGATACAGCAGCCGAAGACACCGACCTAGCTGAGCTACGTCGAGGCCAGGCCGCCGAGCTGCTCCGTCCACTGCTGGAAGCTTCATTGGACAATGCCTTGAGGTGGGGTTCCCGGGGGCTGACTGGCCCGGTGACGCGGGACGACCTTGGGACCGTCGTCAAGCACGAACGTGAAATTGAAGCGGTGGCACCGGAAATGGGAACCGCCTACCTGGCTCTTGCCGAGCGCATCGCCGAGCTGCGCGGCGCCAACGAGGTTTTGCGGTACCTACGCCGATGAGCTGAGCGGACTGGCTGTTCTGGTCATCCGGGATGTGGCGTAAGGTATTGCCGTCGGGCGAAAAGTTTGGTCCGGTAGATCTGAACGCGGAGGAAACATGACGGGTTATACCGCCGGAGAGACAACTGTTCACAAGACTATTGCGGGAATCGCGCAGGTCACCCGTGCGTTGCGGAAGACCGGGCGGCCGGTGGTGCTCGTACCTACGATGGGTGCGCTACACCAGGGGCACCTTGAACTAGTACAGGCCGCGAAGACGCTGCCGCGCGCTGTTGTGGTGGTGTCGATTTTCGTCAATCCGCTGCAGTTCGGTGAGGGGGAGGACTTTGACGCCTACCCGCGGACTCTGGAGGAAGACGTTGAGAAGCTCCGCGCTGTCGGTGCTGAGCTGGTCTTTGCGCCGAACGCGAAGGAGATGTACCCCAACGGTTTCCGCACGACGGTGCAGCCGGGGCCGCTGGCTTCGGAGCTCGAAGGTGCTACTCGCCCGGGGCACTTTGCCGGTGCGTTGACGGTGGTCAACAAGCTTTTCAACATCACCAACTGCACTGATGCCGTTTTTGGTGAGAAGGACTACCAGCAGCTGTGCCTGATGCAGCAGATGGTCACTGACCTGAATATGCCGGTGCAGTTGCACGGTGTACCGGTGATTCGCGAGGCCGACGGGTTGGCTATGAGCTCCCGCAACCGCTATCTGTCCGAGGAGCAGCGCAATCTCGCAGTAACCCTGTCCGCTGCGCTGACTGCCGGTGCTTTTGTCGCGGACCGTGGTGCGGATGCTGTGCTGGAAACCGCGCGTGGTGTGCTCGCCAGCCAGCCTGAAGTCGAGTTGGATTACTTGGAGCTGCGTGACGCTGCGCTCGCCCCGCTTTCCGACGAGGCGTTGCGCGGCGACGGCCAGGAGACTGAAGCTCGCCTGCTGGTTGCTGCGAAGGTCGGCACTACTCGTCTCATTGATAATGTTGGCTTGATTCTGGGTGCGCCGCGCCCGGATTCGGCAAACGGTTTCGGGCAGCTCGGGCAGAAGGACGCCGAAATTGCGTCGGCGGCTCTGTCGGCGGCGGGGCTGGACGGCGAATTGACTGAGGAAGAGGCCGCTGAGTTGGCTGAGCTGCAGGAAAAGGTTCGTGCTGCTCGAGATGCTCGTCTGAAAGATGAGTCCAGCAGAGAAACTCTGAAGAACGCTGGCTTTGGCGTTGAGCAGGACAGCGAGTAGGACGGCTTTTAGAAGTAGTTTCTCGTGGCTGGGAAGTTGTCGTATTATAGTGTGCCGACTAATAACCTGCCACGCTAAGGGGTGCCGCGGTAGGCAAGCATCCAGGGGACAAATCCAGGAAGGGACCTACCTTTTTCATGTTTCGCACTATGTTGAAGTCCAAGATTCACCGCGCCACGGTGACTCAGGCTGATCTTCACTACGTTGGATCGTGCACGATTGACGCTGATTTGATGGAAGCGGCCGACCTGCTTGAAGGTGAAGCCGTCGACATCGTCGATATCAATAATGGCAACCGGCTTACTACTTACTGCATTACCGGAGAGCGCGGCTCGGGCATCATTTCCATCAATGGTGCCGCCGCTCGTCTGATATCGCCGGGTGATCTGGTTATTATCATCGGCTACGGAATGATGGATGACGCTGAGGCGCGTACGTACAAGCCGAATGTCATCTTCGTCGATGAGGACAACAAGATTCTGGAAAGTGGCAACGACCCGGCGGATGTGCCGGAGGGTTCTGATTTGAAGAATCCGCGTAGCCCGGAGAACCAGGGCTAGTCCACGTAGCCCGCAGAGCTGGGGCTCGACTGCGTAGTTGGAGAGAAGAGTCGAGCCGGAGAATCACAACACCAGGGTGTTCACTTTGCGTTAAAGCGCAAGTCATTAGACCGTCAGCTAAAGCTCATTGGCGAGTTGATTTTTAGAAACCGAAAGGTAACGCAACGTCCTTAGCTTCTTAGAGGATCTAAAAGTTTTAGTTTTCCATTTCCTCGACCTAGTCGAAGCTATACAAAGGCGGTCTCCCCGTGGTTCGTATTGGCAAGAATCTGCTGACAAATCCTTTTGCTACCTCTCGCAGCTCTCTGACCTGCACTTACAAGTGTGGTAATGCTTGTGCTGACGATGCTCCGAACGAGTTCTCGGACAACCAGTACTTCGGTGATGTTGCGAAGGAGGCGTTCTCCCAGCGCGCATTCTCCCGTCGCGCGGCACTGAAGGTCACTGGTGCTAGTGCTCTTGCGGTCGGCGGTGGCGCCGTGCTGGCCGCTTGCTCCTCTGATGATTCGGGCAGCGCCGCAGGTGGCTCCGACGCCTCCGGTACCGCTGCTGCCGGTGACGGTAGCAAGGGCGAATCGCCGGAGGGTATGCGTTTCGACGCCGTCAAGCCGAACACGGAAGACGCAGTCGTTATCCCGGACGGCTACGAGCAGAATGTTCTGATTCGCTGGGGCGACCCAATCCACGAGGGTGGCCCGGAGTTCGACTTTGACAAGCAGACTCCGGAAAACCAGCTGAAGCAGTTCGGCTTCAACAATGACTTCGCTGGCCTGATTAAGGCTGAAGACGGCACACTGCTGTACGTCTGCTCGCACGAGTACACCACCGAGCCGATGATGTTCCGTGCTTACAAGAAAGAAGATGCTACTAAGGAGCAGGTCGACATCGGACTGGCTGCCCACGGCCAGACCATCCTTGCTGTGGAAGAGGATGACAAGGGATTCCTGAAGCCAATTCTCAGCGACAAGCGTAACCGTCGCATCACTGGCTTCACCGAATTCACAGTTGACGGCCCGGCTGCTGGTCACGATCTGCTGAAGACCAAGGCTGACCCGACCGGTATGAAGGTCGAGGGAACTTTGAACAACTGCTCCGGTGGTGTTACTCCGTGGGGTACCTACCTGTCCGGTGAGGAGAACGTTGACCAGTACTTCGGCAACGTTGGCAAGCTCAAGGACGAGGACGCAGTTAAGAAGCTCAAGCGCTACTCGGTCAAGAATGAAGAGCTGTCCGACCGCGCGTGGGAGAAGTACTACGACCGCTTCGATGTCTCCAAGGAGCCGAACGAGCCGAACCGCTTCTTCTGGCTGGTAGAGATTGACCCATCTGACCCGAACTCCACCCCGGTCAAGCACACCGCAGTGGGCCGTTTCAAGCATGAAGCCGGTCAGATTTACGTCACCGACGACGGCACGGTCGTGTGCTACTCCGGCGACGACGAGCGTTTCGAATACATCTACAAGTTCGTCTCCTCCCGCAAGATTAAGGAGGGGGACCTCAAGCACAACATGGGCATTCTGTCCGAGGGCACTCTCTACGTCGGTAAGTTCAACGGTAATTCCGAGTCCGAGATTGACGGCTCCGGTGAGCTGCCGAAGGACGGCCGTTTCGACGGTGACATTGAGTGGCTTCCGCTGATGACCGCCAAGGCAGACGGCAAGCACGAGTCCCACGTTGATGGCATGACCGCCGAAGAGGTCTGCATCTACACCCGCATCGCCGGTGACAAGGTCGGTGCGACCCGTATGGACCGCCCGGAGGATATCGAGCCGTCTCCGAAGACCGGTAAGGTCTACGCGGCGCTGACCAACAACAAGTACCGCGGTAAGGCGGGCGCGAAGGACGACAAGGGCAAGGAACGCAAGGATGGTGCAGGGCGCCCGCTTGCCGACGCCGTCGAGGTCGCACCAATCACCGAGAACAAGAATGGCCTTGTTCTGGAGATGGAAGATGACCACGCCGGTACCAAGGGCAAGTGGAACCTCCTGCTGGTCTGTGGTGACCCGAACGAGGCTTACACCTACTTCGGTGGCTTCGACAAGGAATCGGTCTCGCCAATTTCCTGCCCGGACAACGTCGCCTTTGACGAGTACGGCAACCTGTGGGTTTCCACCGACGGCAACGCGCTGGACTCCAACGACGGCCTTTTCGCCGTTGCCGTCGAAGGCGAGCGTCGTGGTGAGACCAAGTGCTTCCTGACTGTTCCGGTTGCTGCAGAGACCTGTGGTCCGCAGATCTTCTCCAACCGCGTGATGGTCAACGTCCAGCACCCGGGCGAAATCGAGACGGATCAGGGTCATCCAGTCGGCGACAACCCGGACCCGACCACCAACCCGACCTCGCACTGGCCGGACGGCGGCAAGGAGCAGCCACGCCCGGCCGTCGTTCAGGTTGTACGCACTGATGGCAAGAAGATTGGCGTCTAAAGGGCACTCAACTAGCAGGTCGGCGGTGTAGTCGGCTAACCTTTATAGCCGTGACTGACGCGAAGAAGACCCCTGAAAACACCGCCACCGTTCCTGAGCAGCTGCGCATTCGCCGCGAGAAGCGTGACCGCCTGCTCGAGGCTGGAATTCAGCCGTACCCGGTTGAGGTTCCCCGTACTCACTCTCTCAAGGATGTCCGTGAAGAGTGGGGCCACCTCGAGGCTGGCGAGGAGACTCCGGATGTCGTGACCGTCATTGGTCGTGTCATGTTTATTCGTAACACCGGCAAGCTCTGCTTTGCCGCTCTGCAGGAGGGTGACGGCACGACCCTGCAGGCCATGCTTTCCAAGGCTGAGGTCGGCGAGGACGCCCTGGCTGCTTGGAAGTCGGACGTAGATATGGGCGACTTCGTCCTCATTACTGGCCGCGTAATTTCTTCGCGCCGCGGCGAGTTGTCTGTGATGGCTACCGAGTGGCAGATGGCCTCGAAGGCTCTGCGTCCGCTGCCGGTGTCGTTCGCTGATCTGTCCGAGGACAGCCGCGTGCGTCACCGCTACACGGACCTGATTATGCGTGAGCAGGCTCGTACTAACGCACTGACTCGCATCAAGGTCATCCGCGAGCTGCGCCACGCACTTGAGCGTCGCGGTTTCCTCGAGGTCGAAACCCCGATGCTGCAGACTCTGCACGGCGGTGCAGCTGCACGTCCGTTCGTGACTCATTCCAACGCTTTGGACATCGATCTCTACCTGCGTATCGCGCCGGAGCTTTTCCTCAAGCGCTGCGTCGTCGGCGGTATGGAGCGCGTTTTCGAGATCAATCGCAACTTCCGCAACGAGGGCATCGACTCCTCGCACAGCCCGGAGTTCGCGATGCTGGAGTACTACGAGGCATTCGGCACCTACGATGACTCCGCCCGCACCGTCCGCGAGGTCATTCAGGAAATCTGCGTCGCGGTCTTCGGTTCGACGACCGTCACGCTTGCCGACGGTACGGAGTTCGACTTCGGCGGCGAGTGGAAGCAGATTGAGATGTACCCGTCGCTGAACGAGGCACTTGCTCGCAAGTTCCCTGGTCAGCCGGAAGTCACTATTGACTCGACCGTCGAGGAGCTAAAGGCAATCGCCGATGTGATTGGCCTTGAGGTTCCGGAGAAGGGCGGCTGGGGCCACGGCAAGCTGGTTGAGGAAATCTGGGAGCTGCTCTGTGAAGACCAGCTCGACGGTCCTATCTTTGTCCGCGACTTCCCGGTCGAGACCTCTCCGCTGACTCGTCAGCACCGCTCCAAGCCTGGCGTGACCGAGAAGTGGGATCTTTACGTCCGTGGCTTCGAGCTGGCTACCGGCTACTCCGAGCTGGTTGACCCGGTTGTCCAGCGTGAGCGCTTTGAGGATCAGGCGCGACTGGCCGCTGGCGGCGACGACGAGGCCATGGTTCTGGATGAGGACTTCCTGCACGCAATGGAGCAGGGCATGCCGCCGACGACCGGTGTGGGCATGGGCATTGACCGCCTGCTGATGGCCCTGACCGGCCTTGGCATTCGCGAAACCGTGCTGTTCCCGATCGTGAAGCCGGAAGCGTAAGCGACTGAATTCATGTGTAGTTATCCCGGTGTTATCACCGGGATTATTTTTATCCCGTAATTTCTTCACCCGTGAATTCGGTAAATGGGAATAAGAAAATTGATCGGCGATCCGTATTGCGCTTGGGAGCAGCAGCGGGAGCAGTAGCGGGTGCGGGGGCTGTAGCGGTGGCCGTGAATAGCGTCGGGACGCGAGCAGTTGCATCGGCGGCCCCGAACCAGGCACCGTTTCCATTCACCGGGTTGACCAGCGGCCTTGTTGTGACGGACCTGGAAGTCGTGACCGTGACCGATACGTCGGTGACATTTTCGTGGGCGACGTATGCAGGCCCACACCCAGCGTGGGGAAAGCTGGCTCCACTGGCGCCGGCCGACACTGAAGTTGCGCTAGTGCCAGTCGATGCCGATGAGGGCGGCGAGCTACCCGTGGTACATAAGGACGAGACGCAGGTTGGCTACCACTTTGTGACCGTCGATAAGCTGCGGCCTGGGACCACGTACCGTTTCGAATGTCGATCGAATGGGCTGGTCGCAGAGCCGGGATTAATTACCCGAAATCTCCCCAATACACCCGAGCAAACTGGACAGTTCACGACGTTGGTCGCTCCGGAAGGGGAGTACCTGACCACGATTGCCATCCTCAATGACACGCATATTGGCGAAAATGGGCATGGCATTATCACCGGCAATTTCCCCGCGCCTATCTTTTCTGAACCGGGTGCCGGACCGTACCCCGAGGTCATGCTGACAGCTGCTCTCGCCGAGCTGCGCGGGATGGGGATTGAAAAGGTTTTCGTCAACGGTGATGCCACGTCGGAAGCACGTCCGGCGGAGGTGCGTCGATTTGCCGAGATTATGAATACTTTTGGTGCTCAGGAGCGGCAGTGGTTTGTCACCCGCGGCAATCATGATCGTCCGCATAAGCCGGATGCCGATCCATCTGCTGGCTACGACGAATTCCCGGTTTTGGAGGGTACCGAGAATCATCGCGATCCCTTCGGTGTTCTCCTGGGGCGTCCGCGGCAGGAACTGTGGGTCACTCAGCAGGGGCCGGTCCGTGTCATAGGGCTGGATTCATCGAAGTTGGATGAGTCCGGCGGCGAAATTAGCCCGGAACAGTTCGATGCACTGGAGCGGGAATTGCAGCGTGACCCCAGTAAGCCGACAGTTGTGCTGGCTCATCATCCAATTACCTCCGAGGCTGGTTGGACACATGCTGCCGGGCCCACCTTCATTCTCAACAGCGCTGATGCACGACGCTTGCAGCAGATGCTTAACGACGCTCCGGGTGTATTCTTCGCGGGGGCAGGTCACACCCACCGTGCAAAGCGTACTCGCGGTGATGTTGGGGCCGGCGTTGATTATTTGGAGACCGGCGCGTGCAAAGCATACCCCGGTGGCTACACACTGCTGCATGTCTACTCCGGTGGCTACCAGGTTAACTTTCACCGTTTGAGCAGCGAAGATGCGCTTGCGTGGACTGCGCGTGCCCGTTGGGCGATGTACGGTTTCGAGCCCGAGGCTCTGCTTGGTGAGCTCTCTGATCGCAACTACGTTGTTAACCGCGTTATCGCCTGACAAGTTAGAAGCCTGAAAGTTTTCTGTTACTTGGCAATGTTTTTTCAATTCTTGTGACAACGGTCACGTGATTGTTTTATTGTTATGCCAGTAATAGTTCTGACTCGAAAGGCCATGATCACATGAGCGAGAAGAAGAACCGCGAAGATTCGACTGTCGGCCGCAATAACCCTGGTCGCGACGCTATCGGAGCGGCAATGCGGTTCATCACGTCGATTACTGGTTCGGACTTCGCCCAGAAGTACGACCTTCAGCCAAAGATCGACCGCGTGGTGTACCAGTCCACCAAGTCCGGTTTTAAGACCCTTGGTGCCGCGAACCGTCAGTTTAAGAAGATTTCCGGTTCCGGTAAGCCGGAGCGTCCGGCTGAGGAAGCCCAGGCTGCACAGGAGGCCGCAGCCGAGGAGAAGGCAAAGAAGCTCTTCGACCTCACCCCGACCGAGGATCAGCAGATGATCGTCGAGACGGTTAAGGAATTCGCTGAGTCTCGTCTGCGCGAGGTTGCTTATAAGTCCGACCACGAGGCAACTCCGCCGGAGAACCTCGTCTCTGAGGCTTCTGAGCTGGGCGTCACTATGATCAACGTCCCGGAGGCTTTCGAGGGCATCGCTACCGGCGAGGACGTCACCACCAACGCGCTGGTCGCGGAGGCTCTGTCCTACGGTGACATGGGTCTGGCTCTGGCAGTGCTGGCTCCGGCCGGTGTCGCTGCCACCCTGACCGCTCACGGCTCCGACTCGCAGCAGAAGACCTACCTGCCGGCATTCGCTGGCGAGAACGTCCCGGCTGCCGCTGTTGTGCTCGCAGAGCCGCGCCCGCTTTTCGACGCACGCAAGCCTGAAACCACCGCAAAGCGCGAGGGCGATTCGCTGGTCCTCAACGGTGTTAAGTCCTTCGTTCCGAACGCCGGCGCAGCTGAGCTGTTCATCATCGGTGTTGAGCTCGAGGGTAAGCCGGCTCTGGTTATCGTTGAGTCCGACACTGAGGGGCTCCACGTTGAGGCTGACCCGTCCATGGGTCTGCGCGGTGCCGCAATGGGGCGCGTCATCCTGAAGGATGTCAAGGTTCCGGCCGAGAACATTCTCGGCGGCGCTAGCACCTCGGCTGCAGACCGTGAAGAGGCATACCTCGACATTCTGCGTCGTTCCCGCCTCGGCTGGGCAGCTCTTGCAATGGGTACTTCTCAGGCAGTTCTCGACTACGTCATTCCTTACGTCAATGAGCGTCAGGCATTCGGCGAGCCGATTTCCCACCGCCAGGCAGTGGCCTTCATGGTCGCCGACATCAAGATTGAGCTCGATGGTCTCCGCATGATTACTCTCCGCGGTGCTTCCCGCGCTGACCAGGGTCGCGGCTTCGCTCGCGAGGCAGCTCTGGCTAAGACCTTCGCCACTGAAAAGGGTATGAAGATTGGTTCCGACGGTGTGCAGCTGCTCGGTGGCCACGGCTTCACCAAGGAGCACCCGGTTGAGCGTTGGTACCGTGACCTCCGCGCAATTGGTGTCGCCGAAGGCATCGTCGTTCTGTAAACCGCTAGATACTTCAGCCGAAAAGAATTAAGAGGAAAGAAAATGATTAACCTCGAACTGCCGAAGTTCCTCAAGGCGGGCGCGTCCCAGTCGCATCAGGCCGCCGCTGAGATCTTCCGACCGATTTCCCGTAAGTACGATCTCGCTGAGCACGAGTACCCGAAGGAACTCGACACCCTTGCCTCCATGATGGACGGCATGGCAGATGGTGGCCGTGGCTTCTCCGGTGCTTCCGGTGGACGTGGTGACGATAAGAAGCCGAAGCGCACCGGTGTAAAAAACGGTGGCAACATGGCTTCGCTGCTCAACGTTATTGAGACCTGCTGGGGTGACGTGGGTCTGACCCTGTCCCTGCCGTACCAGGGTCTAGGTAACGCAGCTATCGCAGCTGTTGCTACCGATGAGCAGCTGGAGGCTTTCGGTAAGACCTGGGCTTCCATGGCAATTACCGAGCCGTCCTTCGGTTCTGACTCCTCCGCAGTTTCCACCACCGCCAAGCTCGATGGTGATGAGTACGTCATCAACGGTGAGAAGATCTTCGTCACTGCTGGTGAGCGTTCCGACTCCGTCGTTGTGTGGGCGACCCTGGACAAGTCCAAGGGCCGTGCTGCCATCAAGTCCTTCCTGGTGAAGAAGGGCACTCCGGGCTTCACCGTTGAGCGCCTGGAGGAGAAGCTGGGTATTCGTTCCTCGGATACCGCAGTGCTCCGCCTGGACAATGTCCGCGTTCCGAAGGAGAACCTGCTGGGTTCCCCGGACATTGATGTTAAGAAGTCCTTCGCCGGCGCAATGGCGACCTTCGACAACACTCGTCCGCTGGTTGCGGGTATGGCCATCGGCGTCTCCCGTGCTTCGCTGGAAGAGCTGCGTCGCATCCTGGAAGAGGCTGGCATCGAGATTGACTACGATGCACCGGCACACACCCAGAGCGCTGCTGCAGCTGAGTACCTGAAGCTGGAGTCCGATTGGGAGGCTGCATACCTCCTGGCTCTGCGCGCTGCGTGGATGGCTGACAACAAGCAGCCGAACACTCTGGAAGCTTCCGAGTGTAAGGCCAAGGCCGGCCGTGCAGGCACCGAGATTTGCCTCCGTGCCGTTCAGCTGGCAGGTACCTTCGGTTACTCTGAGCGTAACCTGCTGGAGAAGTGGTCCCGCGACGTCAAGATCCTGGACATCTTCGAAGGTACCCAGCAGATTCAGCAGCTGGTCGTTGCTCGCCGCACCCTGGGCCTGTCCTCCAAGGAACTGAAGTAGTTACAGTTTCAGAGCAATCTACATACTGGTGAGCCGGTAAAAGCTCACAAAGATGCTCAAGCCACATTTTCCTAAAACACCGTCCTGCCATGACTTGGTAGGCGGTGTTTTATTTTGCGCTGTTTTGGCCGTGTGTCTCTTGTCGTTGCGTTCCTATTTTTCTGAGATTAGAGGGAGAGTTCATCTAATTTTCATCTTTAGGTTCTAGGCTTATTTGCCATGAGCATTTCCCGCCGGGCCTACCTCTCTGTTGCAACTCTTGCTGCAAGTTCAATGGCCGTCGCGAAAACCTCGGGAGCGTACGGCCTTGAGTACGTCACGTCGGGTCTGGGGCTTACCCAGTCGGATTCCAAGTCGTGGCAGGTACTGGCTAGCGACTTGGAGGTCATCACTGTCACAGACACGTCAGTGGCATTTACATGGGCAACATATGCTCCGGGAGTGCAGACAGCGTATGGCTTCATTAAGCCGACCGTTCCTTCGGATGAGCGGGTGCTGCTTGGTCCTGCGGATTCAACGCAGTTAGAGCTCGTGCACGAGGGGTACTCAGAGTCGGGCTACCACCATGTGGTCATTGACGGGTTGGAGCCGGGACGGGAGTACCGCTTTGAGTGCTGGTCACACAACTGTCGCGCGGTTCCGTCGCTGAATATCACCATGAGCAAAACGGCACCGGAGAAGACAGGCGTCGTAAGCACTCTGCCAGCGCTGGAGGGTGCACATTTGGCGACGTTCGCGCTGACGAATGACACACACATTGGTAAGCCCAATCATGACGGCATTCGCATTGGCAACCTCGGTCTTTCCTCCGGTCCGGGAGAGCAGCCTTTTGCCTCTATGCAATTGCAGGGTCTGGTGGACACGGTAAAGGCTGCCGGGTTAGACACTCTCGTCATCAATGGCGATTGCACGGATAGCAACCGCCCTGAGGAGTATGACGAACTCATCAGGGTTTTGGATACTTTCGGTGAGTTTGGGAAAAACTGGTTTGTCACCCGTGGTAATCACGATGTGCACCCGCCCGGGCTACCCAATATCAATGGTTTCCGGGGACGCGGAATCCGCAAAGGCAAGACCGCGGTTCCGGATTACTTCAGCCAGCGTCTTGTGCCGACGCAGCAGCACTGGTCGACTCGCGTCGGCGAAGTGCGCCTCATCGGTGTTGATACCGCCGAGTTTGGTTATGCAGGTGGACGTATTAATGAGCGGCAGATGCGTGCATTGCGTGCCGAACTCGCAGACGATCCAGAGCGTCCGACAATTTTGTTTGCGCATCACCCGTTTACTCAGGATGCGGTGCGTTCGCATTTCGGTGGTGAGGCATTCATGGTCGAGGCGCAGCAGGCCAAGATTTTTCAGGAGATTCTGGCCGCCACGCCGGGTGCCAAAGGCGTGTTCGCTGGTCATACGCACCGCAGCCGCCGTGGTATCGCTGACTACGGGGATACGGACTTCTGTGAGCGGGGTGCGGCACTCGGCTATCCGGGTGGATACACACAGATTCGAGTTCACACTGACGGTTACCAAATTAGCTACCACCGCACTACGACACCTCAGTCTCTGTCCTGGTCAACGAAGACTCGTTGGTCGATGTTCGGGTTGGAGCCAGAGTTTATGCTGGGAAAGATCTCCGATCGGAACTACGTCAATTTCTTCAAGAACAAAGTGCCGCTCTGAGCTAGTCCTAGCTTCAAGCAGGGTACGCTGGGCAATGCATAGTGTTAATGGAAAATACGTAGTGGCAAGTTCCGCTGTGGGGCGTAGCCGCAAGCCGCCACGTTATTGCCGAGCACAAGTGTGGCTCTGAAGTAATAAGGAATTTAGCGATGACCGACCAGTACAACCCGCGTTCGTCCTCCCCGCAGGATTGGGAGCAGGACGGTTATGCAACATCTGCCTGGGAGCAGCCACAGGGTGGGGCTCAAGGCCAGTACCAGCCTCAGTACCAGTACCAAACGCAGGGGCCGAACCAGGGCGGTTACCCCCAGCAGTATCCGGCTTATCAGCAGGCTCCGGCACCTGAGCAGAAGAGCAACAACGGTCTGTACGTGGTCTTGGGCATCGTCGGTGTCGCACTTGCAGCGGTCGCCGGTATCGGTGGCGCGTACTACCTGAATAATTCCTCCGATAATTCCCCGCAGTCTCCCGATACGGTTGCGGCAGGGGACTCGTCGTCAAGCACTGCGTCCCCGGCGCCGGTGGAGACGCACACGGAAACCTATACCCAGACCGTCGAGCCAGAAACGACGAAGCAGCCGGAGAGCAGCGCTCCTACCACTACGCAGAGGGGAAATTTTGGTCTTCGCGCGTTCGGTATGAATCGCGATGATATCGATGCCAAAGGTTGGGTTGGCAGTACCGCTCGCTGCTCGGGTGGGTATTACGCGCGTGTGTTGGCGGAGACGTCGTCGGGTAAGGCCGTGATTTGCGAGAATTCCAATAACCGCCAGCAGCGCCATTACATCGGTGACTTCGGTGAGATTTCGGATAGTCCGGATGCGTACACAGTAGATAGTTTCTCCGGGAACCGTGCTGTCGCGAAAAATGGTGGCTACACGTATACCGTCACTCCGAATGCGGTAACCGTGACCCAGGACGGCGAAGAGATTTTCCGTGAGCCCGTCACGGACTACGGTGTTTTGAACGCTGGCTAATCAGCTCTAGTTCTTCCTAGGACACGCAAAAAGGACGCGGTAACTTCCATAACGGAAGTTTTTACCGCGTCCTTTTCGTGTCTGCCGTTCGCTTTACGACGGTCCCTGCGCCCTAAGCCACCTTCTCCTCGGTGACATTCTCCCACGGCTTCGGCAGGTGGCGAGGAACCACCTTGCCGACTGCGTTGCGTGGCAGTTCATCGAGGAACACGGTCTCGCGCGGAACGGCGAATCGGCTGAGGCGCTGCTTGACGTATGTGCGAATCTGCTCATTGGTCAGGGCGCGGCCCTCAGGGGAGTCGTCGCGGACAACCCAGGCGACCAGGGCCTGACCGAAGCGCTCATCCGGGACACCTGCGACTGCGCACTCGCGGATACCCTCGAGCTGGCTGAGTGCATCTTCGGTCTGGCGTGGGAAGACGTTCTCGCCACCGGAGACAATCATGTCGTCCTCGCGACCGGAGATGTAGAGCAAGCCGTTTTCCATGCGACCCAGGTCACCGGTACAGACCATGCCGTCAATGACCTGCTTGTCCGCGCCCGGGCGGGTGTAGCCCTCGTACAACATGTTGTTGCCGACGAAGATTCGACCGGTCTCGCCGTCGGCGACGCGGTTGCCGTCTTCGTCGAGAATCTGGACACGAGTGCCCAGCGGTGCGCGACCAGCTGTGGTTGGGTTTGCCTTGAGCTCATCCGGGTTAGCAATGGTTGCCCAGCTGACCTCCGTGGAACCGTACTGGTTGTAGAGAACCGGCCCGAAGCGCTCGAGGGTCTTGGTGACAATTCCCTCTGGAATAGCCGAACCGCAGGATGCGATGACCTTTAGCGATGTCGCGCCGATGTCGTAGTTGTCCGGGAGAATCTCAATCATGCGCTGCAGCATGGTCGGCACCAGGAAGATGGTGTGCGGAGAGTGCTGCTCGATAATGCGCAGGCTGTCGGCTGGATCGAACTTGCGGCGCATAATCATGGTGGAACGCAGTGCGATGCACAGCTGCGCAGTCGCGAATCCCCAGGTGTGGAACAGCGGAGCCGCAAGGTAAGCCGGGCGACGCTGACGCAGAGGAATTCGGCTCATGATGGAAGATGCTGGCATCCAGCTGCGCGGCTCCGGACGCTTGGCACCCTTTGGAGTGCCGGTGGTTCCGGAAGTCAGAATAATAACGCGGCCACGGCGCGGGCGGGTTGGCAGCTCGGCGGTCGGCCACTTTGCCGGCGGTGCAGTCTTCAGCATCTCCTGCATGGAGGTCCAGCCCTCGCGAACACAGGAGGTATCACCGTAGTTTTCAAACCACGACACTGCTACCGGGCACTCATCGAAGTCCTCCGGCAGCATGTGAGTGAATTCCTCATCAATGAACAGGAAGTCAATCTTCTGCTCGCGAATTACAGCTAGAGTCTGCTCGGCAGCGGCGCCAGTATTGAGCAGCACCAGGTCGGTGCCGAGGCGACCGTGGGCGCACAGAGCCATAATGAAACCGCGGTGGTTGCGAGCCAGCACGCCGATGCGGTTACGCTGCTGAATATCACCGTGGCGGAGTGCTCGCGCCAGGGCAGTGGAGCGCTCGTGCAGTTCCTCGTAGGTCAGCGAGCCGCCGTCATCAATAATCGCGGTGTGGTGCGGATCGCGGCCGGCTGCAATGCCGAGGAGACCAGCTGGCAGGAAGTCCCAGCGGTAGATGGAATTTAATGCCTTACCAGCCGCGCCGGGTCCCATCGAGCCGAGGACACCAGCTTGCGTCACCGGTGCGAGACCGAGAACGAGGTCCGAGGTAGCTCGCGAAGCTTTGCGCACCTTATTGAGAATCGAGGTCTGTGGATCAGATGTCATAGTCACTCATCTTCCGTGGTTCATGTCCTGTGGTCTTCGGAGAGGCCTAATCAGGCGAAACCGCATCGGTAGGACCGCCGATTTAGTTTCTTTTACAGTAAGAATAAGTGTCCTAGGTCACTTTTGTGTAGCTTTTTGCAAAATTTTTTTATCAGAAACGAATGATTGTGAAGATATGCGAGGTGAACAGGGAATACGTTCAAAGGAGCGGGGCTTTTTTATCTCGAGAGATGTTGTCGCCGCACATAGAGGCTCCGTTTTGAGGTAATTTCTCTAGAAAAAGTTCTTGAGAGATGTTCCAATTCAACTTCGCCCTCGTCGCCGTAGCGGAGGGTGAAGCCATTCGATATGTCCTAGGGGAACCCATGAAGTCCACTCTCAAGAGTCAAACTTTCCTACGCATTTCGGCAGCCCGAGTTGCCGTGGTCGGAGCAGCCGCAACCGGTGCGGCTTTCGGTCTTGCAGCATGTGGCGATAGCGATGACGTCGATCCGGCACCTGACGAGACCACTACGGTGACTTCGACCGAGAGTGTGGACGACAATCGCAATGATCGCGATGACGACGATCATGATGATGACCACGACGATGATGACGACGACCGGGATGACGGCCACGACGACCGCGTGAACAACTAGGTGTCCGTTCCAGGATGAAACTGCCGTTGTACCTCTCTTGACCAGACTGTTCGCTATTGGCGTACGGCTATAGGGATTAATCTGCGACGCGTCGCGTTTAAGCTAGGTGAAACAACCTTTATTGAATTACGGCAAAAATAGACACTTGAAAGGGCAGTGATGTTCGAGAGGTTTACGGACCGAGCACGTCGCGTTGTCGTCCTGGCACAGGATGAGGCACGCGAGCTCAATCACAATTACATCGGCACGGAGCACATCCTGCTCGGCCTGATTAGTGAAGGCGACGGTGTGGCTGCCAAGGCGCTCGAGTCCATGGGCATTTCCCTGGATGCTGTGCGCTCTGAGGTAGTCGACATTATTGGTCGTGGCTCCCAGCCGCCGAGCGGTCACGTGCCGTTTACTCCGCGTGCAAAGAAGGTGCTGGAGTACTCTCTGCGCGAGGCTCTGCAGCTGGGGCACAAGTACATCGGTACTGAGCACCTGCTGCTTGGACTGATTCGTGAGGGCGAAGGTGTTGCCGCTCAGGTACTGGTTAAGCTCGGCGCTGACCTGCCGCGCGTACGTCAGCAGGTTATTCAGCTGCTCAGCGGTTTCCAGGGCGATGAGTCCGATGGTTCTCCGGAGCAGCGTCCAGTCGGTGCTACTTCCGGCGCTCGTGTGCAGGAGGGTAACCACCAGTCCGGTTCGCTGGTGCTCGATCAGTTCGGTCGTAACCTGACCGTGGCTGCACGTGAGGGCAAGCTGGATCCGGTCATTGGCCGTGAGAAGGAAATCGAGCGCATTATGCAGGTTCTTTCTCGCCGTACCAAGAACAATCCTGTGCTGATTGGTGAGCCGGGCGTTGGTAAGACCGCCGTTGTGGAAGGCCTCGCGCTGGACATCGTCAACGGCCGTGTGCCGGAGACACTGAAGGATAAGCAGCTTTACTCCCTCGACCTGGGTTCCCTGGTTGCGGGTTCCCGTTACCGCGGTGACTTCGAGGAGCGTCTGAAGAAGGTGCTCAAGGAGATTAACCAGCGCGGTGACATCATTCTGTTTATTGACGAGATTCACACGCTGGTCGGTGCCGGTGCTGCAGAGGGCGCAATTGACGCGGCCTCGATTCTGAAGCCGAAGCTGGCTCGCGGTGAGCTGCAGACCATCGGTGCTACCACTTTGGATGAGTACCGTAAGCACATCGAGAAGGACGCCGCTCTCGAGCGTCGTTTCCAGCCGGTGAACGTGCCGGAGCCGAGCGTGGATCTCACTATCGAGATTCTGCGTGGTGTTCGCGATAAGTACGAGGCTCACCACCGCGTATCCATCTCGGACAAGGCGCTGGTTGCGGCAGCTACCCTCTCGGATCGTTACATCAACGACCGCTTCCTGCCGGATAAGGCTGTTGACCTTATTGACGAGGCCGGTGCTCGTATGCGCATCAAGCGCATGACTGCCCCGGCTGACCTGCAGGAGATCGACTCCAAGATTGCCGATGTGCGCCGCCAGAAGGAAGCCGCCATCGACGAGCAGGACTTCGAGAAGGCAGCTGGTCTGCGCGACAAGGAGCGCAAGCTGGGCGAAGAGCGCCGCGAGCGCGAGAAGAAGTGGCGTGCGGGCGAGTCCGACACCATCGCTGAGATTGGCGAGGAACAGATTGCGGAGGTCCTGGCTTCCTGGACTGGCATTCCGGTGTTCAAGCTCACCGAGGAAGAGTCCTCGCGTCTGCTGCGCATGGAGGATGAGCTGCACAAGCGCATCATCGGTCAGGAAGAGGCTGTCAGTGCTGTCTCCCGCGCTATTCGTCGTACCCGTGCTGGCCTGAAGGACCCGAAGCGTCCGTCCGGTTCGTTCATCTTCGCTGGTCCGTCCGGTGTTGGTAAGACCGAGCTGTCGAAGGCTCTGGCCGAGTTCCTCTTTGGTGAGGAAGACGCACTCATTCAGATTGATATGGGTGAGTTCCACGACCGCTTCACTGCTTCTCGTCTCTTCGGTGCTCCTCCCGGATACGTCGGCTACGAAGAGGGCGGCCAGCTCACCGAGAAGGTGCGCCGCAAGCCGTTCTCCGTCGTGCTTTTCGACGAGATTGAGAAGGCCCACAAGGAGATTTACAACACCTTGCTGCAGGTCCTGGAAGACGGTCGTCTGACTGACTCGCAGGGTCGAGTGGTGGACTTCAAGAACACGGTTCTGATCTTCACCTCGAACCTGGGTACCAGCGACATTTCCAAGGCTGTTGGTATGGGCTTCTCGGGTGTCGGCGAGGCCGATGAAGATGGCAAGTACGAGCGGATGAAGGACAAGGTCCACGACGAGCTGAAGAAGCACTTCCGTCCGGAGTTCCTGAACCGTATCGACGAGATTGTGGTCTTCAAGCAGCTGAGCCAGGCTGAGATTGTCCAGATGGTCGACCTCATGCTGGCCCGCGTCAGCGACCAGCTCGACGAGAAGCGCATCACCATGGAGATTTCCGACCGCGCCAAGAACCTGCTGGCCAAGCGTGGCTTTGATCCAGTGCTCGGTGCCCGTCCGCTGCGTCGCACGATCCAGCGCGAGATTGAGGATCAGCTCTCCGAGAAGATTCTCTACGGTGAGGTTGGTCTCGGCGAGACCGTCTTCATCGATGTCGAAGGCTGGGATGGCGAGTCCAAGGACGTCGACAAGGCGAAGTTCACCTTCACCAACAAGGGCAAGGCCGGTAACGTTGATGCCGACGGCGGTGCTCTGGCTGACTCCGAGGAAGACAAGGGCGTTCTCGGAAATGCTGACGGCACCCTGAGCGTTGAAGCCGACGACATCGAAGGTGCTGCTGACCAAGCCGCTGCCGAGGCAGAGGTCGACTCCGATGACGACGGCCACAACCCGCCACCGGCTGGTGCGGGTGCTGGCCAGTCGCTCTAAGAGGTTTAGCCGCTAGCAGTACCAACGAACACTGCCGCCCCAGTTCCGACTCCATTATGGGAGGAACTGGGGCGGCAGTGTGTCTATATGCGGTCTTTCCTAAAAGCGCGGATAGTTGTAGTTTTACTTGGCCACGCCGAGGTCGACCAATGCTTTCTTTGCCACTTCGGGGTCATCATTTTTGATCATGTACTCAACGATTCCCTGGTCCTCTGGGAGGATTTCCGCAACTGTGATGAGGGACTCCACTCTCTGCGCCTTGAATGTGGAACCGCGCGTTGATTCTGCCGGAATCTCAACGGCATCCAAGACGGGCTTGCCGTCACGAACGGCGGCGGTGGCGGCAGGGTCATCGGTGAAGACTACGTAACCAACGTCGGGTGCCTTCGTAGTATCCACGGAACAGTTGGTACCCATTGCCTGTGGGGCAGGGGCGCTATCCGCACCATAGTAGCTAAACACCACTTCATAGTCTGTGCAGGCCCGCACGAAACTAGCAATCGGTTCGGGTGCGTGGTCGGCAGGGGTGAGGCCGCCAGCGGTATCCCCACCAGTGGCACCGGTGGCGCCACCGTTGGAAGCGCCGGGATCGGCAGGTGCTTCAGCGGCGGACTGTGCGGGAGCAGCGGACTCGTCTGACTTGTCACTAAAGAGCGCGTCTTTAGCTGCAACGTAGGCAATCGCTAGCACCACGATGCCCGCTATCACTAAGGGAAGGAGTAATAGCTGCTTCTTTACACTGAGACCTTTCGATGCGCCGCTGGTCTGGGCACCTGTCGTGCCCGCGCTGGCGTTCGACCTTGAGGCGGCCGTCGTATTTGCTGGAGACGCTCCAGTTTCTAGTAACGAGCCATGCTTGATGTAATGGCGATAGCCATTTTGCGCAATAGCCAGGTTTTGCTCGATGTGTGATGTGTCTTCTGGCCCATTTAAGCGGTCGGGCGAACCCGGGTATGCAAGTCGAATCATTTTTCAGTCCACCACCGTGAATCAATGTCGGAGTACAGGGAGCGCATCGACTCTGCAAACTCTTCCAAGCTATTGCGATTGAGACGGTGCTTGTTTTCTTTCCATCGCTCAAACAGCTCAGTTGACGACACTGCACGCGAGGCCTCAGTTCGTGCCTCTCGGCCTGCGGTCAGAGCCCACTGGGCGGCAAATTGCACACGTTTCGCAGCCTTTTCTGTGAAACCGCTCCACACTTTATATGTGTTGTAGAGCTGGGCCACGACGGCCCAGCCGCCCTTGTAAGGCAGAACTGTGACGTTGCCCAGGTTGTCAAGTTCAAGGAACTCAAAATGGGATGGATCCTTCTTATCGGCGGTCACGAGGATCCTGCGGTTGGTGACAAACGCGGCACCATCCACCCCACTTGCTTTCGTGGCGGCGGCCTCGAGCACAATCTCGTCGACACCAAGACCTTCTACAACAGCGACGGCGGCAGTGCGCACAATCCCGGAATTACCGGTACGTTCAAGTGCGGCACCGAGATCTGGCCGGTCGGTCAATGCAATTTGGGGTCCTGTCATGCACACGAGACTAGCAACACAATAAAAACCGCGCCTGCCGTTCAGTGCTATGGCATAACTCACCCCAGGTGTGGGGTGGTGTGTGAAGTAACGCTGACTCAACCCCGAAACCTCGGTACGTTCTGTGGGTATGAGCTCAACGTTCACGCCAGCAAAGTTTGATGATACTTGGATCTACCGCCTTACAAAGTTCCCATGGCCGGAACCGGCGCCGAGCAAAGATGAGGTGCGCCGCCACTCTTGGGGAATGGTGTACAAGAGCAATAAGGCGTTTGCGACCCCGCTAGGGGTTGAGGCCATCAACGCAAGGGCGGCCAAGTACTACAAAACATCTCTCGAGCAAAACTGGGGGGTCACTGGTGCACAGGAAGCGTATCAGGTTATTGATGCTCTGCTCGAAGGTGGCCAGCACGTGGAAAATGACCTGCTTTTACCGCTCGCATATGCAGTGAAGGACATCTCTGAGAACGAGCTCGAGGCAGAGATGGAGGAGCGAATCGAGTTTCTGAAAGACTTCTTTGTTGTCCAAGGCGTGGATCCGCGTGGTGCAGAACATAAGTTCCGTTACCTTGTACGGATGTTGCGCTCGGAGGGCTTTGCCAAAGCAGCGGCCCCGGCACTGCCCGCCACTACTCGCGCATGGGACATAATCCGTGTTCACAGCGTTGGTGGCGCGGCAACGGAGCTGGGGTGGATCTCTCCAGAAGAGTTCCTTCAGATTTCAGACAAGGCCGTGGCGGCGCTGCAGCGCTACTTCGTGTCGTGGGCTGACGTAGCCGCAAGTTTCTGGTGGGGTCGAATGATCTGGGCGAGTGATGGTGAGCCCGACGTCACCGCTGCGATGAAGGATCAATCGCAACGGCTCACCGAGCTGCTCGCACACAGTGATTCGCCTTGGGTGCGCGTGCCCTTGCACGACATCCAGGCCGAGGAGCCATTCGCATCCCTGGGCGGTTTGCACTAACTAGCTGTCGTCATTGTTCGGCGCGCTGTGGCGGTGGCCGGTTTCATGAGCTCACTAGGGGCGGTCACAAATAACGGATTGAGGCATCTATGGCGCAGGGACGGCGAGTTCAACGACATCTGCAAGGCGAAGTTACCTTCACCAATATGAGGCAAGGTCGGTAACGTTGATGCCGATGAGCGGTGCCTTGGCCGATTCTGAGGAAGATGACGGGCGTTCTCGGCAGCGCTGACGGTATCCTGAGCGTTTGTATCTGGCGACATCAAAAGTACTGCCGATCAGGCCACTGCCGAGGCAGAGGCCGAATCTGATAACTCCGAGGGAGAGAACTAAATGGGGATTCAATTTCGCAAGAAGCAGAACCTGGACAAGGACACGTGGCTGAACTACTCGGGTTCGGGAGTCTCTGGTTCTAAGCGTATCGGTCCAGTGACAATTAACAGCCGTGGCGGGTACACCGTCCGACTGGGCAAGGGCCTAACCTTCCGTGGTCGCTGGAAGAAAAAGTAGCTGTACTTGCTAGATGGAGGAAAGTGGCGGTTGTCGCCGCTAGTACCCCATTTTCTGATTCACCCAGGCAAGCATCTCTTCGTGAGTGAGCACGTAGGCAAGGCCGTGCGTCCCATCACCGAGGTCAGTCTCGACCTCCACGTAGGTGATGTCGGCGCCGGCCTTTTGCCACTTCTGCACAAGCTCGCGTGCCGACGTCACGGGTAACACATCATCCAATGCATTATGGGTAACGAACACGGGCATACTGGGAGTCTTTGTGCCCAGAGCCTGCTCGTCCACGTGGCGTCGAACGACGGGGGAGAGCTCGGGCGAGCGCAGATTCTCCGCTATCCCCAAGTCATTGGCAGTAAATGCCTTGGTGTCATTGCGAGGCCAACGTTCGACAGTGGCGCCAATGCATTCATCGGCGGTGAGCTTCAGGAAGTCCTGCCCCAGTGGGCTGAGCATGCGCTCGATTGGTTCTTTTGTCTCTGGGTACTCTGCAATCAAGCCGTTCATGAAGTAACCGACGAGCCCCGCCAACGCCGAGCCGCGAATATGCAGCGCAGTGTCGGTGAGATCGGCCGGAATAGCCCCGGCGTAAACAGCGCGGATGTTCAACTCCGAGGCGTACTCATCGGCTAGCTCGGCGGCTGCAGCGGTGGCACCTCCGCCCTGTGAGTAGCCGAACAGCGCAATGGGAGTATCTGCAGGTAGTTGTAAAGTTTCAATAGCCGCTCGCGCCATATCGAGCGTGTTATTCCCGGCAACCTCACGGTTGAGATACGGATGTACCCCGGGCGTGCCGAGCCCCTGGTAATCCACGATGGCAACATTCCATCCCTGTGCCAGCAACTGAGGTGCCGGAGGCGTCGGAGGTGCTTCGTAGCGCAGCGCAACCGAACTGGCACAGTTATCGGCCATCCCGAGAGTCCCCGGCGCAATCACCGCCAGAGGCCGTGGGGACTTCTCCGACCAGCGGGCATAGGGCTGCAATACGGTACCAGATACTGCTGTTTGGCGGTGGTCGCGTGCACCTGTGGAGGAAAACACGACCCGCTGTGCGCGTGCGGGCGCATTGACCGGAAATGGTGTCTGCGTAATTACCTGCCCCGGAGGCAATCGCTTCACCGCAGAAGAGTCAGAATCTGAGGAGCCGAAGTCGATGGAACCTAGTCCATCCACCGCCGAGCAACCGCTGATCCCACCCGCGCTAGTGCCAATCAGAGAAATTCCGAGCACCATGCTCAGTGCAATTCTGCGCTTACTAGCCCCAAAGAGACAGCGTTGGCGCTGAGATCGATGGAGCGAGGTGTTCATGTTCCTAATTCTAGGCAACGCACTTGTCCGAATCTGGTCTTTACCGGAGCATTGCCTCGGCTTTAACGGGGCAACTGGAAGCGGCCATCGGGAGTTTGCTCCGCTAGTCCGTCGTCAAGCAGGGAAAACAGTGCGCGGGAACGCTGGTGTGCATCATCCCAGACCGCATCGAGAGCGGCCTGTTCGACGGGGGAGTCGGCAGCGCGGAGCACGTCGAGAAGCAATCCCCGGACTTGGCGGTCGGTGCCTTCGAACTTCTGCACACGCCGTTTAGCAGCGGCGATTTCGTGGTCTTCGGGTTCGGGGCGACCGGCGGCAATCCAGACGCAACTGGTGGCGATGGGGCAGGCCTCGCACTCGGGTGTCGTTCGGCAGACGGTAGCGCCGAGTTCCATGAGCGCGACGGAAGTCTCGGCCGCAGTCGTGGGGTCGAGTGGTAGCAACTCTTCGACGAGCGCCATGTCGGCGCGTTTGGCGATGCCGGGAAGGTACGTGCCCTGGCGGTGTCGCCGGAGTACGCGGCGCACGTTGATGTCCACCACCGGCGTGCGCGCGCCAAAAGCAAACGCCGCTACCGCCCGAGCGGTGTAGTCTCCTACCCCCGGAAGGGCTAACAGCGTGTCCACGTCACTCGGCACTTCGCCGTCGTGCTTTTCGACGATCTTTTCTGCGCATTCACGCAGCCGGAGCGCACGTCGGGGATAGCCGAGTTTTCCCCACATACGCACGACTTCATCTTTGGGGGCGACTGCCAGATCGGCTGGGGTGGGCCATTTTTCCAGCCAGGCGCGCCACGAGGGGATTACCCGGGCGACGGGAGTCTGTTGACTCATCACTTCGCTGACGAGCACAGCCCATGGTGAAGTGCCTTCTTCGCGCCAGGGAAGTGGCCGCATGTTGGCGCGATACCAATCACGTAAGGCGGCATCGACGTGTTCGTCGAAGTCGTCGGATTGGTTAATTGCAGAGGTCAATCTACATTCTCGCTTTCCCATAAACAGCGGAGTCGTTGCACAATATAGCTATGAGCAATTCTGAGAGGACTCCTGAGAGTGTATGGCAATCGATGGTGCGCGGAAACCTCCGCTTCTGTGAGAGCAAGACTGCGCATCCCCGTCAGGACTTGGTTCGTCGTAAGCAGCTGACGCAGGGGCAGAAGCCGAAGGCCGTTGTGCTGGCTTGCTCGGATTCCCGTGCTCCGGTGGAGATTATCTTCGATCAGGGTCTGGGCGATGTATTTGTGATTCGTACTGCCGGTGAGATTACTGACCTGTCGGTGCTGGCTTCGCTGGAGTTCGCAGTTGATGGTCTGGGAGTTCCGCTGGTGATTGTTCTCGGCCACGAGTCCTGCGGCGCTGTGGCTGCGGCGAAGAATGCACTGGACGGTGGCGAACTGCCGGGTGGTTTCCAGCGTGTGCTGATTGAGAAAGTCACCCCGTCGCTGTTGGCGGCTCGCAAAGATGGCGAGACGGAAATCGACGAATTTGAGCGGCGCCACGTGCGCGAGATTGTTAATCACATTATTGATCGCTCGCCAGAGATTTCATCGCGCTTGGTGACCGGCGAGGTAGGCGTTGTCGGTATGCGGTACCGCTTGGAGGACGGACGCGCTGAGACCGTCGTTACCCATGGAGTCAGCGAGAACCCGCTAACCTAAATGTGTGACCAATAAGCTGCCTCCAGAAATCTACCGGCGTCGGCGTATCGCCGCGGCGGTGTTGCTCGTTATCATCCTCGTTCTCCTGGGCTGGGGTATTTCCGCACTGGTAAACCGGGACAGCGAGGATTCTGAACCGGTGAATGTCACCAGGGATGACGGGAAAGAGGTGACTCCTCCGGAACAGCCCAAGGAACCTTACGCGCTTAAGTCTGACAAGGACTCGGAGAACGACAAGTCTGACAAGTCTGACAAGGACGCCAAGAAGGGCGACAAGGAAGGCGAAGACTCCGCGAAGGATAACGCTCAGGCGGCGCTTGCGAGCAAAAAGGACTGTACCCTTGCAGATCTGCAGGTGACGGCCACCTCGGATCAGCCGAACTACGGCGATGAGCAGCCGACTCTGGCGATTACCGTCCACAATCCCACCGGCGGTGAATGCCGCGTGAACCTTGATGAGCAGCAGTTGCGCTTCGAGGTGTACGACCTGGCAACGTATGAGCGAGTCTGGTCGGATGTGGACTGCAATGACTCCGAAGGCCACGGTGAACTGGTATTGGCACCGGGCGAGGAAGTCAACTATGCCGCCACCTGGTCGCGTCTGACCTCGGCGCCGAACAAGTGCTCCGAAGAAGACCGGGTCCCAGTTCCCTCCGGGTCGTACATCTTCTACGGCGTGATTGGTGACAACAACTCTGACGCCTACACGTTCAACATGCGCTAGCGCTTAGCTCCTAACCCAAGCTCAATGGCCTCGGCAACGGTGCCTGCTTCCAGCAGTTGCATCCCTGCCGGGCCTTTTGCGCCTCTGGGCACAATTGCCGTGTCGAAGCCCATTCGATGAGCTTCCTTAAGGCGCCACTCCAAATCGGTCACTCGCCGCACTTCGCCGGCCAACCCCAGTTCGCCGAGTGCAATGGTTTTGTCCTGGAAGGTCCGCTTAGTCATGGATGAGGCCAGTGCCAGCGCAATCGCCAGGTCCGCGGCAGGCTCCGACAGCGTCATTCCGCCGACGGTGGACACGTACATCTCCATGCGGGCTAATTGCTTGAAGTTACCGTGTTCAGTCAGCACGGCCGCGACCATCGGCACGCGCCTCGGGTCGAGACCAGAGACATTGCGTCGTGGATTATGTGCCTCAGTGTTGATTACCAGGCCCTGCACCTCCGCCAGCAGCGGTCTGCGGCCATCCATGGCCACGGTAATTGCAGTTCCCGAGGTCGGCGTTCGGTGATGCAAAAACAGCCCCGAGGGATCCTCAACTTCCGCAATACCGCCCGCGGTCTGCTCGAAGCAGCCCACCTCATCGGTGCTGCCGAAGCGGTTTTTCAGACCCCGCAAGAAGCGTAGCCCCGAGTGTCTATCGCCTTCGAAGTTGAGCACCACATCAACCAGGTGCTCCATCGTGCGCGGGCCGGCCACATTGCCGTCCTTGGTCACGTGCCCTACTAAGAAAATCGCAGTCCCGGTCTCCTTTGCCAACGCCGCCAGGGCAGAGGTTACGGCGCGGGCCTGAGCAACGCCACCGCGAGCACCTTCGACGTCGGCACGCATCGTCTGCACGGAGTCCACAATGAGCAGACCGGGGGAGAGCTCTAGCGTCAGATCGATGACGTCCTCGATATTCGACACCGCCGACAGGTACAGCGAGTCCGACAGCGCGCCAGTGCGTTCGGCACGCAGCCGCACCTGACCGACCGACTCCTCACCTGTGACGTAAAGTGTCGGCCCCAAATCGCCTTCCGCGCAGCGATAGGCCACTTCCAGCAGCAACGTCGACTTACCAACCCCCGGCTCGCCGGCCAAGAGCACCAACGAACCCGGCACAATACCCGAACCGAGCACCCGATCCAGCTCACCGATGCCCGTGCGCACCGCGTGCGCAGCCTTGGCGGAAATCCCGGTAATGGCCGTCAGCTCAGAAGAAGAAGTGGGGATTCGATCTGTTGCGGATGTCTCGGCGAGGAAACGTTCCTCCGCCTCGTCGTCAAGCGCGCGCTGTGCTAAACGCTGGCTCTCAGCCGCGACGGAAGTGGAAGATGCTTTACGACGACCGCCCCGCGTGCCGGGCTCCGTTGCGGCAGCACTCCGGCGACGTTGCTTGGCTGCCCGGGCGGCGATTTTGTCCTCAAGGGTGGAGCCGGACTTCCCGCTGCTGGAGCGGATAGTGACCTTCTCCAGCGTGCCCCACTCTTTGCAGTTGGGACATTGGCCGACCCATTTTGACACCTGCCAACCGCATGCCGAGCATTCGTAGGCTTCGTCTTTGGTCTTGGCCACGGTGCAACCACCTTTGCTTCAAACGAGGGGGCGACAGACCCGACAACGTTTGGTGCGGGATGTGCGGGAAATGTCGCTAAAAAATTGCCCCAGATACGCGAGAACGGGCCAGGGCAGAGTCAATGACATGTGTCAAGGACTGACTGTACCGCCGTGGCCCGTATCAAGCGACCAATCGCCCATGCCCGCTCGATGAAGCTCCTCGCGTTATTTGCGGGACAGGACTGCGCTGTACCAGCGCTGATAGTGCGCTGCGCACGAACAGCGCAGGGAACGCGCTGTACTGCGCTTACTTGGTTTCAATCATGCCGTCAGCACCGCGGTTCGGTGCGCCAGCTTCCAGAATGTCAGCGGAGACGGTGATGTCCAGGTCGTAGGTGTTGGTGTTGCCCTGCGGGTCAGTGAACTCGAAGGTGGCCTCGCGGTTCTGGCCAGCAGCGCTGCTCTTGTCGCCAACCAGGGTGGCCGGGTCCAGCTCATTGGTGTAGTACGCGATGCAGCCGGTGTTGTCCTTAGCGGTCTTAGCCAGCGGATCGATGACGGACTTCGGGCCGGCAACAATCTGGCACTCGCGCGGCAAGGAGTTCTCGCCCTTGGCAGCCTTAGCGAAGGAAGGAGTCTCAGCGACCTTCTTCAGCTCAACCTCGCCGATACCTTCAACGGTGACGGACTTCAGCGTGTAGACCGACTCGGTAGCGCGCTGCTGGTTGCTGGCGGAGAACTTCAGACCAGCGGTACCAGCCTCCGGGTCAACCAGGATGTGAGCGTCGCGGATGTTGACGAAGCCAAGAGCCGAGTTGGTGTTCTCAGCACCCTTGCCGGCAGCATCTTCGCCGCCGTTCATCGCACCGTCGACAGCCGGGTGCTGATTTGCGGTCTGCGAAATCTGACCGGCGCCACAGGCAGCAAGTGCAACTGCAGATGCTGCGGAGACGGTGATGAGAGCGCTGCGGCGAAGTACGGACTTGAAGGCCATGACTAGATTTCCTCCAGTAGCTTGAGGATGGGCGATAGGATTTTCAGTATTTAAAGAACACCTTAGTGTCTTCCTAAGATGTTCTCATACTACCCGTAAAATCATGGGGGGACATGATAGGGTGGAAGGCCGTTGGAAAGGGCGTGTGCATTACATGGAATTCAGCATTGGCGATACCGTAGTTTATCCGCACCACGGAGCTGCGAAAATCGAAAACATCATTGAACGAGAGCTTAACGGTGAGACCGTTCAGTACCTTGTACTGCAGATTCTGCAGAGTGATCTGAATATCCAGGTGCCCGCCAAGAATGCCGAGCTGGTCGGTGTCCGCGATGTTGTTGGTGAAGAGGGACTGCTGAAGGTCTTCTCCGTGCTACGTGAGACCGACGTGGAAGAGGCCGGCAACTGGTCTCGTCGCTACAAGGCCAACCAGGAGCGCCTGGGTTCGGGCGACATTAACAAGGTCGCTGAGGTGGTTCGTGACCTGTGGCGCCGCGATCAGGACCGCGGTCTGTCCGCCGGCGAAAAGCGTATGTTGAGCAAGGCTCGCCAGGTTCTCGTCGGTGAGCTCGCGCTTGCCGACGGCGTTGATGAGGCCAAGGTCGAGGAAGTTTTTGCCCGCGTCGATGCCACTATCGAGCGTCACCGCGCGCTGGCACAGGAAGGTGCCGCTGGTGAGAAGAAGGATGAAGCCGACGATAAGCCGGTGGACCTGGACGCAGACGCATAAGTCGAGCCCCCTTATCGGTTTTCCACCCAGTAGGGATTTTCTGCACTTTTCCGGATAACGGCTAGCGCACACACATTGCCCGTGTGCGCTAGCCGTTTTCTCTTTTTCACCCGTATCTATTTCCCCGCTATGCTCGGGGCTGTGACATTTCAAATCTTCGATACCGCAACCCGCCAACTGAAGGATTTTGAGCCTCTCCGCGAGGGGCATGCCTCCATTTACCTGTGCGGTGCGACTCCGCAGGCTCAGCCGCACATTGGCCATGTTCGCTCTGGCGTGGCCTTTGATATCTTGCGCCGTTGGCTGATCGCCAAGGGGTATGACGTCGCGTTTGTGCGTAACGTCACCGATATCGATGACAAGATCTTGAATAAGGCCGCCGAGCACGGCCGCCCTTGGTGGGAGTGGGTCTCCCGCTTTGAGCGCGAATTTACCTGGGCCTACAACCAGCTCGGTGTTCTTCCGCCGAGCGTTGAGCCGCGTGCCACCGGACATGTCACTCAGATGGTGGAGTACATGCAGCGTCTGATGGATAACGGCTTCGCCTACGCCGTCGACGGCAGCGTCTATTTCGACGTGGATGCCTGGTCCAAGGCTGAAGGCAGCGACTACGGCAGCCTGTCCGGCAACCGCGTCGACGAGATGGAGCAGGGCGAGACCAATACTCCGGGCAAGCGCGGTGCGCACGATTTCGCACTGTGGAAGGCGGCTAAGCCGGGCGAGCCCTCGTGGCCGACGCCGTGGGGCAATGGCCGGCCGGGCTGGCACCTGGAGTGCTCCGCCATGGCCACCTACTACTTGGGCTCGGAGTTTGACATCCACTGTGGCGGCCTCGACCTGCAGTTCCCGCATCATGAAAACGAGATTGCGCAGTCGCACGCAGCCGGCGACGGCTTTGCTCGCTACTGGATGCACAATCACTGGGTCACCATGTCCGGTGAAAAGATGTCGAAGTCGCTCGGCAACGTTTTGTCTGTGCCGCACATTTTGACCATGGTTCGTCCGGTTGAGCTGCGTTACTACCTCGGCAGTGCGCACTACCGCTCCGTGCTGGAGTACTCCGAGGAGGCTCTGCAGGAAGCGGCAGCGGGCTACCGTCGTATCGAGGCGTTTATGCACCGTGCCGTCGATAAGCTCGGCGATATCGAAATCGGTGAGTGGACGCCGGCGTTCGAAGCAGCGCTCGACGACGACCTCGCTGTCCCGCGCGCGCTCGCAGAAATCCACAACGCTGTTCGTGGAGGCAATCAGGCGCTTGCCGACGGCGACGAGACCAAGGCCAAGGAGATTGCCGGTGCTGTCCGCGCTATGGCCGCAGTCCTTGGATTCGATCCGCTGAATGAGCAGTGGGCAACCTCCGATTCCGGTTCTGATGCAGCAATGCATGCGCTCGGTGTGCTGGTTGAGCACCAGTTGGAGGAACGCACCCGGGCTCGTGCAGAGAAGGACTGGGCTACGGCTGATGCTGTGCGCGACCGCCTGAAGGAAGCGGGTATCGAGGTAACTGATACCGCGGATGGTCCAGCATGGTCTGTCGCTGACTAGGGCTGAAAAGCTGGCTTTAGGCTAAAGAAAACTATTAACAACAGGAAGCAGGTAGCTATGGCAGGCAACGGTCGTCGTGGTGCAGTGCGCAAGGCAAGCAAGAAGAACGTTGGCGGCTCCGGTGGCCAAAAGCGTGGCTTGCGTGGCAAGGGGCCGACCCCGAAAGCAGAGGACCGCGTTTATCACGCAGCTCATAAGCGGGCGAAAGAGAAGCGCCGCCGTGACTCGGGGCGTCATGAGCGCAAGGGGGATGGCACCGAGCTGGTAGTTGGCCGTAACCCGGTCGTGGAGTGCCTGCATGCAAAGGTGCCAGCGGCCGCGCTGATTGTGGCGCTGGGTACCGACAATGACGAGCGCCTGCAGGAGTCAGTGCGTATTGCTAACTCCCGTGGTATCCCGATTCGCGAGGTACCCCGCCACGAGTTGGACACCATGACCGGCAACACCATGCACCAGGGTATCGGCCTGCAGATTCCGCCGTACAAGTACGCATCTGTCGAAGATCTGATTGATTCTGTGGCCCAGACCGGTGAGCCGGGCCTTATCGTCTGCCTGGATAACATCACTGATCCGCGTAACCTGGGTGCGGTCATTCGCTCGGTGGCGGCCTTTGGTGGTCACGGTGTGGTGATTCCGGAGCGTCGCTCGGCTGCCATTACGGGCGTCGCCTGGCGTACCTCTGCTGGTACTGCTGCGCGTCTGCCGGTTGCGCGGGCGACCAACATGGTGCGCTCGCTCAAGCAGTTCCAGAAGGCTGGTTACCAGGTCGTTGGACTGGATGCCGGTGGCGATCACACTCTGGACACTTACGACGGCACCACCCCGGTGGTTATGGTCGTCGGCTCCGAGGGCAAGGGACTTTCGCGCCTGGTGCGCGATACCTGTGACACCATCATGTCCATTCCGATGACCGGTTGGGTTGAGTCGCTCAACGCTTCCGTTGCTGCCGGCGTGACTCTGAGTGAGTTTGCCCGCCAGCGCCGGGCAAAGAGTAGCCAGTAGCGCATTTGATACCCCCGTAGGCACCATTACCAATTCGTCATAGTAATGGCGTTTACGTGGGGTATTTTGCGTTCTAAATGGCGGCCGGTACTTATGGCTACCCCCAGTAGTTCAGCGCTTTAAAGATAATTCTATTTCCGGCGTGCGCTGCAGAAATGACGGCGTTATTATCACTTCCAACAGAAAATTATCCGTAGTTTCCTGAAGGGGAGGGCGGGCAAATCATGCTCCTAGAAATGGGGGCGTAATTGGCCGTAATTTAGGGATGCTCACGGACCTAGCGGTGGCTTGTACAGCTAGCTTTTGGGTCACTGAGATGTCAGACCACGACATCCTCAGCGTTAGTTTTTCTGTCTGCCGGGTCACCCCATTTCGGCAGCCTCGCAGTCTTAAAAAGAGCGGGGGTATTGGAGTCTGCTTTTAGAGAATCCAGTAAAAATACGGGCAGCCCCTCGGTGGCGAGAGGGGAGGTGGACGCACCTTCTCCGCAATCGTCACTCGAGGAGCTGCCCGATGTTTTTGTTGTTTTAAAAGCCACTCCGAAAAGCGTATGTGTCTATTTGCTCCACTTGGCAGCCTGAACGTCGTCACGCGTTGCCTTACGCGACTGCACCGTTCCGATGGCGTAGCAAATCAGGTAGAGGACAAACGCGATTGTCGTCACTAGAACGCTGACCGGGATGCCCGGTGCGAGCGAGAGGACGATGCCGCCGACAGCCGCGACCTCGGCGAAGATGGTCGACAGGATGATGGCCTTCACCGGCGAGGCAGTGACGAATGCGGCCGCGGCACCCGGGGTGATAATCAGGGCGATGACGAGCAGGGAGCCGACAATTTGCACGCCCTGGGCGGCGACGAGACCGGTGAGAATCGCGAAGTAGATCGATAGCGCCTTGACGTTGACACCACAGGCGGCGGCCATGATGGGGTCAGCGGAGGCGAATAGCAGCGGCCGCCATTTCCAGGCAACGCCGCCGACGACGATGACCGCGACGATGGCCATCGTCCATAGAGAAGTGTCAGTCAGACCAATGATCTGGCCGGTGAGAAGTGAAAACGCGGTACTTGTCCGGCCAGGGTAGAGGTGGATAAACAGCACCGATAAGCCCATGCCGAAGCTCAAAACCACGCCCACAACCGCATCTTGGCGCCCTCGAAGCGACAGTGCTGCCAGGACTATTGCGATGAGCACCGAGCCGATAATGGCGCCGCTGCTGACACTGACACCAAGTAGTAGGGCCGCGGATGCGCCCATGAGTGCCAGCTCACTGGTGCCGTGGACCGTGAAGCTCATCTGCCGCATGACAATCAGGGGCGAGATGATGCCGGAAATCAGCCCAAGCAGTGCCGCTGCAATGAGGGCATTGTGGACGAAGCCGACCTGGAGTAGAGCGGCGGTGTCGGAGAAATACTGAGTCAGTAGGGTCATTAGACGATAACCAGCTTTCCCTCGACACGGGCAACCACAATTTTGGTTTGGTAGAGCTCCGAGAGCGTCTCTGAGGTGATAATTTCCTCGACCGATCCGACCGCATGTCCATGCGGCGTCAGGTAGAGCACCCGGTCACAGACGCCCAGGATGGGGTTGATGTCGTGGGTGACAAAGACGACTGCCGTGTCATTTTCCCGGCGATGCCGGTCCAGGCGCTCGACCGTGGTCCGTTGTGCCGCAGGGTCGAGGGAGAGCAGAGGCTCGTCGCAAAGCAAAAAATCCGGTGCCGAAACGAGCGCCTGCGCCTGGCGCACAAGCTGTTGCTGACCGCCAGAGAGCGTGCCGACACGACGGTCCGCAATACCCGTTGCGCCGACAAAGTCCAGCATCTGGTCGGTGGCGGAGCGGTTCTTGCCGGCCGCCAGCTCGACGAGGTCGCGAACCCGAATGGGCAGTGAGGGCTCGAACATCCGCTGCTGTGGAATGTAGCCGAGGTTCCCGTCGACTTTTACTGAACCGTGAGTCAGCTGGCGCATGCCAAGGGCAGCGGTCAGCAGCGTGGATTTGCCGACGCCATTGGGGCCCAGGATGGCCAAGAACTCGCCGGGCTCGATATTCAAATTGAGACCGGACCACAGCGGTTCGACGGCTGCGTCAGTAAAAGTCAGTGAGGGCAAAGTTATGCGGACTCCATATCGGAAAGGGTTTGCTTGTAGAGGTCAAAGAACGACTGGTCAGTGCTGGGTGACTCAAAAACACCGACGATTTTAACGCCCTTTGCTTTGGCTGCCTCGACGAGTCGCTGCGAGACCTGGTCGTGGGTCTGTGGCGAGTCGATGAGGTAGTCCAGCTCGCCGGACTCGATCAGCTTGAGCATTTCATTGACATCGCTTGCCGACGGCTCGGACTCATTCAGCGTGGACTGACGGTAGCCCTTCGGGGTGATGTCCTTGATCTTCGTGTCCTTCAGGATGTCATCGGCCAGCGGGTGAACCTGAGCAACCTTAGCGGCCTCGAGCTTGCTCTTGGCCTCTTCGATGTCCTTGATTTCCTTGTCGACAGCCTTGGCGTCGGCCTTGGCGCCCAGCTTGGTCAGAGCTTCGGCGAGCTGCTCTGCAGTTTCTTCAACCGCATCGGTGTCGTACCAGACGTGTTCGTTGGCTTCGCCGTCATGGTGGTGGTGCTCGTGGCCTTCGTGGTCGTCGTGACCTTCGCCATCATGCTCGTGGCCTTCATGGTCGTGCTCGTGGCCCTCGTGATCATGGTCGTCGTGGCCCTCGTGATCATGGTCATGTTCGTGGTCATGGCCTTCTTCCTGCGGCAGCGCAGAGATGATGACCTTGTCCTTTGCGTCACGCAGAGAGGAGGTCAGCCATGCGTCGTAATGCCCGCCACCTGCGACGAGAATATCGGCGTCCCCTACCTTTGCCATGTCGGCTGCGGCCGGTTCGTAGGAGTGAGGGTCGATGTCGTTGGACGCGATAATCGGGTCGATGGAGACCTTCTCGTCGTCGGTGACTGCGTCGGCGACGTCTGCCCAGACCTTGGTGGAGGTGACCACCTTAATGGTGTCTTCGGACTTGCCCGCGGACGTAGCGCTGTCATCATTGCTGGAGCATGCGCCGAGACCTGCGACGAGGCCGGCGCTGGCGACTAGCGCCGCGATGCGCGTGGAAAAGCGTGCCTTCATATATGTATCCAATCCTGTTGCGGGCTGAATTATTCCTTTTATTCAGCTCCTGAGCATCAACCGCTATTGAAAACAGTTGTCTTTTAGTTCAAAGAACATAGTAGGGGCTGCGGAGACCCAGTCACAAGGCGGGCCTCTGCCGGAGTGGCCGAAATGACAGTCGCGCACATTCGTTGGGTAAAGTTGTCCGCGATTAGATGCGTGTGATGCTCGTTGTAGTTCTTTTCCATAAAATCGAGGTTTTCTACCTGAGGTAGCTGGACGAAGATATCTGAGCGGGCAGTCGCTGTTGGTTTTTCAAGAAGGGTCGGTATTCCGTGCAAAGTCGGCGTCGTCGTGGCACCTTGGCTTCCATCGCTGCAGAACTTGGGGTCTCGCGCACGACTGTGTCCAACGCGTACAACCGCCCTGACCAGCTCTCGGAGAAGTTGCGGGAGCACATCTTGGAAACTGCGGAGCGGCTTGGCTATCCCGGGCCGGACCCAATGGCTCGCGGTCTGCGCATGCGCCGGGTTGGCGCCATCGGCGTGCTGTTCACCGAGCACCTCCCGTTCGCTTTTGAAGACCCTGCGTCGGTGGATTTTCTCGCCGGCCTCGCAGAGGAGCTCGGCGAAATGGGCGACTCCATGTTGGTCATTCCAGCTTCCTCCGAGGAGGGCGGGGACGTAGATCTCAATCTGATTCGGCAAGCGGTGGTCGACGGTTTCGTGGTCTACTCCGTCGCGGACAACGACCCGTTCCTCGCTGCCGTGCGCGCCCGTGGCTTGCCGACGGTCGTGTGCGACCAGCCTGCAGATGCGGTGGCTCTACCGTTTGTGGGCATCGATGACCGTGAGGCCATCAAGCCCGCGGTGCGACACCTGACTGAACTGGGACATCGCAAGGTGGGAATCTTGTCAGTGCGATTGTCGCGTACCCCGAACTCGGGATATGTCACGGAGAAGCGGCTGGCAGAAGCTCATCACCAGGTGCAGAAGAACCGCGTCGAAGGTGCGCTGGAAGCGCTTGCCGAGGCTGGTATTCAGCAGGTGGATGTGCCTATCATCGAGCGCCACCTCAATGACCGCGAGAATAACCGCGATGCGGCTCGCCAGCTGCTGACCGACAACCCGGATCTCACGGCGGTGGTCTGTACCACGGATACTCAGGCAATTGCGGTCTTGGAATATGCCAAGGAGAACGGAATTCGTGTTCCGGAGGACCTGTCCATCACAGGCTTTGACGGAATCGAGCGCGCCCTCTTCCACAAGCTGACCACTGTAATTCAGCCGAATAGGCAGAAGGGCATTGCCGTCGGCCGCGCGCTGGCCGAGGAGCTTGAGGCCGCACGCGAGGACAGCGGTCGCGCTCCTCGCGTCTTGTTGGAGACTGAGTTTGTCGTTGGATCGACAACCGCAGCGCCGTCGGCACCGTCAGCCGGGTAGCGGGCCGACGAGGGTAACAACATCGTGGCGCTATCGGGGGCTCTTGGGGTGGTAAACCCCACCTCGTCTTTACTGTGTTCGGATTCAGATTAAGGTCTATTACATGACAGATTCAACAAATTCGAGCACCGACCGATCAGCTGCGGCTCTCAATAGTCCGGAAGCTACCCGCGACGACCATGTCGAACTTGGCGGCCCCGTCGAATTGGATGAAATGTCTATCCGTGGCGCGATGAGTGAGTTCACCACTGGCGTGACCATTATCGCCACCGAGGATGAAGGCGAAGCGTACGGTTTCGCCTGCCAGTCTTTTTCCTCGCTGAGTCTCACTCCACCGATGGTTCTGTTTACTGTCATGAAGACCTCGCGGTCCTGGCCGCATATACGGAACGCTGGACGCTTCTCCGTCAATGTGTTGGCCGAGGATCAGGAGGATATCTCGGCAGCCTTCGGCCGCAGTAATGGCGAAAAGTTCAAGACGGGGAAGTGGACCCGCTCTGAGCTGGGCAACCCTTTATTGCACGGCTGCTCCGTGTGGATTGATTGCACCGTCGTCGATGTTTACGAAGGCGGCGATCACTGGATTGTGACGGCGGATATTGTGGCTATCGGCAAGCGTGAAGAAATCAATCCGCTCATTTACCACCGCGGTTCTTACGCACGGGTTTCTCACCCCGGCACCGATGCGCCTGTCGATCAGAAGTGGCGTCAGCGCCCCTCGGTGTAACCCGAAGTTGTCGCAGTCCAGCCACGGCGATCCTCGCCTGGCTTGGGGTCTTTCATCTCTCGCATGCGCAGACCATTGTTGTCCTGCGTGTAGACGAATTCGCCCGCCACAATCTTGTGGAAACGCTCCGAATAGGTCTGCGCCTGGTCTGAGCAGTCCAAACTGCGAGTCTGCTCCGGGGTACCGAATTCGACCGCCTCGCCCTTCCACTGCAGCGAACCAGAGCCGTTGCCACAGGAATCAGCGAAGGTATATGTTGTCTGCCCCAACGTAATAGTCGGCGCCTGAGTTCCGTCCGGCACACCGTGGGGCAGGTTTGGGTCATCAAAGATCGCGGTTATCTGCCATTGCTTGCCGACGATCTCCGCTGCCGGCTTTGCCTGGCATGCGGTAGCCGTCATGGACACTGCCGCAACGACAGCTACTGCGGCAACCGCTTTTTTCCCGCTCCGACCCATGCTGCGTGACCCCGTTAGTTAGCTGCCTTCTTGGTGGTCTTCTTAGCAGCCTTCTTCGTCGTCTTCTTAGCGGCCTTCTTGGCAGCCTTCTTCGCCGTCTTACGAGTGGTCTTCTTTGCGGCCTTCTTGGTCGACTTCTTCGCAGTCTTCTTAGTGGACTTGCGTGTGCGCTTTGCGGTCTTCGGAGCGTTTTCCTTCTCGTATTCCTCGTGAACCTTCTTGAAGCTCAGGCCTTCCTTCTCCACTCCGAGCATGCACATCAGAGTGACGGCATCGTAGAAATCCTCGGCGAAGGTAGCAACAATTCGCCGTGCGCCAGCAGCGGTCTTTTCTTCGACCTTGTGAAGAGCCTCGTTCTGAGCAGTGCGAGTGTCTGTGACCTTCGGTGGCACGAATCCTCCTGGCAAGCATGGCCTTAATTGCGCCCAATACACCTACTTCTGCCAGCCATCTCGCCATATGCTCCCGTCACTGAGCTCAACCGAGTTCAGCGGAGAAGGAATGGGATTGTGATGACGCAGTTTCGGCTTTAAGCGCTACTTACAATTCAAAAACCTAATTCTACCACGTTGTTGATAGGTCGCGCGGTGTGGACAATGCTCCCACGGTACGGCTAGTCCACGCGCGGGTTCATACCGCCCTTGAAGCGGTAGTTGCGTGGACGGCGAGGCTTGTTCCGCGGATTCACAGGACGGATGCGACGCATACCGGCCCGGATTGGACGGGTCAGGCCACTGTCTTCGCGCAGTGCGCGAGGGCGACGGAGCCTGCGCGCCATCCATTCACCGAGGACAATGCCCGCAGCTAGTGCCGTCGCAATGCCCAGCGCTGAGGCCAGCGCCGTAAACCCCTTGGTCGGGTGGTCGTGCAGCAGTGCGTGCATACCGCGGTAGATTGTCATACCCGGAAGCAGTGGGGTTACGCCTGCCACTGCCGTAATTAGCGGCGGGATGGACCAACGTCGTGCCAGCAGGCCACCGATGAGACCAATCAGTGTTGCTGCCGCGCCTGCGCTGGTCACCGGATGAACTCCCAGCGGAGTCAACACGTAGTAGTAGGTCATTGACCCCAGCAGGGCGACCGTTCCGGACACTGCCAACGCGGTGAACCCAGCATTCGAGGCCAACGCAAATGCGATTGAGGCGGTAGTTCCCGCTATCACCCGCACTGTCGCCTGGGCCAGGTTGAGGTCGGAGCCCGCGATGACGTCGGGAAGCGGAATGCCCAGCATTCCAGAAAACTCGATGCCCATCGCGATGCCAGCGACGATGCCGCCGGTCAACAGCATGGTGTCGAAGAAGCGCGCTGAGCCAGTCACTGGCGCGCCGGTGATGCCGTCTTGCAGTGCTTGCACGAGGGTTAGGCCGGCGAGCATCACGATGATTCCCGAGGCAATTAGCCTGGATGGCTGCATTTCAAAGGGAAGGTATGCCTGTGCCGCATTGAGTACAGCAGCGGAGAGTGTGGCGATGAGACCGCCGACTGCGTTTTGGAAGAATGTGGGCAACTCGCGGGCGGCAAGCTCGCCAATCACAATGACAATGGCCAGTGTGACGGCAGCCGCGATGAGAGCGACCTCGAAACTCGAGCCGAGTAGCACTGTCACAGATGAGGCCAGCAACGCCCAGCCAGCGTAGATGACGCGGAGGCGGTATTTTGCGGGCTCACGCTCGACCTTGTCGATAGCCTCAATAGCCTCCTCCAGGCTCAGATGGCCCGCGCGAATTCGGCGGATGACACGGTCCGTGTGGCGCAAGCGCTCGAAGTCGGGCACTGGTGCGGTGACTACGCGCATAGCCGTAATTGGTGTGCGGCGGGCACCGATGAGGTGGTAGACCGTCACCGAGGTCAACGTGATGTCAACCTGGATCTGGGTGAGGCCATAGGCTGAGGTCACGGTCTTAATCTGCAGCTCGGTGTCGCGGTTGCCCGAGCCACATGCCAGCAGCAGTCCTCCGATGCGAGCAGCGAGATCGAGTACGGCCGTAACCTGGCTGGGGTCGGAATAATCAATCGGTGCCAGCGGCAGTGGGGTAGTGGTCGAGTGCACTAGGTCGACAGTTGCCGTTGGGCCGGAAACGAAATCAATCACGCGCTGCTTGAAGGTGGACTGATTGTCGATTGCAGGAAACTGGGTCTGCGGAGTGTCGTCGTAAGAGACAGTGGGGTCAGCGGGGTAAGCGACAGCGGCTTCGGCATCGTAGGCATCATCCTTCGCAGCGGAGTTTTCTTCGGCGTTGGATTTGTTGCCACCATCGAATGGCATGTCGACACTTCCTTTCCCCGATACTGCCTGGGGTGCGTTGCAGCGCTATTGCAAAGACGAGTTCTAGAGGCGTTGCAGCAACATAGCCCCAGTGATTTAGCGATAGTCACACTACCCCGTCGGTGACGGAGAATCTCAATTCGTTTTCGGTGGGGTGAATTTACCTATCTGAGCGGGGCTTTTAGTGTGCAGAAAAGTGTTCAAGAAGTGCGGTTGCAGTATTCCTGTGGTGTCGTTTTTAACTTCTGCTTGCCAACCTGTACAATCGCCTGTCAGCGGCACAGCTGAGTTCGATTCTCAGGTTGACTCTGATTCTTTCGAGCCAGCGACGGCTAACGCCAAAAGGGTCGCTTTAAAGTTGCCGGGATGGCGCAATTGGTAGCGCAACTGATTTGTAATCAGTAGGTTACGGGTTCGAGTCCCGTTTCCGGCTCCAAAGCCCCAGGTCAGGAAGTTTTCTGGCCTGGGGTTCTTTGGTTTAAACGGTGCTTGCAACGGTATTGCAATTGTTTTCGTCGTCTCAATGCAAAAAACCCGCACCGGGAGGGCGCCGGGGGGGGGCAGCGACTAGCCGCCGAAAATCGCCAGTGCGTCGGTGGCGAACGCCTCGATAATCGCGGAGTTGGCAAACCCACCCGCGCGGTTGATGTAGGCCGCCTCGGTCGTAGAGACGGAGGCATGCCCCAGTTGCAAGGTGGCCAACGCGGCGTTACCGGCCCCAGTCGTAGCTGTGGCTGCCGTGTGACGTAGGCCATGACAGGATATTATCGCGGGCAGTAATTCCCTATCCGTCTGTGTCAACATCGTCGCCGGCGAGGTGTGGCAAGCCTGCTCATGTTAGAGCCCGGCCAGAGTTTTGCCAGGGTGGGGCGTGTGCCGGATGGGTCGTCGCGCATAGGCAGTACCCGCGTCGTCGGTGCCCCTGTCGTGCGTTGGCCGTGGAATAAGCTCGATAGGCTTATCGGCCAAGCGCTCGGCAATCCTCGAGTCTATTGGTCTGAGAAGCTGGTCTAGCAAAAACATGTAGGTGTGACGATCAGCTATAACTTTCCTCCCTGTAAGCAGGAAACCCGCTCGCCTCTCATGACGGCAATGTACTTGGATAACCACATCGCTACTTGACCGTAGATTGATGCAGCGATACGCTTTGAACATGTTCAGTGAACAAGTTCAATCAAGTCGTGCTACTCAAAAGGAGGCGACGCGCAATAAAGTCTTGGACACCGCCTATGCCCTTTTTGTGTCAGTCGGGTACGCGGATACAAATGTGCGTGCCATCGCGCAGAAAGCCAACGTCAGCGTTGGAACCGTTATGAGCGTCGGGAGCAAGCAGTCGCTGTTGGTTCAGACCGTCGGACATCGAATCACCGTCATGCACGATGAGCTCCGCGGACAATCAGACAACCTTCTCGACGTTCTCGCTCCTTTTCTGAAAATGTTTACTGGGCAGGAAGAATTATCGAAAGCGTATGGCGCTGCCCTAATCACACAGGGAAGCAACGGAGAGATTCTCAACGGGCTTCGAACTCTCTTGGTAGATGAAATCGTGTTGCGCCTAGGCAACATGCTCCCTAAAGATGACGCTAGAGAGTTCGCAACAATCCTTTACAACATTTATCTTGGGTTGCTTCTTGGCTGGGCTGCCGGTGCATACGACACCGACGAACTATCCATTCACGCGAACAGCTCCATCTCCCGTCTTAAAATCGCGTACGGAGTAAAATAATGATTCTCGAATCTTCGCCTGCTTGGCCCTCCATCATTCTTGCCGCCATTTTGTTCGGAGATGCGGTACTCTCGCTCAAACCCGTAGCATTCATCGAGGCCTGCCTCAGAGGAGTACGACTTCCTACAGAGTGGTGGTGGGCTCTTATCGTTATCAAGTGCCTAGCAGCAAGTGGACTCATTATTGGGCTCTGGATACCAGGCATTGGAATAGCGACGATGGTTGGAGTCATTGCCTACTTCTGCACCGCAGCAATCGCACATATCCGAGCCAAGTTTCTAGGTAGCGAGTTTTGGGTCAATTGCTTAGGGATGCTCGCTATTTCACTAGGTGCTCTCATTGCAACACTACTGATAGCCTGAGACGACCAATTTACCAATTGTGTTCGCCCATTGAGGGGCGCCGTTGCCCGCGCCGGGCGGCCTGCCGCGGGTGCCTGTGACCCGCTAGCCGCCTACCGCCTCGCCGGCCTGTCGAAGGGTATGAGCGTCTGCCTCGGTGCAGAAGGCATGACAAAGCCCTAGCTGATTGGTCGGGGCTGGGGGAATTGCGGAGTGGCGGGCTGCTGCGGGACTGGTAGATAGGTGTCCAGCTCTTCGACGGGTATCTGCAGTACTGGATCCGAGATGCTAGTGGCGAGGGCTGCGCGACTGGGCCCGCGCCGGGATGTCATACCCGACGACGTGGGGTGGCAGGAGCAGTAACCGGAATTGAGGGGTTGGGGGCAATCTCAGTCCCTTTTTATGCGCGGGGTAGGGGGCGACGGGCAGGGGTTGCTGGGGCAAGGGGTGTGTGGCCCCTAGCCGACACCGCGCAGCCACCACGGGTTAAGTCTTGTACTCAGGCTGTGGCGTATGTCTAGCTGCGGGTCTACTTCGGAAAACTCCGCACTTCCCCAAAGGCTTTCCTCAAAAATTAGTAGGGGAGGTGCCCCTGTGCGGCGCGAGAAACGGCCTTTGACAGGCATAAATGGCATTATAGGTCAAACCTTTACAGGGTGCCCTAACGGTAGGTTACGGGTTCGAATCCCATTTCCGGCTCCAAAACCCCAGGTCAGGAAGTTTTCCGGCCTGGGGTTCTTTGGTTTAAAGGAGAAAAGTAGGGGGTTAAGTAGCGTGAGGGGTGAAATCGTCTAACAGAACGTCCGCATCCCTTCTGCCCCGTAAGCCGGCTTAGAAGCTGGAAGAACCACCTGAACCGGAAAACCCCGAGCTAAACCCGCTGTTGACGCCGCCGCTACTAGAAGAGCTGTCGCGGGCAGTGGTGGCATCGCTATCCCAGGTGCTCACGACATAGAAGGGCACGTAGCCGTGGTAGCCGGAGCCAGCGAAGAAATTAGAGTCGTAGATGCGCGTGCGCTCGGGGCGCTCGTCGGCCTCATTGCGCTTCTGCAGCTGGGACTGCACGTGCTCCGACAAGAGCGCGGAGCGATCCAAGAGTTCTAGGTAGCGCTCCATGAACTGCGGATGGTGTGGTTCCTTGGATAATTCAGTGGCGGCATCTTCCAACTCCTTCGCGTGGCGCTCAAGCGTCGAGTCGATGCTTGCGGCCAAGTAGCCTGCCTGTGCCAGATCCTTCCCCAGCTCGTAGAGTTCATAGCGGCGAGCATCCGCATCAGCGTTCTCAATGCGGTGCAGCTTTTCAATATTGACCTCAGCGGTTTCCACGCGCTCGCACAGTTGGCGCGCATTGGCGATGAGCTCAGAGCGTGAGCGGAATTGCTCATCTGGCGCATCCGCCGGAATCGACATGAGGGAACCAACCTGGCTATCGATCGCTAGGAAGTCATCGCGCAAACCCTCCCAGTCCTGGCGCAGGCGCTCATCCACCAGTCCTGATTGGAGCGAGTGCGCTCGAATATCAATCTCCCTTAGCCGTTGCGCCACATCGGTGTAGGTCTGCGACACGTAGTCCCAGTCCTCGCGTGCCTGCTGTGCCTTCTTCTGTCGGCTGCGGCGTATACCGCCGGCGAGGCCGACACCAGCGCCGCCAACGCTCAGGCCCGCCACCCCGAGGCCAACGGCCGCCCCCATCCGATCCTCTTTTGCGCCCTCGTACTGAGTATCCGCAGCACGGTCTACGTCGATTGCAGCCGCTGCGCCAGCAAAGAGGCCAGCAGGAATGTTGCCATCCCGCACGCCCGGCTTAATTGCTTCGATGGACTGTTTCAGATGGCTGTCATTCTTGCGTAGCTTCATTTGAGCAGCCACGTCCTCACCCGCGAAGACGAAGGCTTGGCGCGGATCAAGGCCCACGCCGACGAAGACCTGGCCATCAGCAAACTTATCCTTGCCGATGAGCTCCTGGTGGTTATCGCGCAGGTACTCCTCTACGGAGTCATTAACGTTTTCCTTGTTCTCGGCAAAGACCATGTAGTGCAGCTCTTGGACCACGTCAGGGGCGGCGATCAGGGAGACATCGCGAAGCATGCGCTCTTCTTCCTCTGGGGTGAGCACATCGTCCGGGTCCATGATGTCAGCCTGTACCTCACGCTGCGCAGTCTTCATGACGTAGTCGGAGCGCTCGGGCACATCGAGAATTGCCAAGCAGGTGCCCGCACCGACACCTCCGAGAAGTAGGCCGCTCACTGCTGCTGCGCCGATGATGGAGCCGATGGAGGTCACTTTGGAGCTGCGGTTGGCTGCAAAAGGTTTAATATCGCGAGAGTCGGTCACGGTGATTCTCCTATTCGCGAGCGATTGGCCCCGCCAGTTTTATCCGGTCTAAGGGGGCCGGGGCGGGGAGCAAAGGATTCTTTTGAAGGCAGATTAAAGGGCAAATGCCTGTCGGGGGCTGGGGCGGGGGAATTTTCTGTCACTTATGCGCACGTTGTCGGAAGTCCCGGTCGACATATGGATGAGCTTTCCACTTATGGCCACGCTGCTGCGTATCGATAGGTGAATATTGCATCGATAGGACAGCGCAACGCCGCCAGCAGGACAGCGCAACACCGACAGCAGGACAGCGCAACGCCGACAGCCGGAAAATCACAGGCCACGGAGCTTTCACATCTGCAACTCTAGCCCCATGCTTCACAGGGGTTGCATGCGCATGTAAAGTGGACTTTGTTTTTAAGTCATAAGCGTCGATAGGGCTGGTCTCGGGGAAGGGCCTGCGCTATGGGCGCTTTTGGCATTTTTCTGCAAAACCTTCCAGAAAACCCCACAAGCTGGGGTGATTTCTCCTAGAAAAATATTCTACGATAGAGCCATGTCAGAGGTGCTCTTTGTCAGTAGTTCAAACATGGGACTCTCACGCGTACTCGAAGGGCTGCTGCGGCAAGCTGCCCCAGGCCTGACAGTTTTGTCAGCAGGTATCAGCATCGATGATGATGACCGCGGTCTGGATGAAGACGCGCGGCGTGCGCTCTGTGAGGTGGGGGCACGGTGCGATGGCGATCCTCATCAACTCACGCCGTCTCTCGCAGACAGTGCGGATGTGGTCATTGTTGTGGGGAAAATCGACGTTTCGGACTACATCGCGCCAGATGTAGAGACTGAGCGCTGGGAATATGATGACCCAGCTGACCGCGGGATTTATGGTTATTCCCGCTACGCGGAATTGCGGGATTTCTTCACTCTGCGCGTCAATACGCTGGCGGAACGGTTTGCTGCCTAAATAGTCGCTGAAATAGTCGCTGACTTAATAGAAGGTAGGGCGCGGGAACCGTCGTAAAGCATGTGCTGAAGCCGACACACTTTTGTTTTCTGACAATAATGCCCGCGTTCGCCCGGTCAACACCTAATGTAAGTAGTTATGTCTATTGGTCCATCGCTGCGACGCACCCTGTACAAGCTTGCTGAGAAAGAGATGTCCCCGGCTAAGGCAAAGTTCTTGCTGAATATTTGGCCGCCGCTGTTTGGCACCGGCATCCGTATCACCGAGATTGCGGATGACTGGTCGGCAGGTCGGCTGGAGCTGCGCCTAAACGCTCTGACTGCGAATATGCATGGCGCGGCATTTGGCGGTGCACTGTTTTCGATGACGGATGTGCTGTTTGGCACGCTGGTTATGCAGCGCCTGGACGTCAAGAAGTACGAGGCATGGACCCGAACTGGGTCGTTTGAATTTATCCGCCCAGGTAAGAACGGTGCGTACCTCGAGGTAGAGGTGCCGGATGAGATGGTCGAAAAGCTTAAGGCCGAAACTGAAGGTGGCTATTCGACGGTCGTTCCATACACCTCTGTAATCCGAAACCGCGATGGCTCCCTGGTCGGTATTGGTCAGCAGGAGCTCTACGTGCGCCGTCGTGGTCGTAAGAAGCCGCCGGCCAATCCGAACCAGCAGGATTGTGTTGCCGGTGAGAACCTCATCTCTGCTGCTCGCACTCTTGCACGGCTGGGGATGCGCGGGGTGGAAAACCGTGATGTGCTCGTCCAGCAGGAACGCACCGCACGACGCTGCATTTCACCAGAGTCGCGTGCAGTCGCATGGCTCCACGGGGTCCTCGAGTACGGCGATGTCACTGTCGACGACTACCGCGCCGCAGGGCTTCCCGACGTCGTCATCGAGGCCCTCACCTCCGATAACCCCTCGCTAGCCGCGCAGCAGCTGCTTGCGGATGTCGTCACCGCGCGCGAGTCGCTGACCAAGTTCTAGGTCGAAGCTCTACGCCAATAGCCGAGTGATCAGTTCGATCACTTCGGGGTCTGTTTGCTGCTTCCAATGCGCAACAGACCTGCCCTCCAGCTCGGTTTCGAGCAAAACAGCTCGACTGTCCGGCAGGAAGCTCTGCGCGGTATCGGACCACGGAATGACCAGGTTGTCATGGTGGCTGATGACATTAATCCAGTCAGGTGTGGCTGCCTTGCGCCTTCGGAGGTGTGGGGCAGTGTTGGCTGCAGGAAGTTCATATTGTCCTGCCGCTACCGCAATTTGATCGGCTAAAGCCTGTCCCATTAGCCAGCGGGCAGGAGCCCCATTCCACCAGCCCAAAATGCGGGAGATCTCAGTCAGATTTACACCGCCGACAGAGCCCGACACACTGATGACACGTCGAAACGAAAAACGCTCGCATTCATGGTTTGCAAGACGCGTAAACAGCAGGAAAGCCAGTAGCCCACCCTGCGAGTGAGCCACAATATCGACCGTGTCCGAGTTCGTTTCAGTGCAGACTCCGTTGATATAGGCCTCGACTTCGGCGACAGAATCTACGAGGGCAGCAGTGCCACGGTCTCCGTAGGCCGGTACATAGACTCGGCGGCCGCGGGCACGGAGTCCGTCGGCAAGCGGTGCCCACGCGCCGGGACTATCGAGCGTGCCATGAAGTGCGATAACCGGAACGGGGTCTCTGAGGTCCCCCGACGCTGGACTTGGATTTGGCAGGGACGGATGTGCGGCTGTCGGTGGGAAAATCCGCGTTAGGAGCGGTCTATTCCGCATGCTCGATTGGGTCAAAATCCTCGCCTACCAGCTTGAATAGTGCCTCGCGAGTAAGCGCGCGGGGGCGCCAATCGTGCGCCATCTGCTCATGCAAAACGATGGCTTGAGGGAACGTGTCCTGCACATAGAGATTGGTGACCATGCCTGTGTCACCATCATCCAAGAAACAGGACTGTGGAGGGGAAATGAGCTGGTCATACTTGGTGGCAATGCAGGTGTAAGTAACACCGGGACCGAGGATATCGTGGGAATTGGAGTTCAAAACCATCTTTGAACCCGTGAGCTGTTCCAAACCGGAAACGCCCCAATAGCTCTGCACAAAGTTGCTCATCAGCGACTTTGTGCCGGGGATCTTAGTGATACTGGAAGCGATGCCGCCCAGATTGGTGCCGTGATTGGGCGCGGCAAGGCAGACAACATGCTTGATGTACTTGGAAATGCGCAGAGAAAGCAGGGTGGCAATTAAGCCGCCTTGCGAGTGCCCCACGATAACGGCGTGCTTGGCGTCAGTCGCGTGCAGGACAGCCTTGATGTAGGGCACGAGCATGTCGATGGACTGATTGATGGGGTCTGTTGCACGGTGCCCAAAATCTGGCGCGAAGACAGCCCAGCCATCTTCCCGCAACTGACCGCCAAGGGTCTCCCAAATGCCCTTGACCTGGCCTGTTCCGTGCAGGAGGATGACCGGCCACGGCCGGGACTTGGATACTTTGGCTCCCCAGTTATCTTCGAAAACACCGCGCAGCGGACGGAAGATGGCATAGGGAAGCGATGCTGATCCTTCAGCTGCAGCCGGTTTATGCGCCTCCGGTTCCTGCGCTTCAGGGGCAGGGGCTACCGGAAGTTGTTCTTCCCGAAAATCCTCGTTTGAAGCGGCGATTAGCGCACCAACTTTCCGTCTTCGTCAGTCCCGAGGGCCTCCCGTAGCTTAGCGGCGGCCTCATCCATGGACTCTGCGGAAGGATTGCGATTCACCGACTGCAGGTTGTACCCGGACATATCGTGGGCAGGGAAGATATGAATGTGGGTGTGCGGAACTTCGAAGCCGGCGATGAGGTAGCCAGCACGCGGAGCGTCAAAAGCGGAGACAACAGCCTGACCAACCTTCTGGGCAACCTCATTGAGGTGGGCCCATAGCTCAGGCGAGGCGTCCGTCCACTTGTCCACCTCTTCAACAGGGACGACCAGCGTATGACCAGGCGCAATTGGCTCGATGGTCAAAAATGCGACGACCTTGTCATCGCGGTAGACAAAACGACCGGGGAGTTCACCGTTGATGATCTTGGTAAATACTGTGCTCATGTGCCAAGGGTAACCCGAATAGCGGATTGAGGGGTTGGGTGCGATGAGAGTTATCCGGGCTGATTAGTAAGATGATTGCTATGCGCATCCTCGTAATTGGCTCCGGTGCCCGTGAGCACGCCCTGTTGTACGCAATGAGTAAGGACCCGCAGGCTACTGATCTTCACGTAGCCCCTGGTAATGCGGGTATGAGTGAAATTGCAACCATGCATCCACTGGTCGTGGATGACCCCGCTGGCGCTGTTGCGCTGGCCAAGGAAATTGGGGCCGATTTGGTTGTTATTGGCCCTGAGGTTCCGCTGGTCGCGGGTGTCGCAGACGCGCTGCGCGACGCTGGTTTCGCAGTCTTCGGACCGAACGCTGATGCAGCTCGGATTGAGGGGTCCAAGGCTTTCGCTAAGGACGTCATGAAGGCGGCTGGGGTAAAGACCGCCTCGGCAGAGGCCATTCAGCCGGAGGCCTCCGACGAAGACATCGAGGCCGCCATTGACCGCTTTGGCCCGAACTGGGTCGTGAAGGATGACGGTCTGGCTGCTGGCAAGGGCGTTGTGGTCACTAAGGACCGCGCTGAAGCTCTCGAACACGCAAAGGCGGTGCTGGCAGCCGGTAACCCGGTGCTGCTGGAGTCCTTCCTGGACGGCCCGGAAGTTTCCCTGTTCTGCCTGGTCGACGGCGAAACCGTCGTCCCGCTGTTGCCGGCTCAGGATCACAAGCGCGTCGGTAATAATGACGAGGGGCCGAACACCGGTGGCATGGGTGCTTACAGCCCGCTGTCCTGGCTGCCGGAAGGCGCAACTGAGCGCATTGTCGCCGAGGTCTGCGAACCGGTCGCTCGTGAAATGGCTGCTCGCGGCTGCCCGTTCCAGGGTCTGCTGTACGCGGGTCTGGCCTGGGGCGAGGACGGCCCGGCTGTCATTGAGTTCAACTGCCGTTTCGGTGACCCGGAGACCCAGGCCGTGCTGGCGCTGCTGGAGTCCCCGGTGGCGCAGCTGCTCAACGCCGCTGCTACCGGAACATTGGCGGACTTCGGTCCGCTGTCTTGGCGTGATGGTTACGCTCTGACTGTTGTACTGGCCGCTGAAGGCTACCCGGTATCGACTCGCACGGGTGATGTCATTGAAGGTGCAGAGCCTGGCCGCGAGGAAGATGGCATTCTCCACGCTGGTACTGCCCGCAACGCTGCAGGTGAGCTGGTCTCCGCTGGTGGTCGTGTGCTCAACGTCATCGGCGTTGGTGACACGCTGGAAGAGGCCCGCGACAAGGCGTACGAGACCATCAAGACCATTAAGCTCGAGGGCTCGCACTACCGCACCGACATTGCACTACCTGCAGTTGAGGGCCGCATTTCCATCTAAATAATGCCCGAGGTGTTTAGGCTGCACTCGGATACCTCACTGGTGCACCCACCCGGGTTGAACTGGATTTCCCGGGTGGCCTCGGTGGCTGCAAAGATGAAGGTATGCACGCCGAATCTCCGCAGTCACCGCAGCCGTTAAACTCCTCGCAGTCACCGCAGGCATCCCAGCCCCAGCGCAACCTAGCATCCCGCCGCTGTGAGGTCGCACCCTTCCATGTGATGGATGTTCTCGCGCTCGCACAGGAGCGTCAGCGTACTCACGGTGACGCTCTATTCCTCTGCGTGGGACAGCCCGCGACCGCGGCCCCGGCTGCCGCGATTGCCCGTGCGCGTGCTGATTTAGAAAATCAGGTTCTGGGCTACACAGCGGCCGTCGGCACGCCTGAGCTGCGCGAAACCATCGCCGCCTGGCATCGTGAAAACTACGGCACGGCCACGGAGGCTGCTGATGTTGTCATCACTACCGGTTCTTCCGGCGGTTTCGTGGCACTCTTCCTCGCAGCGCTCGACGTCGGCGACGATATTGTGCTCGCGCGCCCGGGCTATCCCGCATACCGCAATACGCTGCAGGCGCTCGGCGCCAACATTGTTGAGATTGACTGCGGTCCCGAGACTCGTTTCCAACTCACTGCCCAGCACCTGGAGGCACTTCCGCGCGTGCCCAAGGCCGTGATTGTCACCAGTCCGGATAATCCCACTGGCACCATTATCGATGCCGACGAGCTGCGTGCCATTGCGAAGTGGTGTGAGCAGCACGATTGCCTGCTCATTTCCGACGAGATTTATCACGGCATTACTTATGGCCGACAGTGTGCGTCTGCACGCGAGTTCTCCGACGCGGCGGTCGTGGTCGGCAGTGTCAGTAAGTACTTCTCGATGACCGGCTGGCGCGTCGGCTGGCTAATCGTTCCCAAGTGGCTGCGTGCGCCGCTTGATCGCCTCGAAGCCAACCTCACTGTCTGTCCACCGGCAATTTCGCAGGCAGCGGCGGTGGAAGCGTTCAACTCCGAGTCCATTGCCGAGCTCAATTCGCACGTGACGCGTTACGCACGCAACCGCGACGTTTTGCTCGAGGGGCTGCCCCGCGTCGGTCTCGGTAATATCGCCCCACCCGACGGCGGTTTCTATATCTACGCCAATATCGCAGGGCTTTACGACGACCCGAACTCCGTCGACTCCATGACATGGGCACGGGAACTGTTGGCTGCAACGGGCGTGGCCGTTGCCCCTGGAATCGACTTCGACACAGAGAACGGCCATCAGTGGGTTCGCCTCTGCTTCGCCGGTGAGACTTCCGAGATGGAAGAGGCTGTTCGGCGTATTGGGGTATTTACTGGTCGTCGTTAAAGCGGCTTTAGTGGCGCTCACGGTGTGATTTACCTCACCCTTTCAGGGGTGTTTTCAGCCGGTCGAGATAGGGAGCTCGACGGGCGAATCGCTGCTTTAAATCCTCTACCGGCGGCCACTGGTAGAGCCGATGTTGGGGCATTCCTGGAAGGAGCCGTTGGGCCTCTGTTTTCTTGATCGCCCGTTCGCTCTAAAGGCGGAAAAACTGCCTCAGATTGAGGGCTCTGTGGCTGCAGTCACATCAAGTGAGGCTGGGGTTGGGGCGATAGTGGAGTGGGGTGGGCTTCGTGGCAGCATCTTTGACAGCCGGCAGCTCTGTCGGTGGTCTATTTCCGCTGGCAGGGGGACCCTTTTTCTTTAATTGCCGATGGGGTTGACCTCTGAGGAGTTGACGGCTATCCCCGCACGGGGTGACGATTGAGCGCGGTGTGTAACTCATGTTCAACGATGGTTGCAAGCGCTTTTAGTGGGGATAGTTTATGTCCGACCGAAAGATGCTTCCGCGCCCTGTTTTTGGCTGTGTAAAAGCGCGATTTTTGAAGCCGCTGTCGGGAGCGGTGAAGCGAGGCTTGGGGTGGCGCCGAGGGGTGCTGTTTGTGGTGCAGTGCCTGAGCTAAAAAGCGTCCAAAAGTTAACAAAAGGTTAACTAAAAATAAAGTTTAGCGCTTGCCAGGTCTTGTGTTGTCGTCTACGGTTGCAAGTCATAAGTTCCAAACGATTCGATGAAACGACGTTTCAACTGCGGAATCGCAAAGAATCGGTTGGAGAAGTCCAACAATAAAGATCAAAGAGATCTTAAGAGAGGTGACCTCTGATGAACGCATTCAACGAGATTATGGATACTGTGTCCCCGATTTTCCAGGACGGCAAGGAATCCAAGCAGGATGCGCTGGCATCGCTGCTTGCCGAAGCCATCGTGGAGGCGAACCCGAAGCAGGGCATCGCCGCCGACGATCGCCGTGCTGCCTAACAAGAATTAGCTTTGGTCCGATTCCTGCTAGGCAGCTAGTGGGGAAGCAATCCCTACTGGTTATTCCTACTGGTTCAGGAACTCCCGGACCTGCTCCATATCCTTATCACCGCGACCCGACAGGTTCACGAGCAACAGCAAAGGCTCATCGCCTTCGTGAACCGGCAGCCCGAGCTCGCTACCAGCGGCAGGGTCGGTTTCACGGAGTCGCGCAATTTTAATGGCCTGCGCCAGCGCATGCGAGGATTCCATCGCCGGAATAATGCCCTCCATGCGGCTGAGCAGCTGGAACGCTTCCAGCGCCTCCTCGTCGGTAATTCCGACATAGCTGGCGCGGCCATTCTCCTTCAGCATGCCGTGCTCCGGGCCAACAGACGGGTAATCCAAGCCCGCCGAGATGGAGTGCGATGGCAACACCTCGCCGTCGTCGGAAAGCATGACAAATGAGCGCATGCCGTGAAGGACACCAGTCTTGCCCGCATTGATGGGCGCGCCGTGACGGTCGGTGTCGAGACCCTCACCTGCGGGTTCGACGCCAATGAGGGCGACATCGGAGTCGTCGATGTAGTTAGCAAATGCGCCGATGGCGTTGGAGCCGCCACCGACGGCTGCGATGACAGCGTCGGGAAGCTTGCCGTAACGCTCGGCCATCTGACTGCGTGACTCCTCCGAGATGACCTGCTGGAATTCACGCACGATAGTGGGGAATGGGTGCGGTCCGGCGGCTGTGCCCAGCAGGTAGAAAGTGGAGTCGAGAGTCTTGCTCCACTCGACCAGTGCCTCGTCAATAGCATCCTTCAAACCGGCCTCGCCGGTGGTGACGGGAACGACCTTCGCGCCCATGAGCTCCATGCGCTCGACATTGGGGTGCTGGCGGGCGACATCGTGCGCGCCCATGTAAATCTCGCACTCAAGTCCCAGCAGCGCTGCGGCCATCGCGGTGGCCGTGCCGTGCTGGCCTGCGCCCGTCTCAGCAATGAGACGGGTTTTTCCCATGCGCTTTGCCAGCAGCGCCTGGCCGACCACGTTGTTGCCCTTGTGCGCGCCGCCGTGGTTCAAGTCCTCGCGCTTGAGCACAATCGTCGTGTTCGGCGTGGATAGACGTCGGCATTCGAACAGCGGGGTTGCGCGGCCGAGGAAATCGCGACGCAGTTCTTCCAGCTCGTGCTGGAACTCCGGATCGCTCATCGCCTCGATGTAAGCCGCTTCCAGCTCATCGAGTGCTGGCAGCAGGAACTCCGGCACTTCCTGTCCACCGAAGCGACCGAAAAATGCAGGCAAGAGGGTTTCGCGCACCTCGCCCGCGCCGTTAACGCTTGCCGACGGCACCCTGGTTGCAGTCGGTGCTGCAGCCTTGGCGATGGCATCCGCGCTGGGGTTGTAATCAGTCATTGAAGAGAGCCTTTCGTTGCTGTTGTTTATTTCAGCGGGCCCTGGTTCTCTTCGCCGAACCGATAAAAGAAAAGAGCCCGCCAGATTTATCTTCTTGCGAGCTCGTACTTGACGGGTTTGCCGTCGACATTAATGAGATGACGTGACGTTGCTCGCGGACTTAGGCGAGCCACCACCACTGTGCGCCGCACGGCGCGGGTGTGTTCATCAGGGGTGTCATCATGAATCTGACCATAACTCAAGGTTTCCGTAGTAGCCAAAGCGGGGTGGGGTGTGGGGGCGGGGATGGGGCACGAAATGTGTACGGGATATCGCAACGGTGTCTGGGGTCGTAAAGCAGCTCCCCGCTAAGTCCCGGCATATGCAGAGGCGGAATATCAGCATTCCCCTCGACATCGCTGGCCACGAGGACTAACGTTCCGATGGTGATTACGCTGTCGCGGCAGGCCACTAAAACACGTCGGGGAGTTCGTCCCACGACGTTGGTGGTGTGGTGTTATGTCGCCTTGATAACCGCTGGCACGGTTTTGTTAATGCTGCCGATTTCGGCGGTCAATAGCCATCCTACGGGGCAGTGCGCCCCGAGCCCTGGGGATATGTGTTTGCCCACGGCGCTGTCTGATGCGCTGTTCACAGCCACCTCGGCAACAAGCCTGACCGGCCTGATCACCGTAGATACGGCCACCCATTGGTCAACCTTCGGCAAGGTCGTCATCATGTTGTTGATTCAGCTGGGTGGTCTCGGGTTCATGACCTTGGCTTCACTTTTCGGCCTCTTCGTAGCAGGAAGGCTCGGCCTGAACCGCCGTGCCGGTGCCCGCGTTGAAGGCCGCGGTATGGATATGGGCGAGATTTCGTGGGTTGTCCGTGCTGCCGTTAGCTTCACTCTGTTGGTGGAGTTTGTGGTGGCAGTGGCACTTACGCTGCGGTTCCACTCCGGATACGGGTATGGCTGGGGAAAGGCTGCATGGGAAGGCTTGTTCCATGCCATCTCAAGCTTCAACAACGCCGGTTTCGCTCTGTATACCGACAATGTCATCGGGTTCTATAGCGATGCCTGGGTGCTTTTGCCACTGGCCTTCGCCCTCATCGTGGGTGGTCTGGGTTTTCCTGTTTTGCTCGAGGCCTGGCGGCACGGCAAAGCGTGGCTTAGTGTCTGCACTCGAGGACAGCTGCCTAAACGCTGGTCGCTGACTACTCGCTTCACCATTAAAGGCACGATTCTGCTGATTGCTTTGGGTACGCTCATGGTGGCTTTTGGGGAGTGGTCCAATGCCATGTCTGGATTCACCGCGGGGGAGAAGATACTCAACTCATTCTTCGCTGGTGTGAGCCCGCGTACCGCGGGGTTCAACGCGCTCGATTACGCGGAGTTCCATCCATCGACACTGCTGGGCACTGACTTCCTCATGTTCATTGGTGGTGGCACCGGCGGTACTGCAGGTGGCGTGAAAATCACGACGTCGGCCGTCATTCTCGCCGCTGTTCTCGCGGAGATTCGCGGTGACACCTCCGTGTCCGTGGCTAGGCGGCGCCTCAACCCAAAGGTGCTGCGCCAGGCTCTCGTAGTCCTTGCCTTCGGTATCGGCCAGGTATTCCTGGCAGTAATCGCCGTCAGTTTCCTAGCACCACAGTTTTCTACTGACCAAATTCTTTTTGAAGTAATCAGTGCTTTCGCCACGGTAGGCCTTTCCACAGGTATTACCGCCGACCTGCCGGTGGCAGCACAGGCAATCTTCATCGTGCTGATGTTCACCGGACGTGTTGGCCCAATCGCCTTGGCGACGGCCTTGGCCGCCCGCCCACGCCAGCGCGTCTACGAATATCCAGAAGAAAGGCCCTTCATTGGCTAACTCGAAATTCAACCCGTTTGCTGGTTTTGCAGATCATTTCTCCAACCAAGCCAGCTCTTCGCCTGTTGTCATCCTCGGTATGGGGCGTTTCGGACAGGCACTCGGCGAGGAGCTGGTCGCTGGCGGTATCGAGGTTCTCTGCGTAGACCATCGCGAAAAGGTGGTTCAGGAGCTGTCCTCGACCTTCGACCACGTGGTCACCGCCGACACCACCATGCCGGAGGTACTGAAGCAGCTCGGTGTCGATGAAGCCGAACGTGTTGTTATCGCCATCGGCAGTGACATTGAGGCTTCATTGCTGACCGCGTCTGCGCTGGTGGATATGGGGGTGCCCATGATTTGGGCAAAGGCCGATAACCAGGCCCACGCCAAAATCCTGGGCCAGATTGGTGTGCACCACGTCATTCGCCCGGAGGCCGACACCGGTCGTCGTATTGCGCACCTCATCGGCGGCAAGGTCCAGGACTTCCTGGAGTTCGACCGCGATTACGCAGTAGGCAAGGTCGCGCCGCCAATCCACTGCCTGGATAAGACGGTGGCGGAGATTAACCAGAGCGCACCGATTACGGTTGTCGCCGTACAAAAGCGCGGTCAGCGATTCCGCCCTGCGCTTGCCGACGACCGCATTTCCGCAGGTGATCTCCTGATTGTCTCCGGCGCTATTCGGCAGTTGGAGACATTCGCCGGAGAGTAACAGGAAGCGACGGAGTCCGTGCACGCGGGGCTCCGTCGCGATGGAAATCAACGACCAACAGTGTGGAAAGGCGGGGTCCACGCCCAGCTCAACGGGCTGCAAATGTGAAACTGTGCGAGTTTATGACGCTTTCAGGCCATTTTTGGGCCAATTTTGTCATAAACGCAGTCACTAACTCGCATTGGGGCAAAGTAGGGCTAGATAGCAAATGGTGCCCACCCAGCGACACGCCGAGCGGACACACTTTTTGCCTATTAACCCACACTTTTGCTACTTAACCCACGAAACTCAGCGACCGTTCGTAACCGCAGCGCGCAGGGCACGAGCTGCCTCTTCCGGATTTTCTGCCTCGGTCAGTGCGCGAACCACCACAATGCGCTCCGCACCAGCGGCGATAACCGCATTGGCGGTCTCGGCGTTGATACCGCCAATTGCCCACCATGGCTTGACGGGGTCACTTGCGCCGCGGTCGTGCGGGCGCACAATATCGGCCACGGAATCCTGGTGGGACTCCGCAGAACCCTGTGCACGCGCCCTCCGCACGAGTGCCGCAGCTTCACGGACCATCTCGACTCCGACGGGCTGACGGTCGGGCTTTGTCGGGGTGGCATACACCGGACCGATCACCGCGTAATCGATGCCATCGTCGGCAAGCGAGGCGGCGAACATGTCCAGATTTCGGTTGGAGCGGCCGATGAGAACCTCGGGGCCAACGATCTGGCGGGCCTGCTCGGTTGTGAGGTCCTCCTGGCCCACATGCAGGATGTCTGCGCCGGTCAGTGCGGCAATGTCGGCGCGGTCATTGACGGCGAAGAGCTTGCCGTGTTCAGCGGCGACCTCGGCGAGGGTCTCCACAGCGACAATCTCGTCGCGGGTGTCGACTTTCTTGTCGCGCAGCTGGATGATGTCGGTGCCGCCTTCGTAACAGGCGTGCAGGAATTCGCGCAGATCACCGCGGGATGCGCGCGAGTCGGTGCAGAGGTACAGGCGGGCGTCGGCAAGCAGGGCGCGTCGTGTTGTGCGAGTGGCGGCTGATGAGGCGTTCATGTCCCCATGTTAGGCGAGGTTGGGGATGCGGTGTCGTGGCGGTGAGTCCGAAGTCATATGATGGGGGAGTACCACGTTCCGCGGGAGCCGTACTCGGTATCGATGAGATGCCGCTGGCTGAGAGGGCGAGTAACGCCGACCGCTTTTACCTGATGCGGGTTATGCCGCCGGAGGGAGGAATGGCAGTGAATGCTGCCGCTATGGGTGCCGCCTCGACAAGTGAGGGCGGCACAGGGAATACGTCGTCAAGCGTTGTTATCGCAGGCGCGGGCATTATCGGCTTGGCGACGGCATGGAGACTACTCCGCCAGGGATTCGATGTGACCGTCCTCGATGCCGAGCCCGTTTCCGGCGCAACCTTCGCCGCGGCTGGCATGCTGGCGCCGGTTGCCGAAGTCGTGTGGGATCAGCCGACGCTGTATCCGCTGATGGTGGAATCGGGCAAGCTCTACCGCGACTTTGCCCAGGCCATCGCCGAGGAATCGGGCCACGATGTTGGCTATATCGAGAATTCCACGTTTGTTTGTGCGGGCGATGCCGCTGACCGGCAGACACTCAGCGAGCTCGTTGAGCTGCAGCATGACATGGGCATGGAGATCAACCGCATCACCGCCACCGAGGCGCGCCGGGCAGAACCGGCACTGGGGCCGGGCTGTGTTGGTGCGGTGGATATTCCGGGAGATCACCAGGTCAATCCGCGTCTGCTCGCCGAAGCGTTGCTGACCATTCTGGGAGACCGCGTCATCCGCACCCGCGCGGAAGAGGTTATTTACGCTTCCGATGCCGACCCCCGCCAAGCCATTGGGCTGCGCGGCACGGACGGAAATGACTACCTCGCCGATGAGGTCGTTCTGGCTGCGGGGCTGAACACCGCCGATATGGCCGGTCTGCCGGAGAATCTGAATCTGCCGCTGCGCCCGGTCTATGGAGATGTGCTGCGTCTGCGTGTACCGGAGCGCCTGCAGCCACTGGTCACTCGCACTATTCGCGGTGTGGTTCAGGGGCGTCCGGTTTATATCGTCCCGCGTGCCGACGGCACCGTCGTGCTCGGCGCAACCTCGCGTGAAGATGACCTGACCGGCGTCTCCGCCGAAGGAGTCCACCAGCTACTCCGCGACGCATACCGCCTGGTGCCCGGCATTCTCGACTGCGAAATCTACGAGATGACCGCCCGCGCCCGGCCTGGTTCCCCAGACGATGTCCCCATGATTGGTCGCGTGGCTCCAGGACTGACCGTGTCCACCGGCTACTTCCGTCACGGCATTCTGCTTACGGCCATCGGCTCCAAGCTCACGGCCGATGTCGTCGCAGGTCGGGAAACTGACAACGACCCGGCGCTTCTTTCCGCCGTCAATCCATTCCGCTTCAGCGATTAGAGGAGGCTCGCTTATGTCCACCACAACACTCAATGGCGAAGGCTACACACCGGCTGCGGGGGAGATGGTCGCAGATCTCGTCGCAAAGCACACGGGGCACGCGCTTAACGACGACGGCACTGCCGCGGACGGCACCCGCCTGGGAATCGCGGTAGCCGTGGATGGTGCGGTAATCCCGCGAGCCAAGTGGGCGAGCACGCCCGTGGCAGGTGCAATCGACATCGTGACAGCAGTTCAGGGAGGCTAGAGATGACCGAGAATTCCGCACAAGCAAATATGTCCGCGCAGGAAAATGAAACCGGGACGGCGAGCGGACTTACACGCGAACCGCTGCGCATTGGCGGGCTGGAGTTGAACTCCCGTCTGATTATGGGAACTGGCGGTGCGACCAGCATGGATACGCTGGAGCGCGCGCTGGTGGCTTCGGGCACTGAGCTGACTACGGTGGCGATGCGCCGCTTTACGCCCGGTACGAAGCAGAACGTTTTTGAGATTTTGCAGCGCAACAATATTGCGGCGCTGCCGAATACTGCGGGGTGCTATACCGCTCGTGACGCGGTGCTGACTGCGCAGTTGGCCCGCGAGGCGCTGGAAACCAACCTGCTGAAGCTCGAGGTCATCGCCGACGAGGACACGCTGCTGCCGGACCCGGTCGAGCTGGTCGCGGCAGCGGAGCAGTTGGTAGCTGACGACTTCGTCGTTTTCGCCTACACCAACGACGATCCGGCGCTGGCCAAGCGGCTGGAAGATCTGGGCTGTGCAGCTGTCATGCCGGCGGGCTCGCCCATTGGTACTGGCCTGGGAATTCTTAACCCACACAACATCGAGCTGATTGTGGACCGCGCGAATGTGCCCATCATCCTGGATGCGGGCATCGGTACCGCGTCTGAGGCAGCTCAGGCGATGGAGCTTGGCTGCGATGCAGTGCTGTTGGCATCCGCAGTGACCCGTGCACATGATCCGGTGGGCATGGCCACAGCGATGCGCTTCGGCGTTGAGGCAGGACTGACTGCTCGCGAGTCGGGTCGCATCCCACGGCGTCGACTGGCCCAGGCGAGCTCGTCGTTTGAGGGCATCATCACTGAGCGCGTCAGCGGCGCACGCGAGCAGGATTCTCTGTAATGGCGGAGCAGGGTGTCAATCTTTCGGACCGCGACCTGCGCCGGTACGCGCGGCACCTAACACTGCCGGGCTTTGGTGCCGAGGGGCAGCGAACTTTGCGATCCTCCCGCGTCCTCGTTATCGGAGCTGGTGGCTTGGGATCGCCTGCGCTGTTATACCTGGCCGGGGCAGGGGTCGGGCATATCACAATCATTGACGATGACGTGGTCGACGAGTCCAATCTTCAGCGCCAGGTCATTCACCGTGAGTCCGATATTGGTCGCCCGAAGGCCGAATCTGCCGCGGATGCCGTGCGGCGCCTTGACTCCGAGGCATCGGTGACCGCAATCGTCGGCAGGTTAAGCGTCGACAATGCTGAGGAGCTCTTCGCCACTCACGATGTAGTGCTCGACGGCGCGGACAACTTCGCCACGCGCTACCTGTCCTCCGATGCCGCGGAGCTGACCGGAACGCCGCTGGTCTGGGCCACGATTCTGCAGTTCGCAGGGCAACTGTCCGTCTTCTGGCCTGGCCACGGCCCCATGCTTCGCGATCTTTACCCCGACATCCCCGATCCCGGCTCCGTGCCGTCGTGCGCCGCAGGCGGTGTCCTCGGCGCAATGGTCGGACAGATCGGCTCCATGATGGTCGTCGAAGCTATCAAGGTGCTCACTGGTGTCGGCAAGGTCGCCGTCGGCAAACTCGTGCTTATCGACGCCCTGGAGGCAACCACCCGCACACTGTCCTTTGCAGCCGACCCGGAGCGCGAACCCGTTTCCGACTTGACCGAAATTGCGCAGGTGTGCGCAGCTTCGTGGACCGAGGATGAGGAGGCCCCGGCGCAGAGCGTGCGCAGCATTGGTCCCAACACGGCGCACGAGCTTCTTGCCGAGGGGGTGCCTCTCATCGATGTACGCGAACCCGAAGAGCACGCGGAGGTCGCCATTGCCGAATCTGTGCTTGTGCCACTCGGCGACATTCGCAGCCGTGGGTGGGCTGCGATTCGCGAAGCGTGGGCTGAGCGGAACCTCCAGTCGAACTACCCACGAGTTCTGATTCACTGCCACTCGGGTGCCCGCTCGCAACAGGCAATTGAGCTGTTGGCCAGCGAGATCGAGGCTGATGGCGCCATACCGGAGCTCATCAATCTGGACGGGGGCATTGTGGCCTGGCAGGCTGCAGGGCAGGAGACCGTCGTAAAGCGTGGCGGAACGCACTAATTAGTGGCTACCGCCACGCGCTGTTGAACAGTGTGCCTACGCCTGCGGCTTCAGCGTTGTCGACCACAACTCGGTGCCACGAGTGGTGAGCAGGCGGACGGTCATCTCGCGTGAGTCGCCGTCGATATCGACTTCGCCGAAGTGCTGGAAATCCTGTGTGGGGTCGGCGTTGGCATTGTCTTTACCCGGTGCGTGGACGTACTCCACCTTCGGCCCGAAGGTCGAATCCATTTCGTTGGGGCCGAAAGCGCCCGCGTGGAGAGGACCGGAGACGAATTCCCAGAAGGGTGCGAAGTCGGTGAACTGTGCGCGCTCTGGGCTGTAGTGGTGAGCCGCGGTGTAGTGCACATCGGCGGTGAGCCAGACGACATTTGAAACATCTTTAATGGCGCTGAGCAGGCGGGCGATTTCACGTTCACGTCCTGCAGGTGCACCGGCGGCACCATTGGATACGCTTTCTTGGTCACCATCGTCGCCGTCGGGGACGATGATGCCAAGCGGTAGGTCATTAGCAACAATCTTCCACGTCGCGCGGGAGTCCTTGAGGGAGTCGATTAACCAGTTGGTCTGCTTTTCGCCAAGGATTGGTTCTTCAGTTGTCGAGCGCGGATTATTGGAAGTGTTTTCTCCCTTGTAACTGCGCATATCCAGAATGAATATGTCTAGCAACGGGCCGTAGGAAACCTTGCGGTAGACGCGCCCATCTACAGCCATTTGTTGATCAATTGGCTGCCACTCATGGAAGGCCTGGTAGGCACGCTTGGCCAGGGTGTTGACATCGCGCTCGGTATAGCGATCATCGTCTAGGACTTCGTTGGGGTACCAGTTGTTGACTGTTTCGTGGTCATCCCACTGGACTAGCTGCGGAACCTGCGCATTGAAGGCCAAGTAGTTCTTGTCCATGAGGTTGTAGGAGTACTGGCCCCGGTACTCTTCGAGAGTTTCAGCAACCTTGGATTTGGCCGGAGTGACATGGTTGCGCCACACAGTGCCGTCGGAAAGCGTGACGGATTCATCCAGCGGACCGTCGGCATAGCAGGTGTCGCCTGAGTGAATGAATAGGTCTGGATTGCGCTCCATCATGGTGGAAAAGCCGGTGTAGCCACCGATTTCGTCGTTAATTCCCCAACCCTGACCTGCGACATCGCCGGACCAGTGCAGGCGGATGTTGGATGCGCGGTTTGGGGCAGTACGGAAGGTGCCGATAACGGGATCAGAGCAGATTCCAGTATCTGCCTCTTCGAGCGTGACGCGATAGAAGATTTCCTGCCCCGGTTCGAGACCGACGACACGTAGACGTCCGGTGCCGTCAGTGTCTGGAGTTAACAGAGAGTTACTGCGGAATACCTTGGCATTCTGGAAGCTCTCAGTTGCAGCAGTTTCAACCACCATGTGGGCGGGGCGGTCTGAGCGAGCCCAAATTAATGCGCCGTCGCCGCGGATATCGCCACTTGCAACGCCGTGGGTGAGCTGTGGCCGAGAACGCAGTAACCATGGGGAGGCCAGTGACGGCGAACCCGGTGTAGCTGAAGCCGCAGCTCTAGAGGCATGAGCGAGCGTGACTGAAGTGGCAAGTGCGGTGGATGCGCCTAAACGTAGAGCGCTGCGACGGGAAAGCTGCATGGAGTCGAACGATAGGTTTTCCACTTTGACGTTCAGTTAAACCAGCGTGAACTCGAAGGAAAAAGTCGCAATTACAGCACAAAGGCTTAGTTATTGAGAATGACTGGGCTTCCTTTTGTAACGTAGATAACCGACTTGGGAGGAATGTGTCTTCCGAGCTGTCTTTTCTGAGACAGACAATCTAGAAGTGAAAGGCGCTGACCCCGATAATGGGATCTACACAAACGCCACAAGTAAAAACGCAAGAAAAGAAGTCGGGCGGTTTTCTTAAGAACCTGCCGACCGACCCGTTGATCTTCACGACGGCGATGGGTTTCATTGTCCTCTTTGTGGCAGTGACCATAGCGCTGGGGGATACCGCTCGGGATGCCTACTCGGCCGCTTCCGATTGGGTTACGTCTAACATGGGCTGGCTGTTCATCGGTGGTGTCTCGGCAAGCTTTATCTTCCTCATCGGCTTGTTTGTGTCCCGCTACGGACGCATCCAGCTTGGCGATGATGACGAAGAGCCCGAATACACCATCGCCGAGTGGTTCGGCATGCTCTTCGCCGGTGGTACTGGCTCCATGCTGATGTTCTGGGGCGTGGCTGAACCGCTCAACCACGCTTACAACCCGCCGTTCGGTCAAGAGCCGATGAGCCGCGAAGCTCAGAACACTGCGATGGCATTTACCATCTACCACCTGGGTATTCACATGTGGGTCATCATGGCGCTGCCGGGGCTCGCGCTGGGGTACTTCATTTACAAGCGTCACCTGCCGCCGCGCGTCTCCTCCATCTTCGCGCCGCTGCTCGGTACCCGCATCTACTCATGGCCGGGCAAGCTTATCGACGCCGTCGCCATCATCGGTACCGTCGTCGGTATCGCGGTATCGGTGGGCATGGGTGCGCTGCAGATTAACTCCGGTGCTGCACGTGTAATCGGTACCCCGGAAAGCTCGATGGTGCAGCTCATTCTGATTGCCATCATTATTGTGATTGCCTCGATTTCCGTGGCCCGCGGTCTGGACAAAGGTATTAAGGTGTTGTCCAATGCGAACATTTGGGCCGCCATGGCATTGATGGTCTTCGTGCTGCTCATGGGCCCGACATTGACGCTGCTGCGCCAGACCGTCGATACGACAGGTGTCTACTTGGATGCGCTGCCTCGCATCATGTTCTGGACTGACTCCTACGACGTCAACCCGAATTGGAAACAGGGCGCCTGGACGGTCTTCTACTGGGCCTGGACAATCTGCTGGTCGCCATTTGTGGGCATGTTCGTCGCCCGTATTTCCCGCGGCCGTACTGTGCGTCAGTTCATTGCCGGTGTGATTGCACTGCCGACAATCGTGTCAATCATGTGGTTCTCTATCTTCGGCCGCGCTGGCTTCGAACTGGAAAATGAGCAGCCGGGCATTCTGACGGAACCAGTCGTCGAAGGAGGGGATCCCTCGCCGGCTCTATTTATCCTGCTGGAGCAGTACCCACTGGCAACCCTTGTCAGTGTGTTTGCGCTCTTTGTGATCATGATCTTCTTCGTCACCTCCATTGACTCCGCTTCGATGGTGATGGACATGATGTCCACCGGTGAGGAAAACAAGGCTCCGACCTTCTACCGAGTGCTGTGGGGCGTCATGATCGGTGCTGTGGCAGCTTCTCTGCTGCTGATCTCTGGTGAAACCGCACTGGAAGCGCTGCAGTCTGCCGTGATTGTTATCGGTGTACCGTTCTTCTTCCTCCACTTTGTGATGATGTACTCCTTGGTCAAAGGCATGAGTGATGACCACATGGCAGTGCGCAAGCCGGTTACCCGCCAGTGGGAGAAGACCGATACTCCAGAGAAGTTGGAGAAGCACGAAGCCGCACCCGCGCCGGGCTACGACGAAGAGGGCAATGAGCTGCCGCGCTTTGAGTACACCCACGATGAAGAGGGACGTCTGGTTATTCAGTCCGATGTGGTCGTTGAAGGCGAGTTTGAGTCTGGCGAAAAGTCGGAATCAGAGAGCCCAGAGGAGTCGGGGACGAAGTCTGAGTCGTAGTAGAGCACGGTCGCAGTAGTGCCCGGCACTTGTGGCCACGCTATTCACCTATCGTTGCGCTGTAGCGTGGCCATCAGTGAGTAGCTCATCGATAGGAGCGAAGGCAAAGGCCGTAGCCAAACAAAAACGCCGCCCGGCGGAAACCATAAGCAGTTTCCGTGGGCGGCGTCGCTGTGTTCGTCGTAAAGCAAGTGTGGCGTTAAGCCGTGATTAGCTTTACTCGTAGGTGCCTCGGAGGTCCTTGTAGTCCTCATCGTGCCAATCCACGTTGGCCTGGTCCTTGGTGGTGACACCGACATCAGGCTGATGCGGGACCTTCGCAATGATGTTGCGGCGGGCGCGGCCGGCGCGGAGCTGGCTTTCGATGCGCTCAGCAAGGTTGGCAAGGCCGAAGTTGATGGCAATGAGAATGATTGCTACGACGACCAGCGATGGAATCATGGCGCCGTAGTACTCGCCAAGCTGGCGGCCAGAGCGGACAACCTCGACGTAGCCAATCATGTAACCCAGCGCGGAGTCCTTCAGCGCAATGACCATCTGCGAGATAATCGCCGGCAGCATGGCGGCGACTGCCTGCGGCAGCAAAATAGTGACCATCGTCTGGCGGTGGGAGAGACCCAGCGCAATCGCAGCCTCACGCTGGCCCTTCGGCAGCGACTCGATGCCGGAACGCAGTGTCTCGCCAATGACGGAGCCGTTGTACATGGTCAGGCCAAACACAACGGCGGCAAAGCCGAGGTAGTTCGACGGAAACAGCTGCCAAAGCGCGAACACCGAGTAGGCAAACAGCATGAGCACCAGCACCGGAATGGCGCGGAAGAACTCGACAATCACCGAGCACAGCCAGCGCACCGGTGCGACCGGGCTCAGCCTGCCGACGCCCAGGAGAGCGCCAATAACCAGTGCCAACACAATAGAGACCACAGCCGCGATAATGGTGCTGACCAAGCCGGGCAGAATGTACGTGGTCCAAGTGGTGGATTCGAGGAAGAACGACCACTTATTCGCCTCGAACTGGCCCTTGTCGGCCAGTTTCATTCCGACCCCGGCGAGGATCGCAACGGTGATTGCAGCCACGATCCAGGTGAGGGTTCGGTTGAAGCGCTGAGCCTTGGGGCCCGGCGCGTCGTAAAGAACTGTTGCGCGAGTAGCCATTAGCGCTTCACCGCCCATCGCTTGCCAGCCCAGCCGAAGAACAGGCCGGTCGGCAGAGTCAGAATAATAAAGCCGACAGCGATGATGCCGAAGATAATCAGGATATCGCTGGCGTAGTTTTCGGTCATGGTCTTCATCAGCAGCGACGCTTCAGCCACACCGATTACCGAGGCAATCGTGGTGTTCTTGGTCAGCGCGATCAGGGTGTTGCCGAGCGGCACGATAGCGCCACGGAACGCCTGCGGGAAGATGATGTAGCGGAAGCTCTGGCCGAAGCTAAGCCCCAGGGAGCGGGCGGCTTCGGCCTGCCCGAACGGCACAGTATTAATACCGGCGCGCAGGGACTCCGCAACGAAGCACGAGGTGTAGGCAACAAACGCCAACACCGCGAGACGGAAGTTCTGCTTGACAATGAAGGAGTCATTCTCCGCAGCCAGCAGCAGCCCCAAGTTGTAGTAGAGACCCATCGAGGCCAGCAGCACAATCAACGTCAGCGGGGTATTGCGGACAATGTTGATGTACCAGGTCGACAGGGTACGCAGGATTCCCACGGGGCTCACGCGCATAGCGGTGAGAAGCGTGCCAAAAATCAGGGAACCAATTGCCGAAGCAATCGTCAGTTTGATGGTTACCCAGAAAGCCGGAAGCAGTTCCGGCCCCATTTCACTCCATAGTTCTGGATTCATTGTTTGCTCGCACCCCTTCCTACTTCTTCTCTACAAACGACAGATCGCCGATTGCCGGCTTGTCGTCGAGCTCGAACTTGTCGCCCAAATGCTTCTTCAGGATCTTCTGAAGCTCACCGGTGTCGTACAGCGACTCCAGCGCCTCATTGATGGCCTCACGGCTGGCATCATCACCCTTGGGCAGGCCGATGCCGTAGTACTCATTGGTCCAGTAGGAACCATCGGGGTTGCGCAGCTCGACCACGCGGAAGTCGTCGCCGAAGCGCTCCTTGTAGCGCTGGGCGAAGCCCGCGAGAATGGTCGCATCGGTGGTCAGGGCATCGACGACACCCTGCTTCACACCTTCCGCGCACGCGGCGTAGGTATCGAACTCCTGCAGCTGTACCTCCGGCAGAGCGTCCTTGACCTTCTGCGCTGGGGTGGAGCCGGATACAGAACACAGGCGAGTGCCCGGGGCGACGTCGTCAAGCCCCTGGATGCCCTCGGAACCGCGCACTAACAGTGCCTGGTGCGTGACCAGGTACGGGCCGGCGAAGTCGACGGCAGCCAGGCGGCCAGCGTTGATGGAGTAGGTGGCGGCGATCATGTTGACCTCGCCGTTGTTAATCAGCGTCTCGCGCTGAGCGGACGGGGTCTCGCGCCACTCCATCTCGGGCACATCCCAACCGTTCTTGTTGGCGATGTACTCAATGACGTAGCGGGAAACATCGTTGTCGACGCCCGCGAACTCACGGTCCGGAGTGCGCTCACCGAGGCCCGGCTGGTCAAACTTCGTACCCAGCGTCACGTGCCCGGCTTCGATATCGGCCAGCAGGTTTCGGGGTCCGCCGCTACCGCAGGCCGCGAGGCTCATCGTCGTGGCAACAGCTACGACAGCCGCCGTAACTCGCTTGCCGACGACACCTCGGCGGCCCTGGTTGCGACTGCGTCCCCGGCCTCCTCGTAATAGTGAAAGCTTCATGGTGACCAGCCCCGCCTAGTGTCCGACGATCTTGGCCAAGAAGTCCTTGGCGCGATCGCTCTGCGGGTTGGTGAAGAAGGTCTCCGGGTCGGTGTCTTCGACAATCGCACCGTCGGCCATGAACAGGATGCGGTCGGCCACGCGGCGGGCGAAGCTCATCTCGTGGGTGACACAGACCATGGTCATGCCGCCCTTGGCCAGGTCGGTCATGACATCGAGGACCTCGTTGATCATTTCCGGGTCGAGCGCGGAGGTGGGCTCGTCGAAAAGCATGACCTTCGGGTCCATGGCCAGGGCGCGTGCGATGGCGACGCGCTGCTGCTGACCGCCGGAGAGCTGCGCCGGGTACTTGTCAGCCTGTTCCGCAATGCCGACACGGGCGAGCAGCTTGTCCGCACGCTCGCGGGCCTCGGCTTTGGAGATCTTGCGGACCTTCAGTGGGGCCAACGTGACATTGTCGCGAATGGTCATGTGGCTGAAGAGGTTGAACTGCTGGAAGACCATGCCGACCTCAGCGCGCAGGCGGGTGAGTTCCTTACCTTCTTCGGGAAGGAGCTTGCCGTTGATGCGAATTTCGCCGCTGTCGATGGTTTCCAGGCGGTTGATGGTTCGGCACAGTGTGGATTTACCAGAGCCGGAGGGGCCGAGGATAACTACGACCTGGCCAGCTGGGATTTCCAGGTTGATGTCGCGCAAAGCGTGGTAATCGCCGTAGTGCTTGTTCACCTCGGCAATCGAAATCATGCTCTGTGGTGTGGATGATTCAGTCATGGGGGAAAGTATAGGTGACTCACGACACATAACTGCTATCGGTGTTCCTTGTCCGATATTCACCTGTAAAAAGTGACTGCACACCAATTAGTTCTAAAGATCCACGCGATGGCGCCTCGCAACAGGCTTGCGGCCATGCACGAACCAGTAGAAGACGGCCGCGAGAACCACCACGACCGCCAGGCCTGCGTACATCTTGTCGAAGCCCATAGTGGCGGCTACCGAACCAAGCACGATTGGGCCGAGGCCGATGCCCGCGTCGACAAGCAAGAGCAGCGTCGAGATGCCCGTGCCCAACTTGTGCGCCGGCGCCAGGTGCACAGAGATGGTCTGGCAGGCCGGCATCAGCGTGCCGTAGCCCAGGCCGCAGAGCGCACCGGCGGCGATAACGTGCCAGTCAGCGCTAGCGAAAGCCAGAACAAGCAGTGAGATGGTGAAGCACACCAGGCCGATGGCGATGACGGGGTTGTCGCCGCGGCGATCTTGTAGGCGTCCCAGTGAGAAACGCGCCGCCATCATCGCCACCGCATAGGCGATGAAGAAGAAGCTGGCGCCCCTAGTCAGGCCGCTCAGCTGCGAGTATCGGTTCAGGAATGTAATCACGCCCGCATACGCCAGGCCGACGAGCAGCATGAACAGGCCGATTGGCACCACTCTCGGCGTCATGATGTCATCGAAGGAAAACGTGCGCTTCGTCTCGCTTGCCGACGAGTCTTCGGTGGCCTCGTCCTTGGTTGCCACAGTGGCAGGCTCGTTGGGTTGTGGCAGAACGAGCGCCAGCACCAGTCCGACAATGGACAGGCCGAGGGCTGTGGCAAAGAGGACGCCGTAGCCGACCGAACCAATAAGGGCAAGGCCGAGAGCTGGGCCAATCGCTGTGGCCAGGGTGGTGCCGAGCGAAATGTAGCCAGTTCCCTCTGCGCGCCGCGAAGCCGGAATAGCGGTTTGGGCGGCGGCCATCACGGCGGTGGAAGCGAATGCGTAGGTCAGGCCGTGGATGATGCGGATTGCAATCAGGATCGGCAGGGATGCGGCCCACAGGTAGGCGGCACAGGCTGCCACGATGACAGCGAGCGAGCCAAGCATGATTCTGCGACCACCGAAGGTGTCCACCAAGTAGCCGGAAAAGAGACGAGCGATGGTGGCGCCGACCACGAAAGAACTGGCGGCGAAGCCACCGGCGGCATCGGAGGCGGAGAAGCGCTGGACGGCGTAGAGCGCCATGACCGTGATTGAAAGGTAGAACACCAGGTACATGCTGAAGTTAATCAGCCAGCTGATGATGAACGCGGGGGAGAAGAGCTTGTCCTGCCCGTGCTGCTCGTCCTGCTCGTTCTGTTTGTGCCTGTTCTGTGTGGTCGTATGCGTTGTCATGCTGAAGATACGGTCTCTTTTCTCGTTTGAAAACGATCGTGGAATTAGTGCTTTGGCGAAACTGCTTTCCGGCATTTGTATCATGCAAAAATGCAGTTAGGGCTCGAATTATAACAATTGGTTTGTATGATGCAAATGTGCTTTTTCGGCCTTAACCGCATCCGTGGCGCGCTAGAATAGGGGCTGTTCAGCAAACAGATACATCCCGCAGGCCCATTAAAGGGCCGACATAAAGGCGACAAGAGGATTGACTGCCACCGTGCGAAACGACGACCTGGCCGCGCTCGTTTACGAGAACATGCTGCTATCCCGGGTGAGCTCCAGCGGCTACCGACCACATCGTAAGGACATCCTGTTGGATCGCTCCGCCGCAGCACTGCTGGCTAGGCTGGAAGCACAGCCGGATATGACGGTCGCCGAGCTCTCCGATGCACTAGGGCTGGACATTTCTACAGTGCATCGCCAGCTGGCCGCCGCCATGCGGCAGGGGTATATCGCGAAGAGGTCCGCGCCGTCGTCAAGCGCGAAGGTGCATAGCGCGACCGACAAGGGGCTAGAGCTGCTGCACCGGGAGATTGAGGCGCGTAAGAATACCGTCGATGACATTACGCATGGCTGGGAAGACTCGGAGCTCGCGGAGTTCGTGCGATTGATGCGCAAATTCAACGAGGGCGTGGAAGAAATGCGTGGTCATCCATGGCCTAGATAACCGCGGATGCAGTGGTCATGGAATACTTGAGGGCGTGGCTGAGAAAAAGAAGATCGCAAACGTCCTTGCTAACCGATACGCCTCTGCGACTCTGGCTGAGTTGTGGAGCCCTGAGTACAAGATCATCCTCGAGCGCAAGCTCTGGATTGCCGTTCTGAAGGCTCAGGTCGCTCGCGGAATTGAGGTGCCGGAGGGCACTATCGAGGCGTATGAAAAGGTCATCGACCAAGTTGACCTCGACTCCATTGCCGCCCGTGAGCGTATTACTCGCCACGATGTGAAGGCCCGCATTGAAGAGTTCTGTGAACTGGCTGGCACCGAGCACATTCACAAGGGAATGACCTCACGAGACCTGACTGAAAACGTCGAGCAGCTGCAGGTTCTGCAGTCGCTGAAGGTCGTGCGTGACAAGGCCGTTGCCGTTGCCGCCCGCACTGCCGAGAAGGCCTCCGAGTACCAGTCGCTGGTCATGGCGGGTCGTTCCCACAACGTCGCCGCGCAGGCAACGACTCTGGGCAAGCGCTTCGCCTCCGCTGCGGACGAGATGCTGCTGGGTATCGAGCGCGTAGAAGACCTGATCTCCCGCTACCCGCTGCGCGGCATCAAGGGCCCGATGGGCACCGCCCAGGACATGCTGGATCTGCTTGACGGTGACGAGTCCGCGCTGGCCTCCCTGGAAAACGAAATCGCTGAAGGCCTCGGCTTCGACCGCGTCTTTGACTCCGTCGGTCAGGTTTACCCGCGCACCCTCGACTTCGACGCTCTGTCCGCGCTGGTCGAGCTCGGTGCAGGGCCTGCATCGCTGGCCACCACCATCCGCCTGATGGCCGGTAATGAGACCGTCACCGAGGGCTTCAAGGAAGGCCAAGTTGGCTCTTCCGCCATGCCGCACAAGATGAACGCCCGCTCCTGTGAGCGCGTCCACGGTTTCCAGGTCATCCTGCGCGGCTACATGACCATGCTCTCCGAATACGCCGGTACTCAGTGGAACGAAGGCGACGTTTCCTGCTCCGTGGTCCGCCGCGTTGCACTGCCGGATGCATTCTTCGCCATGGACGGCATGTTCGAAACCTTCCTCACCGTCCTGTCCGAGTTCGGTGCATTCCCGGCCATGATTGACCGTGAGCTGGAGCGCTACCTGCCGTTCCTCGCCTCCACCAAGATCCTCATGGCAGCCGTCCGCGCTGGTATGGGCCGCGAGGAAGCCCACGAGATCATCAAGGAGCACGCCGTCGCCACCGCACTGGATATGCGCGAAAAGGGCGCCGAGCAGAATCTCACTGAACGTCTCGCTACAGATGAGCGTTTCCCGCTGGATGCCGCAGGGCTTGCCGACGCTCTGGCAGACCGCCACGCTTTCATCGGTGCCGCAGAATCTCAGGTTGACCGCGTAGTTGCGCGTGTGCAGACCGTCGTGGACAAGTACCCAGAGGCCGCGGCCTACAAGCCGGGCGAGATTCTGTAGCTTCACGTGCGTCACGCGCGAATCGCGAAGCGCGAAACGCGCAAACGTGCAAACGTAAGTACCTTTGAAAAACTCTGTCACGTTGGTGGCAGAGTTTTTCGTCGTTTGTTGGCGAAACCACCAGTGAGCAGCCAAGTTCCTCGGTACGATGAGCGGTAAGTATCGAAACCTCTACGCGAAAGGTGCCCGACGTGACATCGGCTGTTAGGACTTCGCTTTCTCGCCCAGGTGCCACATTGAATGTGCTGCGCTGGGTCCCAGAAAATGACAAGGGCGCGCCCATTACTCCTAAGGGAGTGGTGCAGATTGTCCACGGCATGGTCGAGTACGCCAACCGCTACGCTAAATTCGCCGAGTACCTCGTATCCCAGGGCTATGCCGTCGTCGCGCATGACCATCGCGGCCACGGTATGACCAAGACGGATGCTGGCATCCCGGGCTACTTCGCTGACTACGGTGGCTGGAATCTAATTCTCGAAGACCTCCACGCAGTGCGCCAGTACGTTGATGCAGAATTCCCAGGCAGCAAGCACTATATTCTCGGCCACTCCATGGGCTCGCTTCTGACTCGTAACTACATCGCCAAGTACGGCGAGGGGCTTACCGGCGTCATTATCATGGGCACCGTGTCGTGGCCAGGAGCTAAGGGCGATGCGGGAATGAAGGTTGCAAACCTGCTGGCTAAGATTCGTCCTACCGCGCCGGGCAAGCTGCTCAACACCCTCACCTTTGCTGATTACAACAAGGGCTTTGAGCGCCGCACTAAGTTTGATTGGCTCACCCGCGACCACAAGATTGTCGATGCTTATATTGCGGACGACAAGTGTGGTTTCGTTCCCACCAATGCCTTTTTCCGCGACCTTCTCGTCGGCACGCACTACGCGAATTCGTCTGAAGCCTATGAGAAAGCGCCTGATGATCTGCCACTTTTCGTGGTTTCCGGTGCCGTTGATCCGGCGGGTGGCGCTGCCTGTGTGACTGAGGTCGTGGGCAAATACCTGAACGCAGGGAAGAAGGACGTGCGCTTTAAGGTCTACCCGGATGGTCGCCATGAGATTCTCAACGAGTTGAATAAGGAAGAGGTCTACGCCGACATATTGGCGTGGTTGGAGTCCCGCTAAGGGGAGCTGGTTAATAGGCGAAAGGGGATGCGGACGTTTTTTTGGACAGTTTCA